>NZ_JAIBNX010000052.1:12998-41645 GCF_026130045.1 Micromonospora sp. CPCC 205371
GGGGAGGGGGCGCTCGCGTACGGCATGGCCAAAGAACGCGGGGGGGCGCCGGGGGCGTGCGCCCACCGCCTCAGGCTCAGGACGGGCTCAACTCGATCTAGCTGGTGGCGCCCAGGGTTTCCAGGACGGATGCGTACATGCGGGTCTCGATGGTGGCCAGGGTGTCGCCGGCCTTGCCAGCTAGCGAGCCGGCCACTTCGACCGCGGTCGCGCGTACCGCGTCCTCCTCCACCGCGTGGTCGGCGATGCCGGCGGCGAGTGCGTCGGTGCCGCCGTAGCGGCGACCGGTGGTCATGGCCTCATGTGCGGTCCGCGGGGTCAGTCGGGCCTGGATGAGCGCGGACATGCCCGGGGTGAACGGGATGCTGATGTCGACCTCGGGCAGGCACCAGTAGCCGCGGTCGGCCCGCATCACGCGGACGTCGTGCGCGAGGGAGAGCATCGCACCGGCGGCGAACGTGTGGCCTTGCAACGCGGCGACCGTGATGACGGGCAGCGTGAGCATGCGGGCGAAGAGCCCGTGGACGCTCGCGGCGTACCGCTCGAACTGGTCGCCGTTGGCGAACAGCCACTCCAGGTCGAGGCCGTTGGACCAGAACTTGCCCGTCGCGGCTGTGACCAGCGCGCGTGGCCCGTCTGCCTTCTCCACCTCGTCGAGCGCGGCGCCGACCGAGGCGAGCCAGTCGGGGTGGAAGCGGTTTTCGGTGTCGCCAAGGTCGAGGACGAAGACGTCATCCTGGCGGTCAAGCGTCGGCACGGCGCCACCTCCGGGGGCTACTGGCAAGTAACTTCCGGTGCCAGCATACGTCAGCGTGCGGCCCCAATCCCGTCTCGGGCCTGAAATCTCGGACGTTCAGAGAACGTAAAGACACGTAGCCCGTGGACAACGCCGGCCCCTAATCTCGGCGCTTGGCACATCCATGCATCCCAGTTTATGAGTCGGGTAGGGGGCTGACGATGGCACGGGAGCGGCTGCGACGGACTTTGGTCTCGTTACTGGCGCTGGTGATCGGAGGGACCGGGTCCGTCGCGGTGGCGACGGGGCCCGTGCGGGCGGCCGAGCCCGACAAGCCGGGCTGGGTAACGGATCTGGAGAGCGGTAAGGGTGCGAAGACGGGGGTGCCCATACCGTGGCGGGGGTCGTCGTGGGCGCCGCTGGGCCGCAGCAAGCCCGCGCCGCCGGCGACGGTCCCCTTCCCCGAGGCGGGAGCCGGCGACGGTACCGTCGGGGGGGAGGCGCCCGGTGAAGCCGCGCGGTGGCAAGGCGGCGCCCCAGGTCCAGGTGTTGGATCGAGCCGCCGCTCAGCGCGTAGGTGCCTCCGGGTTCGTGTTCACGGTGACGGGGATCGGCAGCGGCCGTCAGCCGGCCGACGTGTCCGGCGACTATGGGGCGTTCGCGAACGCGGAGGGCGCGGGCGACGCCGTCCGGCTGCGGGGGGGCGCGCTGCCCGACTGCGCCATCGCGAATCCGGTGCCGAAAGGCTGCGACATCGCCGGTGTACCGCTGGCGGCGCGCAACGACCGCACGGCGAACAAGTTGGCGGTCGACGTCGACCTCGCGGCGGCCGTGAAGTCGTCACCTGTGGACAGTACGGCGACGGCCGTCTTCGCCGTCACGGCCGACGTGGGCGGCGACGAGGGTACGTTCGCCGCCTCGTCGCTGTCGGTGTCGGGGAGCTGGCAGGTGGCGCCCGGGTCGGGCGAGTTCAGCTACTCGTACCCGGTCGACGTCCCCGCGCCCGGCGGTGGCAGCGCGCCATCCGTCGGCCTCGGCTACTCCTCGGGAGCGGTCGACGGGCTGACGCTGGCCACCAACACGCAGGCCTCCGCGACGGGCCTCGGCTGGAGCGACTTCGCGAACGCGTTCATCGAGCGGCGGTACGAGCCGTGCTTCCGTAACATCGGCACGGCGGACCTGTGCTGGAAGTCCGACAACGCCACGATCTCGCTCAATGGCCTGAGCGGACCCCTGATCCCGGTGAACGCCGCGCACACCGAGTGGCGGGTGCAGTCGGATCCAGGGTGGAAGATCGAGCGACTGAACGACGCCCAGTACGCCAACATCTACCAGAAGCAGCGCTGGCGGGTCACCGGGCCGGACGGCACGGTGTACGACTTCGGGCTCGGGCACATGCCTGGCCGGCAGACCAACTCGGTCCTCGCCGTGCCGGTGATCGCGGACAACACCGGCGAGCCGTGCCGGGGCGCGAACGACACCGTCGGCGGCTGCGACCAGGGCTGGCGCTGGTACCTCGACCGCGTGACCGACCCGGACGGCAACGTGCAGTCGCTGCTGTACGAGCGCGAGGCGAACTACTACTCGGCGGTCGGCGGGCTGGCCGGCAACGACGGGTACCACCGCGGGGCCCTGCTCAAGGAGATCATCTACGGTGGGCGGGGCTGGGACGCCAACAGCTACTCAGCGCGCGTGACGTTCGGCCTCCAGTGGCGCTGCGGCTTCCTCGTCGAGGCGTGCCCGGCGCCGACAGCGGGCTCGACCGGCTTCCCGGACGTGCCGGTCGACCTGATCTGCACGGCGACGTCTGCCTGTAGCGTGCACGCGCCGTCGTTCTTCACCGGCCGGCGGTACGCGTCGGTGCGCACCGACGTGAAGGTCGGCAGCGAGTGGAAGCCGGTGGCGCAGCACAACCTGTACCACTCGTTCGGCGAGGAGGGCAGGGGAACGGCGTTCAAGCTGCGGCTCGACTCCATCCAGCACGCGGCCATCGCGTTCGGCAAGCTCAACGCCTACCCGCACACGAGCTTCACGTACGCGGTGCGGGACAACCGCGTCGACCACGGTGGACAGATCCCGAGGGCGATGCGGCACGACCGGATCGTCAAGGTGACGAACCCGTTCGGCGGCACCACGAACGTCACCTACTTCCGCAACAGGGCCTGCGCCGCCGACTACAACCCGTGGCCCCGCTGGGACACCAACGAGCAGGACTGCTTCCCACAGTCCGTCAAGGACGGCGCGCACCTGCGCACGGGCGTGTTCAACAAGTGGCTGGTGCAGAAGGTCGTCGAGTCGCCGGGCGGCGGCTCGCCGGACATGACCACCAGCTACGCGTACCAGGAGGAGCCGGTCTGGGCGTTCGACACCGGCGCGTTCGCCCGCGACGAGGACGAGACCGGCTGGGCCGTGTGGCGCGGGTACGGCACGGTCACCATCACCCAGGGCACCAGCCGCACCCAGCTTCGCCTCTTCCGCGGCCTCGACCAGGACCCGATGCTGGTACAGGACGGCAGCGGCGACTGGGTGCCGCTGGGCAAGCGCGCCGAGTCGGTCCGGACGTTCGACGGCTCGGCGACCTATGTGGACCACCGGTCGCTCGGCGGCCGTACCCTGGAGGAGCGGAAGCTCGGCACGCTCGACGCGGTGCCGGACAGCGTGCTGGAGTCGCGGCGGTACGAGTACGAGCGGCGGATCACCCACGACCCCGGCGGCGACTACCTCTTCGACGCCGAGTGGGTCGGGCCGAAGAGCACCACCGAGAGCGTGGCCACCGCACCCGGAGTGTTCCGCCAGCGACGCAGCCAGACCACACACAACGCGCACTTCCAGCCGACGACCACCCTCGAAGAGGGCTGGCTGGACCAGACCGGTGACGAGCGATGCTCGATAACCACGTACGCCGACGACCCGAGCCGCGGCATGTACGTCTACCCGGCGAGCAACGCCAAGGTCGCCGGCGACTGTGCCAGCGGTCAGGTGCTGACGCTCACCGAGACGTACTACGACGGCAACGGCAACCCGATCCGCCAGCGGACGCTGGTCGAAGACGGCCGGTGGAGCGAGACGCGGATGGAGTACGACGCGCTCGGGCGGCCGGTGAAGGTGACCGGGCCCACCGGCGCCGTCACGTCCACGGCGTACGGGGTGACCGCCGGGGCGCCGGTCACACAGATCCCGATCCGCACGACGGTCACCAACCCGCTCGGTCACCAGACCGTCACCGACTTCCACCCCGAGTTCGCCGTGCCGTCCCGCGAGCAGGACGCGAACGGCAACGTGACCGAGTACGGGTACGACGAGTTCGGGCGGCTGGAGACCGTCTGGCTGCCGGACGCGCCGGTCGACTTCGCCGAGCCCTCGATGCGGTTCTCGTACGACATCCCCAACCGCACCGTCCGGTCCCGGCAGCTCACCTCACAGGTGCGCTGCTGCGAGGGTGCGACGTTCGACGACACGTGGGTCGTGTACGACGGGTTCTGGCGGGAGCGGCAGGTGCAGGGGCGCTCGCCGGTGTCCGGCCGGGTGCTGCTCGCCGAGACCACCTACGACGGCCGGGGACAGCTGCGCGACGAGACCGTGGAGCAGGCGGTGGCCGGCGCCCCGGGCAAGTACCTGGCGCTGCCCAGCGGCACCATCTGGCAGAACCGGACCCGGCACCAGTACGACGAACTGGGGCGCGAGGTGCGCAAGGAGTGGTTCCACGGCAACGACGTGGCGCACGCCACCACGACCGCATACACAGTGGACACGGTCACGGTGACCGGTCCGGACGGCCGCAAGGCGCGTGAGCGGGTCGACGGGCTCGGCCGCACGGTCGCCGTCGAGGAGCACGACGGGCAGGGCTGGGTGGGAAGCACCTACCGGCTCGACCTGGCGGACCGGCTGCTGTCGGTCACCGACCCGGGCGGCAACCGCGTCGACTACACCGTCAACCAGGCGGGCTGGCGCGTGAGCCAGCGCGACCCGGACCGCGGCAACGCCAGCTTCACCTACGACGATGCCGGAAACCAGACGAGCGCCACCGACGCGGCCGGCAACCAGATCCACACCAGCTACGACGCGGCCGGCCGCAAGCTGACCCGCCGGTCAGGGTCGCCAACCGGTCCGCTGCTGGCCGAGTGGGTGTATGACACCGCGCCCGGCGGCAAGGGCAAGGCGCACCGGGAGATCACGCACACCGCCAGCGGCGATTGGGTCTCCGAGGTGCCGGGATACGACAACCGGGGCCGCCCGAGCGGCAGCCGGCTCACCGCGCCCGCCGGCCTTCCGGGCCTGTCCGGTCAGTACGAGGCGTCCTTCAAGTACGACCGGTCCGGGCACGTCACCAGCACCACGTACCCGGCGATCGGCGGGCTGCCGCGCGAGGAGGTCGTCACCGAGTACAACGCGATGGGCCTGCCCACCCGGATGGCCGGGCTCAACGAGTACGTGTGGGGCGCCGGCTACGACGACCGCGGCCGCCGCATCTCGGCCGGCCTCGGACCGCGGCAGGGCGGCGGCACCTGGATGGCGCGGAACTGGACGTTCAACGCCGACCAGCGGCCCAGCGGCTGGCAGACGTACCTGGGCGCGAGCAACGTCGTCTCGCAGCACGACCTGGTGTACGACCCGGCCGGCAACCTGCGGGAGAAGGTCACCAGGCATGACGGGCAGTCGTGGCGGGAGTGCTTCGGGTACGACACACGCAGCCGGCTCACGTCGGCGCACACGGTGCCGTCGGCGGCGTCCTGTGCGGACGGTCAGCCCGGTACCGGTGACAGGCCCTACGCGCACACGTACCGGTACAGCCCCGACGGGCGGCTGCTGGAGCGCGTCGAGAACGGCGTGAGCAGCGCCTACCAGTACCCGACGTCGGGCGCCCGCCCGCACGCGCCGACCGCCATCGGCGCCGGTACGTACACGTGGGACGCCAACGGCAACCTCGCCAGCCGGAGCGCGGGCGGCGGCACCGAAAGGTACACGTGGGACGTGACCGGGACGCTGGCGTCGGTGACCGGCCCGGCCGGGACCACCGGGTTCGTATACGACGCGAACGGGCAGCGGCTGCTGCGCCGCACGCCGGACGGCCGGGTCACGCTGTACGCGGCCGGACACGAGGTGACCGCCAACGCGGACGGCACCTCCGTGACGGCGGTGCGCGCGTACCAGTTCGACGGCCAGCTCATCGCGACGCGGACACCGGCCGGCGTCGACTACCTGATCTCCGACCCGGCCGGCTCGGTCGAGCAGTCGGTGCCTTCGGGCGGCACGGCCGAAGCGTCCCGGCTCCACCCCCCCTACGGGCGGGTGCGGGAGGGCCCGGGGGGGAAGGACACCGATCGCGGCTTCATCGGCCAGGTCGAGGACCAGTCGACCGGACTGTCCTATCTGAACGCCCGCTACTACGACGCCAGCACGGGCGTGTTCGCCTCGGCCGACCCCGTCTACGACACGTCGAAGGTGAAGTCGCTCAACCCGTACGGCTACTCCGCTGGCAACCCGACGACCTTCACCGACCCCACCGGCCTGTACTCCCAGTACACGTGGGGGGTCGAGGTGGAGAACTCGAAGTTGAAGGCGCAGAACAAGGAGCTGCTGGCGCACATCAAGAAGCTGGGCAACTACATCGAAGACCTGCAGGACGTCATTCGCAAGCAGCAGAAGCAGATCAACAAGCTGGTTACCTATGTGGAGGCCCTCGAAGCGGAGATCTCCCGGCAGGCGAGCATCATCCGCCAGCTCCAGGCGCGTGTCGCGTACCTCGAACGCGTCGTGGTCGCGCAGCAGCGCGAGATCAGCCGGCTGCGCTGGGTGGTCGCGCGCCAGCAGCAGATCATCCGCTTCCAAGCCAGCGTCATCAACCTGCAGCGTGACGCGATCGGATATCTGCTCGGCGAGCTGGCGACAGCCGGTTGGGCGATCCAGTGGCTGCGCGTCTCCGAGCCGATGGGCATCCGTCCACACGAGATGTACGACCTCATCTACAGCAACCTCGCTGACGGCTACAGCCGGGCGGAGGTCGACGAGGCCATCAGCTTCATCTCGATGATGCGGGTGACCACCGCGGGCGAGAACGCGCGGATGGAGGGCCAGCGCATGGTGTTCGACATCCTGTCGGACCACTACGCCGAGATGGCCGAGATCTACGACCCGATGAACATCGCCTGCGACGTCAACAGCGTCGGAGGTGGGGCCTACACGCTGGCCACGCTCGCGACCAAGGCCAATCCGGTCGTCGCGGGCGGGAGTGCGGCGTTCGGAATCTACTGCACGTTCAGGTGAGGTAGCCATGCGACGGATGACATGGATGACCGTGACGGTGGTACTAGCAACGGTGACACTGGTGGTGCCGGAGGTGGCGGTGGCACGGGCGCAGGGAAGCCTGCGGGCGGCCGACCCCACGCTGGTCCGGGATGGAGACACCTGGGTGTCACTGTCCACGAACGAGTCGTTGTCCGAGCCGTTCGCCAAGGCGTGCGACCCGGCCGATCCGGTGTGGGACAAGGGCTTCGCCTACGTCCCGTACCGGACCGGCCCGGCGCCGGACCAGCTCGGCGACTGCTTCCTGGGCGACGCCCTGCCCGGCGGCCCTGGGCCGTGGGCGGACCGTCCACCCCAGGTGGGGATGTGGCTGTGGGCGCCGACGATGGCCCGCATCAACGGCGCCTGGTGGCTGTTCTACGTGGCCCGAAAGGCGGGCACCGGCCAGCAGTGCATCGGCGTCGCCGCCGGTGACCGGTCCACCGGGCCGAACTGGCTGCACCCGGCCCAGCCGCTGATCTGCCCGTCGAACGGCTGGTGGGCGATCGACCCGGAGATCTTCTACGACCGGCAGACGTCCGCCTGGTACCTGCTGTGGGACTCGGGACCGCTCAACGTGCAGCGCTTCGATCCGGCGACCGCCTCGCTGGTGGGACCGGTGCGGGCACTGTTGCAGGAGAGCCACCCGGACCTCGGGTTCGACGAGTTCACGAACGCGAGCGGGCAGCCCGAGCAGGTCATCGAGAACCCGACGATGGTGCGCGCCGACTCCGGCGAGCTGTGGCTGTTCTTCTCAGCCAACGCGTGGGCGTCGAACAACTACGCGACCGGCTGGGCGCTGTGCGGCCGGTCAGCGCCGACCAGCGGCGGCGCCTGCGGCCTGGTCAACTCGTTCGACCCGGCGAGCCGGTACCGGCCGTGGTGGGGCTCGTCGGCTCGCACCGCGCCGGTGCCCAATGTGGACGCCACACCGGCGAACGCCTTCCCGGACCTGCCCGGGTTCGGAGGGCTGTCGGTGGCGGTGCCGGACCCGACCGGTCCCGCGCCGCAGCCGGTGTACGCCACCGCGCACATCTACTGGGGCGGCGCCTCCAACCTGCGCACCCAGATGGTGTTCCGCCTCGACACGACCGGTGTGACGCCGGCGCTGTACGAGCCGGGCACGGTGGCGATTCACGGCCGGGAGGGCAGCTTCGGCACCGATCTGCTCGGCCCGGCCACCCCGTCCGGCCATGCCCTGGCCACCCGAGCGGTACCGGGCTGGGGCTGGCCGGCGGGCCACAACGGCATCTTCAACGCGATGACCGCCGACGGCACCCTCGTGATACAGGGCGGCAACACCGACGTCGCCGACGACTTCGTGGCCGCTGGCGTGTACGACCCGAAGACAAGCGCGTGGAGCACGCTGAACGCGACCACGTCGAGCGGCACTCGCACGGTCTCGCCGTTCGTGGAAGGCGGTAAGACGTTCCACGGTGGCGCGTCCTCGTGGGACGTGCTGCCGATCGGAGACGGCAACGCGGTCGCGTTCACCAACATGTTTGGCGTGCCGTGGCCGCCGTACCTGAACCGGCGCCGTATCCCGCCGGAAGGCGTGTGGCCGAGCTTCGGCGTCATCGCCAAGCAGGGCGGCCGCTGGCAGATCGTCAACCAGTGGACGGCGGCTGAGCTGGCACGGTCCAATCCGGACTCCGATGTGGATGAACGGGCCTGCGCGCCGTACGACGGGCTGCCGGACGCTACCAGCCTGTGCGGCGGACCGAACGAGATGGCCGTCGCACCGAGGTCCCGCGACCTTATCGTCGCTCTGTACGCGGGCGACGGACGGCGCACCAGCGGCGGTCTGATGGCGTTGCGCGTCTCCGGCCCGGACGCGGGCGGGCGGTACCAGGCACGGATCGTGGGCTACTACGCGTACCCCGAGGTGCCGGACATCAACCCGCCCAACCCGCAGCGCCCCGGCAACCTCGGCATCGCTCTCAAGACGGTGGAGATCGACCCGACCAGTCCACTGGGGGATGAGCGGTTCAACGTGGTGGCCGACATTTGGCACGCCGACACGGACGGAAACCCCGACACCGTCCCACCGGGGCTGGACCCGAGCGTCACCCAGGAGTTCAGCTACGACGCGAGGACCGGCGCCATCCGGCCCGTGTCCGCGCCGTTCATCGCGGGCACCGACGGGAGCCGGTTCCTGGGCGTCCACGGTGGAATCTACGACCGGCAGGGCAACCTGTGGTCGGCGTCCAACGGCCTACAGGTGTGGGCGGGCGGGCCGGCGTGCCCGTTCGACCCGGTGCGCTGGGAGAGCCAGCCGGAGAGCTACACCACCACAGCCGGCGGCCGCACCGTCTGGGGACAGACCTGCGCACCCGACTACACGCTGCGGCAGGGCGTCGACGCGGCCGGCGGTGGCATCTTCGGTGGCTTCCTCCAACTCGCCGAAGATCCAGCCACGGGCACCATCGTGGGCGTCGACACCTGGGACACCGGCAACGTGCTGGCCGTGCGGCACGCCGGATCGGGGCGCGACAAGACGTTCACGATCGGCACGCTCGTCGACACCGGACGGAACCTGCTGCCCCGGCAGGGCCCGCCCGAGCAGCGGCCGCCGGTCTTCGACAAGACCGGCCGGGCGTGGTTCACCGTCCACATCTGGCCGCCGGGCGAGGGGCACACCCAGAAGATCGACCACTGGGTCGCGTCGGTCGACCTGGCGAGCATGTTCGCACCCGCACCCGTCGCACTGCCGCTGGCCGCGGGGCAGCAGGCCCGAGTACAGGCTGAAGGGACACGCACGACCAGCACGCGGCGCGCGGCGCCGGGCCCCGACGGCGGCATCGCCGTGGAGAGCGACGCGCACATGGTCCTGTGCCGCGGCGCGTGCGCTGACGATGGTGTACCGGGTGACGGGTTCGCGCTGCGCGGTGGCGGAGCGGAATACACCGTCTACGCGCCGGTCGCTGGCGCCTATGAGATCGGGTACCGGGCCAGCGGCGGTGCCGGCGCGAGCGTCCAGCTCACGGCCGGCGGCACCACCCAATCGACCTCGCTGGACACCGGCGGGGCGTGGCGGCAGGTCACCGGCCCGACAGTGCGACTCGCGGCCGGTGTCAACACGCTGCGGCTGGTGGGCAGCGGCTGGCAACTGAACTGGATGACTCTGACAAGAAAATGACGCCTGCGGGGGCGGTGCCGGCACCTCGGGAGCCGGTACCGTGCCTGCGTGGGAGGCAAACGGGTAGTCACGGCATGCGGACTGGTGGTAGCCGTCGGGCTGGCCGCCGCCCCCAATCGGGTGGGGCAGCCGCCACGCACGGCCTGGACGCCGGAGTACGCCACGATCACGGTGCACGGCCGGGCCGGCTCGTTCGGCGCGATGGCCGGCGAGACGGTCACGCCGTCCGGCCAGGAGGTGGCGCGGGTCGAGGTGCCCGGCTGGCAGTTCCCGCCCGGCGTGCAGGCCTACCGCACCGCGCTCGCCGCCGACGGCACGCTATTGATCGCCGGCTTCAGCCACACCGCCGACCTCAGCGCGCCCACCGCCGACCGCACGGTGGTGGGCGCGTACCAGCCGGCGACCGGCGCCTTCCGCACGATCGGCATCGGCCCGGTGGGAGCGGGCGCGCCGCCGGTGACCGGCCTGCTGCCGGTGGAAGGCGGCGTCGCCTTCACCACCCGCCGCGCGGATGACGCGGCGCCCGGAGCATGGCCAGGATTCGGTGTACTTTCCAAAGTGGCCGGCCGGTGGCGGGTGGCTCCCACGGCTGGCAGGGTGGACCATGACGACCTGTACGCCCTGGCGCGGTTGCCGCACTCCGGCGACATCCTGGTCGCCCGCTACGGTCGTGACGGCTCAAACGGCGGCATCCTCGCGCTGCGGCTGACCGGGCCCGACCGGCTGGGGCGCTTCACGATCGCGGTGATGGGGGAGTATCCGTACCCGACGCTCGACGGCGAGCGGGTCTCGGTGCGCGACATACAGGTCGACCCGACCAGCTCCGACGGGCGGTTCGCGGTAGGCCTCGACGTCTTTCGTGGACGTGGCAAGTTTCCACACATGGTCGTGCAGGAATTTAGCTACGAGACCGCCAGTGGCGCGATCCGCCCGATCTCGGCGCCGATCCTGCCCGGCGACCGCAACCCGAAAGACACTGCGTTCTACGCGTACGGACCCTTTCTCTACGACCATCTCGGCAACCTGTGGGTGTCCAGGATGGACGAGTTCCAGGGCGGCCGCCTCGCCGTCTACTCGACCCGCGACGGTCGCGGCCGCCTAGAGCAGGGCGAGTGCCGGCACCGGTCCGGGTGGGCGCCGGCCCGGTACCGCACCTCCGGCAAGGGCAAGAGCGTGTGGGGGCTGACCTGCCGGCCCGACTACGACATCCTGCAGGCCGACGACGTGCTCACGATCGAAGACCTGGCCCAGGACCCGCGCACGAAGGCGGTGCTCGCGCTGTCGTTCGGCGGCACAGTGCTCCCGATCCGCGTCGACCGGGCCGGCGACGGCCTGGTCTTCCACACCGGCACCGCGGTCGACCTCGGCCGCAAGCTCCTGCCCACGGTCATCGGCAACGTCGACGACCACCGGCTCGGACCGGTCGACGCCGACGGCCGGATGTGGGTGGCGGCCATGCACGCGCGCCCCGGCCATCCCGGCGTGCTACTGGACCAGTGGCTGTACTCCGTAGACGTCGCCGACCTGCTCACCCCGGCGCCGGTGCGGCTGCCCGACACCCCCGGCCGATCGGTCACCGTCCAGGCCGAACGCACCAGCACCACCGGCACCCGCACCCGTCCCGGCCGATGGGCCAAGCAAGAGGTCGACGCCCACGCGTACGTGCACACTTGCCTAGACTGGCCGACGGCCACGACCTGCGGATACGACGGTGTGGCCGGCAACGGCTTCGTGCTCGGCGACGACTCGGGGTTCGGCGTGCTCGACGGCTCGGTCGAATACACGGTCGACGTGCCGGTGGCCGGGCAGTACCAGGTCAGCTACCGTGTCGCGACGTTCGCGGTCACGAAGGGCGCGCGGATCGAGCTCTCGGCAGGCGGCCGCCGACACGTCGACCCGGTGAGCACCGGCGGCACGTGGCGCACCGTCCGCGCCGGCGACCCGGTGACCCTCCCAGCCGGCCGCCAAACCATCAAACTGTCCGTCCCAAGGGGTGGCGGCGGCTGGTACCTGAACTGGCTAACCCTCCAACGCACCTGATCACGAAGGGTTAGGCGAAGGTCTTGTGGGTGCGGTAGTAGCGGGAGGCGGCTGTGTGTAGGGGAATCGGGAAGGTTGCCGGGGCTTGGCGGTGATCTAGGCGGCGGGCTTCGGCGTGGGCGCGGACCAGGTCGGCTTTCGCGTCGAAGAGCAGGCTTGTGAGCTGGTACGCGATGTCGCCGGGCAGGTCGGGGCGGACGACGAGCACATTTGCCACGCCCAGTGTCTCCACCTCGGTCGGCATGCCGTAGGTGCGGGCTGGGATCGTGCGGGCCTGGTACTGCTCGCCGTACTGGGACTGGATGTCGGCGATCTCGGTGCGCAGGCTGAGCAGGCGGATGGGACGCCGCTCCGAGAGTTCCTGGACCGCTGGCACGGGCAGCCCGCCGGTCACCACGAACGCGTCGATCTGGCCGGCGTGCAGTGCGTCAGCGGAGTCGGCGGGGGAGAGGTGGACGGTTTCCATGTCGGTTCCCAGTACCCGGTTCGCGACGACCGCGTTGCCGGAGCCGTCCGGGCCGGTCGACACCCTGCGGCCGGGCAGGTCGGTGATCCGGTCGATGTCGCTGTCGGCGGGTACGACGATCTGCAGATAGTCGTCGTAGAGGCGGGCCAGTGCTACGAGGGCGCCGGCCGCGCGAAATGGCTGGTCGCCGTGGGTGGCCATCGTCACGGTGTCCACTGTGGCGAAGCCGGCGTCGGCGCCGCCCTCGGCGACCAGGCGTAGGTTGTCGAGGGAGCCGCCGGTCTCCAGTACCTTCATGCCTCCGGCGGCACCCGCGAGCGCTTGGCCGAGCGCGTGATAGACGTCGCCGGGGGCGCCGGCCGCGATGGTCACCCCGTCTAGCGCGGCGTCCGGTGCCGCGTCACAGGCGCTGGGCGTACCAAGGAATAGTAGGACCGCGACGGCGGCCGACGCTCTTCTCATGACGCCGCCCTCAGGCGGACGCGGGCGTGTAGGCCTTGTGGCTCGGCCGGCAGGAGGTCGAGCTGGCCGCCGGAGGCGGCGATGAGCGCGTCCGCGACCGTGACACCTAGGCCGGAGCCTTCGATGTTCTGGTGCGCGGAGCAGCGCCAGAATGGTTGTGCGGCCTTGGCGAGGTCGTCGGGCGGCATGCCGGGCCCGGTGTCGACGACGTGGATGTCTACATCGGACCCGGACTGTTCCACGGTCACGGTGACCGTGGCACCGCGCCCGGCGAACTTGACCGCGTTGCTGAGCAGCGCGTCGAGCGCCTGGTCGAGGGCCTCCGGTGCGGCGCGGGCGGGTGCCCGGTCGGCGCCAGCGCGCGACAGGGTGACGCCGGCCAACGCGGCGGCCTGCCGCCAGACCGCCACCCGCTCGTCGGCGAGCCCCCCCGCGCCGTCGTCGGGCACCTCGTCGCGGGCGGCCTGGGCTCGGGCGGTGGGGGGGAGCGGGTCGCACATGCGTCCCATGTGGACGATCTCCTCGACGACCATCCGGTAGTCGTCGGTGCCCTCGTCGCGCACCGACGGGCCGAGGTTGTCGAGCGACAGCCGCATGGTGGCGAGCGGGGTACGCAGCTGGTGGCTGGCGTACGAGACGAAGCTGCGCTGGCGTTCGACGAGCGTGGCGATGCGGCCGGCCATGGTGTTGAACGAGGCGGTGAGCTGGCGCAGTTCGGGTGGGCCGGAGCCGGCGGGCACGCGGTCGCCGAAGCGGCCCTCGGTCCACGCGAGGGCCGCTTCGTCGAGGTCACGCACGGGCCGCAGCATCCACCGGGTCAGCGGCACGGCCGCGACCGTGCCGACGACCAGCACGAGCAGGCTGAGGCCGAGCAGCAGCGCCCAGTTGCGCAGCGTGAGAGAGTGCAGAGTGTCCGAAGGGGACACCGTCACCACGACGCCGATGACGTCGCCGCCACGGCCGATCGGCTCGGCGACGACGAGCGGGTCGTCGTGCCACGGCCACATTCCGCCACGGAAGCCCGCGCGCTCGCCGGACAGCGCCGCCTCGACGCGGGCTCGCACCGGCTCCGCGGCCATGTCGAGGTCGTCGCGTGAGGTGAGGACGAGACGGCCGTCGCGTCCGGTCACGGCGGCCGCGATGCCGAACATCTCGTCGTACTGGCGCAGTTCGGCCTCGAGGGTCTGGATGTAGCCGGTGCGGAGGGCCGGTTCGGCGAGCGAGGCGAACCGTGCGGTGTCATTGAGACGGTCGATGAACATCTCCTGCGCGTTGCGAGACGCGACCGCGACGCCGAGCGGCACGCTCAGGCCGGCGAGCACCGCCGCGAGCAAGGTGAGATATGTGATGAGGAGTCGGCGCTGCACGGCGAGCCTCCGCTACGCGTGGGTCGGGCCGGGCACGATCCGGTAGCCGACGCCGCGGATCGTCTCGATCTGCGCGCTCTCGCCGATCTTTCCGCGCAGCGTCGCCATGTGTACGTCCAATGTGCGCGACGTGCCCCGCCACGACGTGTGCCACACCTCGGTGAGCAGGCGCTCGCGGCGCACGGCCGCGCCTGGCTCGGTCACCAGCAGCGTCAGCAGGTGGAATTCCTTGCGGGTCAGCGTCAGCGGCGCGCCGCCCACGCACGCCTCGTGCCGGTCGAGGTCGACGCGCAGCCCGCCCACCTCGCGGACGCCGGCCGGGCGTGGGCGGGCGCGGCGCAGCACGGCCTCGATGCGCGCCTGCAACTCGGCGAAACCGAACGGCTTGACCACATAGTCGTCGGCGCCGCCGCGCAGCCCGGCGACCCGGTCGCGTTCCTCGCCGCGCGCGGTGAGCATGATGATGGCCACCTCGCCCTGGGCACGCAGCCGCCGGCACACGTCCATGCCGTCGCCGTCGGGCGGGCCCGCGGCGTGCAGGCCGAGGTCGCCCCGCGGGGCCGCGTGCGCGGCCGCCGCGGTTGGGACATGGTCGACCTCGTACCCGCTGCGGCGCAGCGCGGCCGTCAGCGCCCGCGCGAACCGGGCGTCGTCTTCGACGAGCAGCACCCGCATGCTCGCCATCGTCGTATAGGTGGGCGGCTGGCGCGAGAGGTTGGAAGCCTAAGTGTTGGTCAAATCCTCTTAACCCGGGCGCAGCCGGTTTGTCGGCTTCCGGCAGGGCGGGCCTCCTACGGTTGGGCGATGGGTGCCCGGGAACCCTATGTGGATCTCCTGCGGGCGGCGGCGATCCTACGCGTGTACCTGCTCCACACGCTGTGGTTGAGCTGGCTGCCGGCGGTGTTTCCGGCGATCCCGGTGATGTTCGCGCTCGGCGGGTGCCTGGCGGCGGCCTCGCTGGAGCGCGGCGGCGCCTGGCGGGCGGTCACGTCGCGGCTGCGGCGACTGCTGCCGCCGCTGTGGGTGCTGGCGGCGGGCGCGGTGCCGCTGATGCTGGTGCGTGGCTGGCCAGACTTCCGGCCGACCGCGGTGCTGTACTGGTTGGTGCCCGTAGCCAACCCGCCGACCAGCGAATGGGGCGGCCCCCTCGCGCTCGCCCTGTGGTACTTGCGTGCCTACCTGTGGCTGGTCTTGCTGTCACCGGCGTTGTGGTGGGCTTTCCGGCGTGCCCCGCGTGCCACGCTCGCGGCACTGCCCGCGGCGGCGCTGGTGCTATACCTGGCGGGCCGGCCCGCGACCCCGGTGGGGGACGTGCTGTGGTCGAGCACCGCGTACGGTACGTGCTGGGTGCTGGGGTTCGCCCGCCACACCGGTCTGCTCTACCGGCGCTCCGCGCTGCTCACGGGTGTCGCCGCCGCCGGGCTGGCGGTGGCCGCGATGGCATGGGGCATCACGCATAGGTACCCTGACGAACTCGCCGAGCTGCTGTGGGGGCTCGCGTTCGTCGTCGTGCTGATGCGGGCCCGCCCGGCGCTCTCATGGTGGGAACGGGCGCGTCCGCTCGCCCAGGTCGTCGCGTTCCTCAACGCCCGGGCCGTCACCATCTACGTCTGGCACCTGCCGGTCATGTTCGCCGCGATGGGGCTGCTGGCGTACGCGGGCCGGCCCGCTGAGCCGCTGATCACCCTCGCGGTCGGCACGCCGCTGCTGGCCGCTGTGGTGCTCGCGGCCGGCTGGGTGGAAGACCTCGCCGCCCGCCGCCGGCCGCGGCTCGTCCCTTCAGCGCCGAGTCGCAGGGTCCTGACCGGGTCTACGTGAGGTCCTTGCGCATCTGTTGGGTCACCAGCTCGTAGCCGGACGACTCGTACAGGCGGATCGCCGGCGTGTTGCGGCCGAACACGTTCAGCTCCAATGCCTTGCTGCCGTGCGAACGCGCCGCCTCCTCGGCCGCCGCCAGCAGAGCCCGCCCGTATCCGGAGCCGCGGTGCTCCTCGTCGACCTCGATGTCGTACAGGAAGGCGCAGCCGGGATTGCCGCGCGGGTGGGTGAGGCCGATCCAGGCGACGCCGACGGGCGTGCCGTCCGGCAGTACCCCTCGCAGTAGCAGCATGCCCTCGGTGGCCAGGCCGTCGGGCAGCAGCGCGGCGTTGCCCTGCCGGGCCAGCGTGATCGCGTCATCCTCTGCCCAGTTACCGGCGACGACCTGCGACTCCGCGAACGACCGCGCGAGCCCCTCGACCCACTCGTCGTACTCGGCCTGCGTCATCGGTCGGACGGACAGCTCCACCATGGCACGATCGTGGCACACCGCCGCCCGAGGGCGATCAGGGCGGCGCGGCGACGTTGCCGTTTCACCCCGCGGGGTAGGCGCGGGTCTCGGTCGCCTTGACGGCGGCCCACACCGTCTGGCCGGCGGCGAGATGCAGGTGGGCGGCGGCGGCTGGGGTGATGTCGGCGGCGACGCCGATCGGGCCGTCGAGCTGCACGCGCAGGTTGTCGCCGTGGCGCTGGATGCCGGCGATGGTGGCGGGCCACGTGTTGCGCGGGCTGCCGTCGGGTTGGTGTGGGTGCAGCGCGACAGCCGAGGGCGGAAACGCCACGAACGCGTCGCCGTCGAGGCGGTCGGTGGCCGTGAGGGTGAACCCCTCGCGGAGCTTGACGGTGTGGCCGGCCGCGTGGCCGCGGTAGAGGTTGAGACCGACGAGGCGGGCGACGTAGTCGGTGCGGGGCCGGGCGGTGATGGTGGCCGCGTCGCCTTCCTGGACCACGTGGCCCTCTTCGACGATGACGAGGCGGTCGGCGAGCACGAGGGCGTCGAGCGGGTCGTGGGTGACCAGCAGTGTGGCGCCGGGGTGCTCGGCGAGGTGGCGGTGCAGCTCGGTGCGGGTGTCGAGGCGGGTCCGCGCGTCGAGGGCGGCCAGCGGCTCGTCGAGCAGCAGCAGCGCGGGCTCGACCGCGAGGGCGCGGGCCAGCGCGACGCGCTGGGCCTGGCCGCCAGACAGCTGCCGGGGCTTGCGATTCGTGTACTCGGAAAGGCCGACCCGGTCGAGCCAGCCGGCGGCCCGCTCGCGGGCGGCGTGGCGACCGACGCCGCGGCGCCTCGGCCCGAACGCGACATTGTCCAATGCGGACAGATGCGGGAAGAGTAGGTAGTCCTGGAAGACGACGCCGATCGGGCGCCGCTCGGGCGGCGTCCGGTCAAGGGAGTCCCCAGCGAGGGTGATGTGGCCGCCGGACAGCGCCTGCAGGCCGGCGAGGGCGCGCAGCGCGGTGGTCTTGCCGGCGCCGTTGGGACCGAGCAGCGCGACGACCTCGCCGGCGTCGATGGTCAGCGCGACGTCGAGGCGGAATCCGCCGCGGTCGACGGTCAGACGCGCGTCGAGGAGCGGGCTCATGGGCTGGTTATCCACTTGTCGCGCAGGGCGGCCAGGATGGTCACCGAGACGGCGAGCAGGATGAGGCTGAGCACGATCGCGGCCTGCAGGTCGGTTTCGAGGGCCAGGTAGACCGCGAGGGGCATGGTCTGGGTGCGGCCGGGGAAGTTACCGGCGAAGGTGATGGTGGCGCCGAATTCGCCGAGCGCGCGGGCCCAGCACAGCACGGCGCCGGCGGCGATGCCAGGCGCGACCAGGGGCAGGGTGACGTGGGTGAACGTCGTCCAGCGGCCGGCGCCGAGGGTGGCGGCGGCCTCCTCGAAGCGGGTGTCGGCGCCGCGCAGGGCGCCTTCGACGGCGATGACTAGGAACGGCATGGCGACGAACGCCTCGGCGAGCACCACGCCGGTGGTGGTGAACGGCAGCGTGACGCCGAACGCCGAGTCGAGCCACTGGCCGACGATGCCGCGGCGTCCGAAGACCAGCAGCAGGGCCACGCCGCCGACGACGGGTGGCAGCACGAGCGGCACGGTGACGAGGGCGCGGACGAGCCGCCGGCCACGGAACTCGACGCGGGCCAGCAGCCACGCCAGGGGTACGCCGAGCACCAGGCACAGCACGGTGGCGAGCGTGGCGGTCACCAGCGACAGCCGCAACGCGGTGAGCACGCCCGGCTCGGTCAGCCGCTGCGGCAGCGTGCTCCACGGCGCACGGACCAGCAATCCGGCCAGGGGCAGCACGAGGAACATCAGCCCCAGGCCGGCGGGGATGAGCAGCGCAGCGGGCACCCGGCGCCCGGCACGGACTGACACTACGGCTCCTGGAACCCGGCTGCCGTGAGCACCGCCATGCCCTTGTCAGATTGGACGTACGCGACGAAGGCCCGCGCCGCTGTCTTGTTTGGAGCGTCCTTCAGAACCGCGATCGGGTAGTCGTTGATGGCCTTTGCCGACTCGGGAAACTCGATGCCGTCCACATCAGACGATGCTGCTTTGGCGTCGGTGCGGTACACCAGCGCGGCGTCGACCTCGCCGAGCTTCACTTTGGACAGTGCCTGCTTCACGTCTTGCTCCAGGGTCACGGGCGTGACCTTGACGCCGGCGGCGTCGATGGCCTTCCTGGCGGCGGCACCGCACGGCACCTGCTCCGCGCACAGCGCCACCTTGACTCCCGGCTTGGCGAGGCCGGCGAGGCCGGTCACGCCCTCGGGGTTTGCCTTGGGGACGGCGATGACGAGCTGGTTCCTCACGAAGGTCGCGGGTGTGCCGTCGGTGGTCACCGACGTCATGTTCGCCGGGGAGGCGGAAGCGAACACGTCGGCCGGGGCGCCCTGGCTGATCTGCGTCGCCAGAGCGGAGCTGCCGGCGAAGTTGAGCGTCACCTTCACCCCAGGGTTGGCCGCCTCGAAGGCCTTGCCGAGCGTCGTGAACGACCCGGTCAGCGACGCCGCCGCGAACACGGTAACCGTGCCTTTGCCGGTGGCGCTCGCGTCGTCGCCGCAGCCGGCCACCCCCAGCACCGCCGCGGCGAGCAATGCCGCGACCGCTCGTGCCTTCACGAAGCGCCCCTCCCTCGATGGGCGGCCGTCGACCGCTCAACCACCACCGTCGTCGACTTGATCACCGCTACCGCCACCGACCCGACCTGGAGGTCGAGCTCGTCGACGGCCTCCCGGCTCATCAACGACACCAGCCGGAACGGGCCGGCCTGGATGTCGACCTGCGCCATCACCGTGTCTTTCACGACCGCGGTGACGATGCCTCGCAGCCGGTTACGCGCCGACGACGCGTCCGACCGGTCTTCCGGCTCGGCCGCCTGCGACCGGACGAACGCGGCGAGGTCGACACCGTCGATCACCCGGTGGCCGTGCTCGTCGCGTCCAGCGGTGAGCCGGCCGGCGTCGACCCAGCGGCGAACGGTGTCGGCGCTGACGCCGAGCAACTCGGCGGCCTCCCCGATCCGAAACAGCGTCACACCGTGAGCTTAGCGTCCCGCAAATGCGGCGGAGAACCAGGGATGCACCCTTGCATCTGCTCCCCGGTCTCGCGGACTGGGTCGCACCTGCGTTCGCCCTTGATCGGCGGGGAGAGGCGGCAGGGGAGCCTCGCGCCAGCCGACTACGCCAGCCGGGCGATCACACCCGAGGGCGGCCGCGGCACAGCGCCCGGGTGCAGGATCGCCGCGATCGCCTCGACGCCGTCGACCAGGCGCGGGCCGGGGCGCACCACCAGGCCGTCCGCGTCGATCGCCCACACCGCCGCGGCCGGGAACCGCGGCACGACCGCACACGCCTGCTCGGCGGCACCGTCGAGGTGAAAGCCGCACGGCGTGACCAGCACGACGTCCGGCGACGCACCGGCAAGCTCATCCCAGGTGGTCTGCACCGACCGGGCACCCGGCCGCGCCGCCACCGGCTCGCCGCCCGCGGCCCACACCAGATCGGGCACCCAATGACCGGCCGTGAACGGCGGGTCGACCCACTCCACGACCGCGACGCGCGGCCGCGGTCGGTCCGCGACGGCCGCGGCCACATCGGCGAGCCGGGCGCGCAGGCTTGCGACCAGGGCGTCGGCCTTTTCGGGTACGCCGGCGCGGGCGCCGACGGCCAGGATGGTGCCGAGCACCTCGTCGAGCGTGTACGGGTCGAGCGACAGCACGTCGGCCTGGCAGCCGAGGTGGTCCAGCGCCCCGGAGACCTGCCCCGACGGCAGCGCGCACACCCGGCACAGGTCCTGCGTGAGGATCAGGTCCGGCGCCAGCCCGGCCAGCGCACCCGCGTGCAGCGTGTACAGGTCGTCGCCGGCACCCATCCGCTCCTTGACGTACGCGTCGATCTCGCCGGGCGTCATGCCCCGGGTGTCCCGCCCGCCGACCACCACGGTCTTCTCGACCCGGGCGGACGGCGGCTCGTCGCACTCGAACGTCACCCCGACCAGGTCGTCGCCCAGGCCGAGCGCGTAGACGATCTCCGTGGCGGAGGGCAGCAACGACACCAGGCGCATGCCCCTATGTTGCCCGGTCAGCCGGCCAGCAGCGCGCGCAGTGCCTTCACCACCTCGCCGGGTGCCTCCTCGGCCATGAAGTGCCCAGCCGACGTGGTGATGTGGTCGAGGTCCGGCGCCCAGGCCCGCCACACGGCAGCCGCGTCGTACCCGAGCGCCGCACCCCAGTCCTGCTGCACCACCGTCACCGGCATCGCCAGCGTGCGGCCCGCCTCACGGTCCGCCCTGTCGTGCTCGGCGTCGATACCGGCCGACGCGCGGTAATCGGCCACAATGGACGGTATGGCCTCGCGGGACGCCCGCAGGTATTCGGCCCGCACGTCCGGGGGGATCGCGGCCGGGTCGCGGGTCCAGGCGTCCAGGAAGTACCCGAAGAAGTCGTCGGCGCTGGCGGCGATCATCCGCTCGGGCAGGCCGGGCGGCTGCGCCATCAGGTACAGGTGGAAGGCGACCGCCGCGCTCGCGCCCCGCAGCACATCCCACATGTCCAGGGTCGGCAGCACGTCCAGCGCTGCCAGATGCGTGACCGTGTCCGGGTGGTCGAGGCCGGCCCGGACCGCCACCAGCGCGCCCCGGTCGTGGCCCGCGAGGGCGAACCGCTCGTGGCCGAGCGCCCGGGCCAGACCGACGATGTCGGCGGCCATCGTGCGCTTGTCATATGGACCGCCGGCCGGCTTGTCGCTGGCGCCGTAACCGCGCAGGTCGGGGCTGATCACGGTGTGGTCGGCGGCCAGGTCGGCCGCCACGTGCCGCCACATGAGGTGGGTCTGCGGGAAGCCGTGCAGCAGCACGATCGGCCGGCCCGTGCCGCCGACGGCGACGTTCAGCGCCACACCCGTGTCCAGTGCCACACGCTGGTACTCGAATCCGGGGATGTTCATGCGATGAAGGCTGCCGTCCGCCGATGAGCATCCGATGAGCGCGCTACGTTGATCGGGTGTTCGGGGTGCTGGGACCGGTCGTGGCCTGGGACGGGAGCGGTGCGGCGATCGACCTCAAGGGGCCGCGGCACCGGGCCGTGCTGGCGCGGCTGCTCGTCGCGCGCGGCCGGGTCGTGCCGGTCGGCCGCCTCGTCGACGACCTTTGGGACGAGCCGCCGCCGGGCGCGGTGGGCGCGCTGCGCACGTTCGTTGCGGCGCTGCGGCGCGCGCTGGAGCCCGACCGTCCGCCCCGCACGCCCGCCACCGTGCTGGTGACGGAGGGACCCGGGTACGCGATCAGGGCACCCACGGACGCGGACCGGTTCGAGCAGGCGGTCGCGGCCCGCAGCCTGGACCGGCTCGACGAGGCGCTGAGCTGGTGGCGCGGGCCCGCGTACGCCGACGTCGCCGAGGAGCCGTGGGCCCGGGCGGAGCGCGTACGCCTCGAAGAGCTGCGGCTGGGCGCGGTCGAGCGGCGCGCCGACACGCTGCTGTCGCTCGGGCGCGCGGCGGAAGCGGTACCCGACCTGGATGCCCACGCGACCGAGCATCCGTGGCGCGAAGAGGCCTGGCGGCTGCTGGCCCTGGCCCTATATCTGTCCGACCGCCAGGGCGACGCCCTGGCGGGCCCGCGCCGGGGGCGCGGGCTGCTCCCCGACCCCCCGGGGGTCGGTCCGCGCCCGGGGCTGCGCCGGCTGGAGACCGACATCCTGCGCCAGGCCGACGCCGGCGACGCCGACAGGGTGTGGGTGGAGGCCGCGGCGGCGTACGAGCGGGCGGTTGCTCCCGGTGCCCGGCTGGAGACGACCGTCGACCTGCTGCGCGGCCTCGCGCTGACCGGCGGGGAAGGGCTGGCGGCGGCGCGCGAGCAGCGCTACGCGGCCATCGCGGCCGCCGAGCGCACGGGCGACCCGGAGCTGACCGCGCGGGTGATCGGCGGGTACGACGTGCCGGCGATCTGGACCCGCGCCGACGACCCCGAGCAGGCGGCACGCGTCGTAGCCGCCGCCGAACGGGCGCTCGCCGCGAGCGTCCACGACCGAGCCCGCGCACGGCTGCTCGCCACGATCGCGCTGGAGTCGAGGGGCACGCGGGCGCCGCGAGGCCCCGAGGCGGCCCGCGAAGCCGAACGGATCGCTCGCCGGCTCGGCGACCCGGCGCTGCTCGCCTTCGCGCTCAACGGGGTCTTCATGCAGTCGTGCCACCGGGCGGGCCTAGCGTCCACACGCGACTCGATCGGCACCGAACTCATTGAACTGTCCACTCTGCACGGACTCCACGCGTACGAAATCCTCGGCCATCTCGTGCGCCTCCAGGCGCGCAGCGCGCTCGCCGACTTCACCGGGGCCGACGGGCACGCGCCCGCCGTCGACCGGCTCGCCGCGCGGCACGAGCGGCCGCTGGCCGGCGTCTTCACCGCTTGGTACCGCGCGCTGCGGCTGGCCGCGACCGGCGCGCCGCTGCCGGCCGCCGAGGCGGCCTACCGGGACGCGGCGGCGACACTCGACGGCGCCGGCGTGCCGCGTGTCGGACATGGACTGTTGCCGCTCGCGCTACTGTGCCTGCGCGTGGGCCGGGACGAGCCGGCCGCCGCCGATCCGGACGCCGAGTGGGGCCCTTACGCGCCGTGGGCACTTCCCTGGGTACTGCTGACGCGCGACCGCCCGGCGGAGGCCGCCGCCGCCCTGCGCCGCGTTCCCGAACCGCCGCACGACCTGCTCTTCGAGGCCCTGTGGTGCCTGACCGGACGGGCAGCCATACTGGTCGGCGACCGGTCGCTGGCAGCCCGGGCACGGGCCGCGTTGGCACCCGCCGCGGACGAACTGGCGGGTGCGGGCAGCGGAATGCTCACCCTCGGCCCCGTGGCCCGCCACCTCGCCGCCCTGACGCCCTGACGGGCTCGTCAAGCCCGCGCCCCGTTCCTCGACCCGGCTGCTGTGCTCGAACCGGCGCGGCGATCGGGCCGCGTGAACAGATCGGCGTCGGGCGGCGCGACCTCCGAAGGCGGCGCCGCCCGGCGCGTGTGCGTCCTCGTCCTCGACAGGCCCGCTGTCCCTCTCGCGGCGGGCAGCCGTCCCTTGGACGGTTCCGCGGCGGGGCAGACAGCCGTGGTACCCCAGATAGGCCCAGCGGAGTCGCTGCGCCTATCTGGAGCGGATTTTGAGGGCCCGGCCGGCATGTCGCCGGCCGGGCCGTTGATCAGGATTCGCGAAGGCGGCGGCGGTACAGGATGAGGATGATCGCACCCAGGACGATCAAGCCTATTCCTGTGCCCATCAGGATCGGGACTAGGCCGCTGCCGGTTGTCGGCAGGCCCCCGGGCCGGTCCGGCCCGCCCGGCGGACGAACAGTCGGTCCTCCCGGCGGGGTGTCGGTAGGCGCGACCGTCGGGATCACGGTTGGGCTGGCCGTGGGCGAGACCGTCGGGCTGGCGGTGGGTTTCACCGTGGGTGAGACGGTTGGGCTGGCGGTGGGTTTCACCGTGGGTGAGACGGTTGGGCTGGCCGTGGGGCTCGCCGTGGGTGAGACGGTTGGGCTGGCCGTGGGGCTCGCCGTGGGTGAGACCGTTGGGCTGGCCGTGGGTGAGACGGTTGGGCTGGCCGTTGGGCTGGCCGTGGGTGAGACCGTTGGGCTGGCCGTGGGGCTCGCCGTGGGTGAGACCGTTGGGCTGGCCGTGGGCGAGACCGTTGGGCTGGCCGTTGGGCTGGCCGTGGGCGAGACGGTTGGGCTGGCCGTGGGCGAGACGGTTGGGCTGGCCGTGGGTGAGACCGTTGGGCTGGCCGTGGGGCTGGCCGTGGGTGAGACCGTTGGGCTGGCCGTGGGGCTGGCCGTGGGTGAGACCGTTGGGCTGGCCGTGGGGCTGGCCGTGGGTGAGACCGTTGGGCTGGCCGTGGGGCTGGCCGTGGGTGAGACCGTTGGGCTGGCCGTGGGGCTGGCCGTGGGTGAGACCGTTGGGCTGGCCGTGGGCGAGACCGTTGGGCTGGCCGTGGGTGAGACCGTTGGGCTGGCCGTGGGTGAGACCGTTGGGCTCGCCGTTGGGCTGGCCGTGGGTGAATCCGTCGGGCTGGCCGTTGGTGTCGGTGTGACGCACACGGATGAGGTGATGGTGTTGGTGTCGAGGGTGACCGCGGCGGTTTGCGCCAACGCGCGGCCCTGCAGGGTCGCACCCGTGTTCATTGTGATCGACGCCTGCGCCAGGATGTTGCCGACGAAGATGGTGCCGGTGCCGAGCGTGGCCGAGCTACCGACCTTCCAGTACACGTTGCACGGCGAGGCGCCGTTGACGAGGATGACGCTGCTGTTCGACGCGGTGATCAGCGTGGAGTCGATCTGGAAGATGAACACGGCCTGGGGGTCGCCCTGGGCGTCGAGCGTCAACTGCCCGGTCAGTTGCGCGGCCGAAATCCGGTAGACGCCAGGAATGACGGTATTGCCGCCGAGTTCGGCGGGAAGGATGGTAAACGGGGTCCGCCCGGCGGCGTCGTTGTAGGCGGTGGTCAGGTCGCTTTTGGCCTGTAAGGCAACCGCGTCGGCGAGATGGATCGCGCCGCCGACCAGTCCCGGCGGAAAGCCCTCCGCCGTGTTCCCGGGATGAACGCCGAGGCTCTGGGACATGAAAGTGGCGCCGGTGTTGGTGACGGTGGAGCCGGCCAACACGGAGAAGTTCGCGGCTGTCCCCAGATCGACTGGCGCTGGAGCGGCGCGGGCGCCGGCTGGGTTGAAGACGAGCAACGCGGCCGCCACCGCGGCGGCCGCGAGGCCTGCCAACAGCGAGGGGAGCACACCCCGGACGTGATGATTGGTTATAACAGGCACAGAACAACCCCTCCCGTAAGTTGCACCTACCGCGTGTGCCTCACCAGCCGCACCCTGCCCGAACCGCATAGATCACGCATACTGATGGTGATAGCACTATTACGCATCGTAGGCATGCAAGGGGCCAACCGGCTCAAATTGCCGAATTCGGCTGATCCCGCAGCTCGCTCAGGTGTCGTTCGCTGGGCGTACGTGACCGAGGCCCGGCCTCGCGCGATCGTTCGCGGAGGTCGCGCTTCTGGTAGGGGTGGTCGGCCGCGAGAGGGGCGAGCCACGTGGCGACCAGGCGGGGCGCTCATGTCGCAGCCGCGGCGGCGTCCGAGCGTCGTTCAGGCGGCAGCCATCCTGCTCGGCCTGCGTCGCAGCCCTCGGGTCGGGGGTGCTGAGGTCGCCGCCGACACGGCGCTCCACCAGAGCGGGGTGCGCCCCGGGAGACGTGCTCGCTGGCCAGTGCGGCGGCGTTGTCCTGCGGCTAGCGGTGCAGCGCCCTACGCCGAACCGCTCCGATCGCGGCGGTTCCAACGAGGAGAACGATCCCGACGATGCCGAGCCACAACAGGCCTTCGATGGCGAACCCGACGATCGTCAAGATGAGCCACAGGACCATCAACACAATGAAGAGTATGAGCATGACAACCTCCGCGGCGGCTGTAACGCAAGGATAGCCCTATTGCTGCATGATCCAGATGGGGAGCGGCGACTCGACGGTGCTGATGACGTTCCAGCCGGCGCGGCGGTAGAACTCGACGTTGCCGGGGTTGCTGGTCTCCAGGATCGCGGGCAGCCCGTCCGCCGCGGCGCGGCGCAGCCCTTCCGCCATGACCATCCGGCCCCAGCCGCGGCCGGCCTGGTCGGGATGCGTGCCGAGCACGCCGAGGTACCAGAACGGCGTGGTTGGCAGCGCGGAGTGCAGTGCCTCGTCGTAGGCGTCGACGCGGGCCTGCTCGTCCTCAAGCAGCGGCGGCTTCCCGCCTTCCGATGCTCCCGGCGGCTGCCAGATCGCGACGGACGCGCCGCGCTCGATCGTCCAGATGGACTGCTTGTGCACCCGCTTGTCGAAGAGGTGCCCGAAGAAGGCGGCCGCGTACCGCGGGTAGGTGTCCTCGTCCGGGAACAGGTACCGCAGGACCGGGTCCTTAACGAACGCGGCGACCAGCGAGTCGACGACGGTGTCACGATCCGTGACGCTGGCGACGGTGATCTTGGGTGCTGTCACGCCGCCGACGGTACAGGCCAGGTTTTTGTTATTTCCACGCCCGCCACGGGGCCTCCAGTACGGCATCTTGCTAGGGCTGGAGGGTGAGTTGAACTTATCGCGGTGGGTGGCGGCGGGCGTCGTGGTCCTGACCCTGGTGCCGGCGGCGCCGGCGAGCGCCGCCAACGACGTCACCGGCGCCATCCGCGCGAACCGCGACGTCGTGCTCGCCGGGGACGTGGTGGTCACGCTCCCCGCCGGCACCACCACCTACACCGGCGTGATCAGCGGCGAGGGCACGCTCACGGTGGCGGGCTCGGGGCGGCTCGTGCTCACGAAGGACAGTGACTTCACACTGCCCAAGGCGCGCCAGCGGCAGAAAGTCGTCACGGGCACGAGCGGTGACAGTTACGCCGTCACCACGATCAGCGAGCCCGATCCGCCCGCGGTCATCGTCAAGCGCGGCGCCACTCTCCAATATGGACCGGGCGCGGGCGCGGTTGGCGTCATCGGCCACTACCCGTACAGCACGCCCGGGTTTCAGCTCAACGGCCTCAACATTCGCGTCGACGGTACCCTCGACATCGCCGCCCATCGCAAGGTGAACCTGGGCATCCTCAGCGGGTCGGGCCTCGTCGTCCAGCGCCGGTTCACCTGGGACGGGCTCACGCTGGCGGGCGCGCAGCCGTTCGCGGGCGTCATCTACAACGGCACCGGCGTCGACCTGGGGTCGCCTTACTACACGCTCCAGATGCCCAACGTCCGCAAGATCGTCAACCAGGGCTCGGCCATCGTCGGCTCCCCGTCCGGCCACCGGCACGTGATCAGCCAGGACTTCTACTCCCGCCAGTACGGCAACGACATCAATTTCAACTTCCCGCTCTCCAAGCGCGCGCTCGTCGTCATGGCCGGCGTCTACAGTTGGGCCGACTCGGGACCGGACAGCGACCCGTCGCTCAGTGACCCCTCACTCAACTACGAGGCCGTGCCGCACAACGACAACAAGCGCGGCATCAACATCGAAGGCTCCAACGTGCAGTGGGGCGACGGCACGCACAGCCGGTTCTTCCTGCCCGGCAACAGCAAGACCGTGTACATCAACCTGCACGAGAGAAGAGGCGTGCGCGGCCGGTTGACGTTCGACTACAACGGCCCCGTGACGCTCGGCGCGCCGATCTCCGGCGGCATCTACCACGACACTTTGAAGGCGCGCGGCGCTGGCGATGTGGTTATCGCGGGTACGAAAGGGAACGCGGTGACATTCGCGGCGCCGCAGAACTACGACGGCAGCACCACGATCGGCGAGGGCGCCTCGCTGCGGCTGGGCACAGGCAAGCCGGGTGGCGATGGCAGCCTGCTCATCTCCCCGCGGTACAAGGTCGTCAACAACGGCACCCTCGTCGTCGACAACACCCGCACCGCCGTCTCACTGTCGCGGATCAGCGGCACCGGATCGCTTATCCAGGCGGGAGTCGCCACCACCACGCTGACCGGCCGGACAACGTACACGGGCGCCACCACGATTTCCGGCGGCACCCTCGTGCTGGCGTCCGGCACGCTCGCCGCCAGCCGCGGCGCCGAACTGGCCAAGAGCGGCGCCACCCTCGACCTGTCGCGCGCCGGCACCCAGACTCTCCAGGACCTCGCGGGCGTCGCCGGCAGCACCGTGCGCGCCGGCAAATGGCTGACTGTCGGCTCAGTCAGGTCCACCACGTACGGCGGCGCGGTCGTCGGCGGTGGAAGCGTGACCAAGGCCGGTGCCGGCACGCTCACCCTGACCGGCGCGAGCGCCACCGGCGGCCCGTGGACCAACCGCGAAGGCACGCTCCCGCCCGGCGCCCCTGTCGC
>NZ_JAIBNX010000053.1:0-3966 GCF_026130045.1 Micromonospora sp. CPCC 205371
CACGCACCGAGCCGGCCACCCCCCCCCTCGCCCCCCGCCCGGCCGCGCCCGCCCCCTTCCGCCGATCAAGGGCAAACGCACGCGGTTCGATCTCTTTTCCGCGTGCATTCGCCCTTGATCCACGCAAACGTCCTTGATCGACGCCAGCCAACGCTCGGCGAGCGCCAGCCGGCGCTGGCCAGTGCCAGCGGCCGTGGCGGTGGGGGGTGCGCCCGGAACCCCCCCGGCCGGGCGGGCCGGGGCCCCCCCCCCCCCCCGGGCCCCCGGCCCCAAACGGGGATCGCCGCCGTCCGGTACGACCCCGCCGCCTCGCCGCCCCAGCCACGCGGCCCGGCGGCAACCACCGCCACCGTGCGGGGCGGGTGGGGAGGGAGGAAGTTTGGAGGCGTTAAAGATTGACATATCTCTATCGAGAGTGTGACTCTGAGAGTGGATCGGGCCACGGCGGCACCGCTGCCGTCCAAGGCGGGATGGGCACCGCTCGGCACACACCGTCCGCACCAGTGTTCTGGAGGCTTGATGTCTTCCCCTGCCCGAAAGCGTAGGTACGCGCTCCGCGGCCTGGTCGTCCTGTCGACAGCGGCCATGCTGCTCACCACGGCGCTGGCCAACACCGCCTCGGCACACGGTTCGGTGATCAACCCGGCGACCCGGAACTACGGTTGCCTGGCGCGCTGGGGCAACAACCACATGGCGCCGGAGATGCAGACGCAGGACCCGATGTGCTGGCGCGCTTTCCAGGCCAACCCGAACGCCATGTGGAACTGGAACGGCCTGTACCGAGGCAATGTCGGCGGCAACCACCAGGCCGCCGTGCCCGACGGCACCCTGTGCAGTGGCGGCAACACCGAGGGCGGCCGATACGACTTCCTCGACACGCCCGGCCCGTGGACCACGACGTCGGTGAACAACAGCTTCCAGGTGACGCTGTTCGACCAGGCCAGCCACGGCGCCGACTACATCTGGGTGTACGTGACGAGGCAGGGCTTCGACCCGCTGACCCAGAAGCCCCGCTGGGCCGACCTGGAGCGGCTGACCGTCGTCGGCAACACCCCGGCCTCGCAGTGGCAGACGGTCAGCACCCCGTACGCGGGCGTGCAGATCACCATGAACGTCAACGCGCCGGGTCGCACCGGCCGGCACATGGTCTACACGATCTGGCAGGCCAGCCACATGGACCAGCCGTACTACCTGTGCAGCGATGTCCGGTTCCCGGGCGGCCCGTCGGAGCCGCCGCCTACCTCCCCGCCGCCGAACAGCCCGCCGGCGACCACGCCCCCGCCGCAGGGTGGCGCGTGCTCGGCGACGTACTCGACGGTGTCGCAGTGGTCCAACGGGTTCCAGGGTGAGGTGCGGGTGACCGCTGGCAGCAGCGCGCTGACTGGCTGGACAGTCACCCTGACGTTCCCCAATGGACAGACGGTCACCCAGGCCTGGAACGCCTCGGTCACCTCCAGCGGATCGACGGTGACAGCCCGAAACGCCAGCTACAACGGCAACCTCGGAGCGGGTGCCAGTACGACCTTCGGCTTCACCGGCAGCGGCAGCGGCGGTGCGCCGGCGCTGACCCGCTCAGCCGCCTGATCATTACACTCCTCCACCGGCCGTGGGGCCGCATCCGAGAAGGGTGCGGCCCCACGGTCTATTGGTAACGGTTTTGCCCAACCCCTTGACAACCCGCCACCCTTCAGTAAGAACTATTACCAGTAACGGTTAATATTCTTTCCTGTAAGGGTGGCTCCATGGCGGTGCTCGAGCGCGTGCGGTCCCGGCTGCCGGAGCTCACCGGCGCGCTCCGGCGGGTCGCCGACACCGTGCTCGAAGACCCCACGGCCGCGGCCCACTCGACCATCGTCGAGCTGGCCGAACGCAGTGGCACCTCCCCCGCGACCGTCACCCGGTTCTGCCGCGCCCTCGACTGCGACGGCTACGCCGAGCTGCGTATCGGCATCGCGTCGGAGACCGGAGGAAGCATCGCGTCCGAGACCGGAGGAGGCATCGCGTCCGAGACCGGGCACGATCCACTTGGCGGCTGGACCGTCGACATCGGACGGGAGATCCAGCCGACCGATTCCCTTGACCGAGTACTCAGTCAGATCATGGCCGCCGACGCGCACGCCATGCGCGACACGGCGCTGCTGCTCGATCTCGCCGCCGTCAAGCGGGCGGGGGCCGCGGTCGCCGGGGCCCCGCGGGGCACCCTCTTCCGCGCCCGCGGGCGCGGGCCGGGCGGCGCGGGGCGCCCGCTCTGCCCGCACCGCATCGGCGTACCCGCGTGGGCCTGGACCGACGTCCACGGCGGTCTCGCGTGCGCCGCCCTCTCCCGGCCCGGCGACGTGGCCATCGGCGTATCGCACACCGGCCGCACCGGCGAGACGATCGAGCTGCTCGCCGAGGCCGGCAACCACGGCGCGACCACCGTCGCCCTCACCAGTTTCCCCCTTTCCCCGCTGGCCGAGCTCGCCGACATCGTGCTGCTCACCGCCGCGCAGGAGACCGACTTCCGCCCGGACGCACTGTCCGCACGCCACCGCCAGCTCGTCGTGCTCGACCTGCTCTACGTGGCGGTCCACCTGTATCGCAACCAACTCACTCAACCTTCATGACTCACCAAACCCTCAAGGAGGAACCCGTGAAGCGCAGGATCGCGGTTGCGGCGGGGCTCGCCGCCGCGCTGCTCGGCACCGCCGCGTGCGGCGGATCGGACAGCGGCGACGACTCGTCGGCTGCTCTCGACGGCAAGGGCAAGACGCTCAAGGTATGGCTGATGGTCGACGCGCAGTCGAGCTGGAAGGAGATCGTCGATGACGCCAACGCGCGGTTCACGGCGGCCACCGGCGCGAGCGTGTCGGTCGAGTACCAGCAGTGGGCCAACCATCTGACCAAACTGGACGCCACGCTCGCGGGCAACGACGTGCCGGACGTCATCGAGCTCGGCAACACCGAGATGCCCAAGTACGTGTTCAGCGGCGCCTTCGGCGAGCTCGACAAGGCCACGTTCGACAACTCGGCCAACTGGCTGAAGGGCCTCAGTGGACCGTGCGAACTGGACGGTAAGACGTACTGCGTGCCCTACTACGCTGGCGCCAGGGTGCTCATCTACCGCACCGACCTCTTCGACGCCTCAGGGGTCAAGCCGCCCACCAGCTACTCCGAGCTGACCGCCGCCGCCGACACGCTAAAGGCCAAGAACGGCAGCAACAACAAGTTCGCGGCCTTCTACATGCCGGGCGCCTACTGGTACGCCGCCATGTCGTGGGTGTACGCCGAGGGCGGCCAGATCGCCAAGAAGGACGGCGACAAGTGGGTCGGCACGCTCGCCGAGCCAACCGCCCAGGCCGGCCTGACCAAGTGGGCCGACGTCGTGAAGAAGTACTCGTCTGGCGACATAACCAAGGACGAGAACGACCAGGCCGCCATCTTCGCGCAGGGCCAGGCCGCGATGTTCTACGGCAACGGCTGGGAGGCCGGCGCCGCGCAGGAGCAGCGCAAGGACCCCAACGACCCCAACTCCGAACTGGTCGCCACCAAGGTGAAGGGCAAGGTCGCGTCGGCGCCGCTGCCGGGCATCCCGTCGTTCCTCGGCAGCTCGAACCTCGGCGTGGCCAGCAAGAGCAAGAACCAGGCGCTCGCAGCCGAGTGGATCAAGACGTTCACCGACACGAAGGCCCAGGAGGCCCTGCTCGGCAAGGGCGTGCTGCCCAACGCCACCAACCTGCTCGACAAGGCCGCCACCGTCAAGGGCAACGAGGCCACCGCGCTCGCCGCGAAGAGCTCGTGGTTCGTGCCCATGGCCGAGAAGTGGGCCGACGTCGAGAAGGCCGGCGTCCTGCAGCAGATGCTGCGCGACATCGTCACTGGCAAGAGAAGCGTCGCCGACGCCACCATGTGGGCCGACACCGAGATCGCCAAGATACTCAACGGCTGACCGCGCGCCGCGCGCCCGCCGGGGGGGGGGCGGGGCGG
>NZ_JAIBNX010000053.1:3976-35988 GCF_026130045.1 Micromonospora sp. CPCC 205371
TGCCCCACGGCCGCACCCGCCGCCGCCGCCCCCGGCCGCCCGGGGGGCCGGGGGGGCGCCCGCGCCATCCAGAAAAGCACGACACCATCCAGAAAGGACGGACGAAGATGCCCGCGGTCGGATCACCGGCCACCGTGCCACGGCAGGCGCCGCCGGTCCCTTCCGTGCCGCCGGCCCGCCATCGCCCTCATCGTGTACGCCGGCAGCGTCACCGCACACCGATGCTGCTCGCCCTGCCCACCCTCGTACTGCTGGCCGGCCTGCTCGCGTACCCGCTCGGCCGAATGCTGGTGCTGTCCTTTCAGGACATGGAGCTGCGGCACCTGTTCTCCGGAAGCACGCCGCCCTGGGCCGGCCTCGACAACTACACCGAGATCCTCACCGACGGCGAGTTCTGGGCCGTGGTGCGGCGCACCACCATCTTCACCGTGGTGTCCGTGGCCGTCTCGGTGGTGCTGGGCCTGGCCGTGGCGCTGCTCATGCTCCGGGTCAACCGGCCGGTGCGGCTGGCGATGGTGATCTCCATGCTGTTCGTGTGGGCCATACCGCAGCTGGTCTCGGCCCAGATCTTCAAGTGGATGGTCGACGCCGACTTCGGGGTCGTCAACCACGTCATCGACCAGATCCCGGGCGTCGACTTCGCCAACCACAGCTGGTTCGCCGACCCGACACAGGGCTGGATCGTCATCACCACGCTGGTCGTGTGGGCGGGCGTACCGTTCCTCGCCATCACCCTGCACGCCGGGCTCACTCAGGTGCCGCGCGACCTACTGGAGGCCGCCACAGTGGACGGTGCCAGCGGCTGGCAGGCGCTGCGCAGCATCACCCTGCCGATCCTCAAGCCGCTCGTCGTCATCGTCACCACGCTGTCTGTCATCTGGAACTTCGGCCTGTTCACCCAGGTGTGGGTGGTCCGCGACAGCAAGCCCGAGCAGGACTACCAGACCCTCGCCACGTACGCGTTCACGCAGGCGTTCGGGCGCAACAACTACAGCCTTGGCGCCGCCATCTCGGTCATCACCGTGCTGCTGATGCTCGGCGTGATGGCGTTCTACATCAGGCAGATGTTCCGGATCGGAGACGTGGACTGATGCTCACCTCACACCGCAGCCGCACCGGCACCGTGCTGGCGAACACCGCCGGCGTCGTCTTCGCCGCTGTGATGGCGTTTCCCGTGTACTGGGTGCTGAACACCGCGTTCAAGCCGGCCACCGAGGTGCTGTCGTTCACGCCCTCGTTCTGGCCCGAGCACCCGACCCTCGACAACTTCGCCTCCGCTATCAAGGCCCCGTACTTCCTCGTCGACCTGCGCAACGGGCTCATCATCACGGCGTTCGCGGTTGCCGGCGCGCTCGTGGTCGGCTTCCTCGCCGCGCTCGCCATCGCGCGCTTCCAGTTCTACGGCCGCCGGGCACTCATCATGGTGATCTTGGCGGTGCAGCTGGTGCCGTTCCTGTCCCTGCTCATCCCCCTCTACCTGATGCTCAACCGCGCCAACCTCACCAACAGCCTGATCGGCGTGAGCATCACATACCTCGTGCTGATCCTGCCGTACACGGTATGGACGTTGCGGGGTTTCATCGCCGCGATCCCGCGCGAGCTCGACGAGGCGGCGCTGGTCGACGGCTGCAACCGCTGGCAGACGTTCTACCGGATCATCCTGCCGCTGACCGGCCCGGGCCTGGTCGCCACCTCGATCTACGGCTTCATCCAGGCGTGGAACGAGTTCATCATCATCAACACCCTCAACAACCCGGAGAAGCAGAACCTCATGGCCTGGCTGCTTCAGAACCAGACCAACCGCGGTACAGCATGGGGGCCGCTCATGGCCGGCGCCATCATCACGGCCCTGCCGGTCGTCGTGTTCTTCCTAATCATCCAGCGCAACATCGCGGCCGGCCTGACCGCCGGCGCGGTCAAGGGCTGACCCGTCAGGCCCAGCCGCGTTCGCGGGCGGCGAGGCCGGCCTGGAAGCGGGTCGTGACGCCCAGTTCCAACAGCAGGTCGTGGATGCGGCGCTGGACGGTACGCAGGCTGACGCCGAGGGTGCGGGCGATGGCCTCGTCGGTCAGGCCGGCGGCCAGCAGGCCCAGCAGGGCGCGCGTCGGCTCGTCGGGCGTCACCGCCGCCGGCGCGGCAGCGCCGTCCACAGTGAACGCTCGCACGGGTACGCCGCGGCGCCACTCCAGCTCGAAGAGGGCGACCAGGGCGTCCAGCAGCGTCGACGGGTGGATGACGAACGCGGCGTCGATGGCGTACCCGCTGCCCCGGATCGGGATGAGCGCGGCCGCGTCGTCGACCATCCACAGCTTGAGCGGCGCGTTCGTCAGGATGCGGGCCTTCTCGCCCTGCTGGCAGGACGCGCGGATGTCGGCGAGCTTGCCGGGCCGGCGCGCAGACTCGACGTCGTACAGGATGCGGTACTCGATGCCCTCGCGCAGCCGCTGGTACTCGCGGTCGGCGTTGGTGTCGGCGCTGGGCATCACGTACGGCGGCTTGTCGATGCCGCGCACCGACGACTGCGCGCTCTCCTGCAGCGCGAACGCGCGGCTGGCGATGTTCTGCGCGCCGGTCACCACTTCGACCAGCTCTGCCGGGTGGGTGTGCCTGGACGAGCGGTGGAACGCGGCGGTCAACTCGTGGATGGCGGTGCGCACGTAGAGCAACTCGTCTTCGCGGCGGGCGAGCATCGGTTGCAGCGAGACGTCGGGTGCGACCGCCAGGTACGACACCTGCCTTCCGGGGAGGCGGCTGGCCAGGCCGCGCCGGGCGAGCGTGGCTAAGGTACGGGCGGCGAGGCGGGCCGGCAACTCACACTGGCGCGCCACGTCGGCGGCGGAGGACCGCGGGTTTTCGATCAGTGTCATGTAGACCCGACTCTCCGTCGGGGACAGGCCGATGGCCTCCAACAACGCGGTTCACCCCCGGTGGCCGATGGTGGCGGGATGCCGTCAGGTGGCGGGTATCTGCCGCACGGCGTACTTGCGCCGCCACACGACAGGCACCAGGTTAGATCAACAACCAGGTGATCTCCATCGACGTCTCGTGCGGAGGACCCCGTGCGCATCCCCACTCCCGCCGGCCATCCCATCTTGCGCGGGTTCGTCGCCCAGGTCACCGCGGTGCTCGTGACCGCGGCCGCGGCGCTGGCGGCGACCGCCCCTCCCGCCAACGGTGCGCCGACTTCGCCGGCGGGACCCGCCGCAGCGCAGGCTACGACGAAGCTCACCCTCATCACCGGCGACAGCGTCACGTACTCCCGCGACCGCGAAGGTCGCGCGGCGGTCACGGTCGACCTCGGCGCCGGCCGGGACGAGCTGACCTACCAAGCGCGCGAGGCCGACACCGGGTACTACGTCATCCCCAAGGACGCCCAGGCGTACGTCAACGCGGGTGTGCTCGACAAGGAGCTGTTCAACCTCGACCGCCTCGCCGCAAGCGGGTACGCCGACACCGCCACCGCCGAGCTGCCGATCATCGTCCAGTATGGACAGGAGCTGAGCGTGGCGGCTCTCGGCAAGCGCGCGGGCACCATCAAGGGCGGCACCAAGCCGCGGGCCCTGGTCAGCGTCAACGGCGCCGCGGTCCGGGTCACGAAGGCGCGCACCGGCGAGTTCTGGACGGGCTTCAAACAGCCGGGGAACGCGGGGCTGCGCAGGGTCTGGCTGGACGCGAAGAGCACCGCCCTCGACGACGTGAGCAACGCCCAGATCGGCGTGGCGACCGCGTGGGCGGCGGGCTTCGACGGCACCGGTACGCAGGTGGGCATCATCGACACCGGCATCGACGGCGCGCACCCGGACCTGGCCGGCAAGGTGACCGCCGCCCGCAACTTCGTGCCGGCCGGCCGCCCCGGCGGCGGCGCGCCGGACGACGTCACCGACCGGCACGGGCACGGCACGCATGTGGCGTCCATCGTGGCCGGTACGGGCGCCGCCTCGGGTGGGCGCTACAAGGGCGTGGCGCCCGGCGCGACGCTCACCATCGCCAAGGCGCTCGACGACAGCGGCGGCGCCCTCAACTCCACCATCATCGAGGCGATGCAGTGGCAGGCCGCGACCGCCAAGGCGCGGATCGTGAGCATGAGCCTCGGCAGCGGCCCGACCGACGGCAGCGACCCGCTCAGCCAGGCGGTCGACGACCTGACCGCCGAGTATGGGACGCTCTTCGTCGTCGCGGCGGGCAACGACGGGCCCGGCCGGCGCCCCCCCGCCCCCCCCGCCGCCCCCGCGGCCCCGCCCCGGCCCGCGCCGCACCGTCGCCTCGCCCGGCGCCGCCGCGTCGGCGCTGACCGTCGGCGCGGTCGACGGCGCTGACCACATCGCGGACTTCTCCAGCCGCGGCCCGCGCCTCGGCGACGACGCGGCCATCAAGCCAGAGATCACCGCGCCTGGTGTGCGCACGATCGCCGCCCGCGCCGCCGGCACCAACCTGGGCGCCCCGCTGGACGCCCGGTACACGGCCGCTTCCGGCACCTCGATGGCCACGCCGCACGTCGCGGCGGCGGGCGCCCCGCTGGGCGGCAAGCGTCCCGAGTGGACGGCGGGGCCGCTGAGGGGCGGCCTCGCCCGGCCCGCCAAGGACGGCGGCTACTCGCCGTACGACCAGGGTGCCGGCCGGCTCGACGTGGCCCGGGCCATCACGCAGGACGTGTTCGCCGACACGGCTGCCGTCTCGGAGCGGTTCACCTACCCGTACCCCGGCCCTACCCGGACGCGGACGGTGACCTTCCGCAACGACGGCGCGACCGACGCCACGCTGAACCTGTCGGCGGCGCTGAACCGCAACGGCACCAGCCCGGCCCCGGCGGGCCTGGCTACCGTGACGCCGGCGGTGACCGTACCGGCGGGCGGCACCGCGACCGCCGATCTCACCTTCGAGCCCACCGCCGGCGAGTCCGGCCGGTACACGGGCCGGCTGGTGGCGACCGGCGGCGACACGCGACTGGGCGTGCCGCTGGCAGTGTTCAAGCAGGCCGAGCAGCAGACCTTGACCGTACGGGTCGTGGGCGACCCGGCGTGGATCATGCAGCCGTACACGTCGATGACCGCGGTCCGGCTCAACGACACCGAGCCCGCTCTCGACGGCGAGCCCGGCGCTGTCTTCAGTGGACAGTACAAGCAAACCGGCGTGCCCAACACGCTCGAAGTCCAGCTCACGCTGGCTCGGGGCGGCTTCTACGCGCTCGACGCCGTGATGTGGTTTCGCGAGGCCGCCGACGCGTACCCGCGGCACGCCCTGCTGACCCTGCCCGAGCTGCGCCTCGACGGCGACACCACGGTCACGCTGGACGCGCGCACGGTGGTGCCGGTACGGGTAAGCACCCCGCTGCCCAGCGAGCAGGTCACGCTGAACTACATGTACGCGCGGACGACGGCCGGCGGCCGGCTGTGGGCCGGTGCCTCGGTCTTCGCGTACTCGGCCGCGGTGCGCGGTGGCCTGTCGGTGCTGCCGACGACCGGTACCACGACCACGATCGGCAAGTCCACATTGGTCATCGACCAGATGCACATCAAGCCTCAGGTGACGCTGGCGCTGACCGGCGCCCGCCGGGTCGAGCTGCACCCCCGGTACATCGCCGAGGAGCACGCCGAGATCCCGAAGTTCACCGCGGACCGGCGGGTGCGGCTGGCGAGCCGGGCCGAGCTGCGCGCCGGCCAGGACGTGCGGGGCAAGCTGGTCTACCTGGAGCCGGACACGCTCGCCAACTTCCGCGCGGACCTCGATAAGGCGATCGCCGCCGGCGCCGCTGGCACGCTGACCGACAACAGCTACGCGTGGATCATGAACTCGGCGTCCGCCAAGCCGCAGATGAGAATCCCGCTGCTGGCCATCGACCACGCCGAGGCGGCGCTGGTGGCGCAGGCCCTCACCCGGCAGCCGCGCCCACAGGCCGACCTGGGCGCCGCGCTCGTCACGCCGTACCAGTACAAGCTCGCCCTCTACGTTCGCGGGCAGGTGCCGGCGAAGCTGGACTTCCGGCCGAAGGAGTTCACCCGGATCGAGAGCACGTACCACGCGCAGTTCGCGCCGTACCTGGGTGAGTGGGGCACCGGCGAGAACTTCGGCGAGGTGAACCACACGTTCGTGCCCGAGCAGACGCTCAGCATCAAGACGCCTCACGGCTTCGCCGGACCGGCGCGGCGCACCGAATACTTCAACGTCACCACTCCAGACACGCTGTGGGAGCGCGAGTACACCTTCTACGACCCGGCGACCGGCGCGACGCGGTCGGCGCTCGCCTGGCGTGGCTTCGCGAAGTCCACAAGCGAGAGTGAGGACTGGAACGAGGGCCTGCTGCCCACCCAGCTCCTCACCGGTCCACAGTCGCCCGTGGGCTTCACGCCGCTGATCCCGTGCGACGGCTGCCGCCAGGGCGACAAGCTGCGGCTGCGGTCGCTCGCCGGACTCGGCCTCGGCCAGTACTCGGACCTGGGCGACAACACCCACAGCTACCAGGGCGCGGCCGGTGTCGAGGAGAACCATCTGTACCAGGGCGACACCGAGGTCGCGCCCTCGTACGACGCCGCGGGCCTGCCGTACTACACGGTGCCCGAGCGCGCCCAGTCGTACCGGTTCACCAGCCGCTTCCAGGACGCCTTCGGCGCGGCGCACAGCGCGACGGCCGTGACGACGACGTGGAAATTCCGATCGAGCCGGCCCGCGAGCGGCGGCGTCCAGCAGCCGTACCACTGCCTGGACGGCTCGCTCTGGGGCGACACCGCGCCGTGCGCGTGGCTGCCGCTGATCCAGCTCCAGTACCGGCTCGGCCTCGCCCCCGACGACACCGCCCCGCTCGGCCCGTACGCGTTCACCGTCACGCCGGGCGGGACCAAGCCGCGCGACCTCCGCGTGTGGACGTCGACCGACGCGGGCGCCCACTGGACGCCGGCCCTGGTGGTGCCGCAGTCCGGCGGCTCCTACAAGGTTGTGACCTGGAACACCCGCGGCACCGGCACGGTCTGGCTGCGCGCGCAGGCCCGGGACGCCGTCGGCAACTCGGTCGAGCAGGTCATCGCGGACGCGTACCGCCGGAAGTGAGTCCGGTCACCTCCACCCAGCGGTGCCCGCAAGGGCACCGCCGGTACCGGACGACCCCCTCGGAGGTGTAGTGCGCGGACTCGGTCTCGGCGCCCCACTTCAGGCGCCCGCAGGCTTCGCAGTGCTCCATGCGTCCAGCATGCTGTAATGGTCTTATGCACTTCAACCATTACGGCGGCACCGGGGCGTTCGTCGCGGCCGCGCTGGCCAACGCCACGGACTTCAGCGTGGCCGCGCTCGACCGCCTCCTGGTCGAGCACGAGATGACCAGCCGGATCGCCGGCCGCGAGCAGGCCGCGGCCCTCGCCGCCTGGGCCGACCGGGTCCGGCCGATCTTCGGCGACGACGACCAGGGACGGCAGATCGCGCTGGTCAACGAGCTACTGGAAGACGCGACGACCTCGGTGCGCGTGTCCCGGCACGACGGGTTCGGCCCGCATCTGCACTACATCACCGGTACCGACGACCCGGTCGCGCGGATCAAGGCCGCCGTCGCCGGCGGCCTGGCCGTGGCCATCTGCGGCGCGGGCGGCCAACGGCTCGGCCGCTGCTCGCGGGAGGGCTGCGCCATCGTGTACGTGGACACGTCTCGCAACGGCCGCCGGCGCTTCTGCTCGCTGGCGTGCGCCAATCGGGTGAACGTGGCGGCGCACCGCGCGCGGGCGGAGAAACTAGGGTCTGCTTCATGAGGGCCGGTCGAGCCGAGGCGAGGTCCAGACGGCGATCCGGCAAGTCGGGTGGAAGGTCGCATACCGGTGTTGTATGCGGCCTTCCACCCGGCGCCGCCGGTCGTCGTCTGGGCCCGCCGCAGGCCGGCCATGCCCTCATGAAGGAGGCCCTAGGATCGACCGCATGAACTGGACGCTCGAAGTCGTGGTCGTGCCCGTGTCTGACGTCGACCGCGCTCGCTCGTTCTACGCCGACCAGATCGGCTTCAACGTCGACCACGACACGAAGATCGGCAATGAGCTGCGAGTCGTCCAGCTCACCCCGCCCGGCTCGGGCTGCTCGATCGTCATCGGCAAGGGCATCGGCGACAGCATGGTGCCCGGTTCGCTCAAGGGCATACAGCTCGTGGTCCGCGACCTGACGGCGGCCCGCGACGAGTTGGTCGAGCGCGGCGTCGACGTCACCGAGATCCAGATCGCCGGCCCGGGCGGCTTCCGCCCCGCCAAGGACGGCGAAGACCTCGACAACGTGGGCTTCGTCTTCTTCACCGACCCCGACGGCAACAGTTGGGCGGTCCAGCAGATCTCGAGCCGCCCCTGATCACGCGCTCCGCGGTCACTGCACCGTCACCGGGTTGACCAGGTCGGCGGCCACGGTCAGCAGGGTGATGCCCGCGAAGAGCAGGATCGCGACGTATACGACCGGCATCAGCCGGTAGTAGTCGACCGGTCCGGGGTCGCGCCGGCGCAGCTTCGCGTACACCCAGAAACGGGCCCGCTCGAACCACCAGACGGCGATGTGCCCGCCGTCCAGCGGCAGCACCGGCAGCAGGTTGAAGACGCCGTAGAACAGGTTGAGCGCGGCCAGCAGCAGCAGGAACGCCGCCCACTCCCCCTGATCGGCCAGCTCGCCACCGATCCGGCTGGCGCCGACCACGCTGATCGGGCTGTCAGCGGACCGCTCCTCACCCGAAAGCGCGGAGATCAGGGCGGGCACCTTCTCCGGGAACCGTTGCAGGGCACCGAAAACGCCCTCGAACATCACGACCGTCTGGTCGGCGGCCTTGCCGATGCCGCCGATGGGGCCCGCCGTGCTCTCCGGCACCACCGGCGTGACGCCGAGCATGCCGGCACCGTCGACGACCGGCAGCGTCGCCGCACCCGTCCGCACCTGTCCATCGTGGACGAATGTGACCTCGACCCGCTCGCCGCCCGACGCCCGCACGGTGGCCACCATCGCGTCCCAGCCGCGCACCGGCGCGCCGTCGATCGCCGTGATCACGTCGCCGGGGGCCAGGCCGACCGCCGCCGCGGCGCTCGCCGGCCCGCTCACGCTCGCGACCCGGACCGGCTCGGTCTGCAACCGGCCGGCGTCGGGCAGCGGCACGAACGCGAAGAGGATCCAGAGCAGGAACACCCCGAAGACCACGTGGGTGCCGCACCCGGCGAGCATGACCGCCGTGCGCTTCCAGAGCGGGTACCGCCACATCGCGCGCGCCTCGTCGGCGGGCGCCACGTCGTCGTCCCTGATCATGCCCACGATCCGCACGAACGCGCCGGCCGGGATCGCCTTGACCCCGTACTCGGTCTCGCCGCGCCGGAACGACCACAGCGTCGGCCCATACCCGACGAAGAACCGGGTGACCTTCATACCGAACGCGCGCGCGGTGGCCATGTGCCCCGCCTCGTGCAGGCACAGCGACACGAAGATCCCCAACGCGAACAGGACGACGCCAGCGACCTCAAGCATCCGATCACCCTAACGGGTGGGGCCCACACGCCACGATTCGAACGTTTGTTCGATAGAATGTACAGATGATGGACACCACCACGTCACGGCGGGCCGTGATCGCCCGGCTGTATGAGATCGCCACCGAGTACGCCGGCGGTTACGGCGAAGGGCTCGGCCGGGCGCGGGCACTGGTCGAGCTGGCCGCCGTCTCCATCGACCCCGACCTGCTCTCCGCGGCCGCCGCCGCACACGCCCTGGCCGACAACTGGTACGCGATCACCGCCGTCGACCTGCTCATCGAGGCCGGCGCCGAGCAACCCTTGATCCAACACCACATCCACGACCTAGGCCCCGGCGAACCCTTCGAACTCCGCTAACCCCTCCACCCGCGCGCTGCGCCGCACCGCGCTGCGCGCCGCACCGCTCTCCCCGCCGCACCGCTCTCCCCCGCCGATCAAGGGCAAACGCACGTGCTTCGATCTCAAAACCACGTGCGTTTGGCCTTGATCGATGCGATCGCCCTTGATCGACGCGCGTCGCCGGGCCGCCGAGCGCGCGTCCCCGCCCGCCGCCCGCCGCGGGTTAGAGCAGCGACAGCTCGCCGCAGACCGCGTCGACCTCCGCGTCATAAGCCGGACCGATCGCGCAGCAGGTCAAGGTCCCCGCCGCCACCTGGGTGCGGCCGGCGTCGCGGATCACCGACACCGGCAGACCGGCCGCCTCGGCGGCCGCGCACACGTCAAGGAGCGCATCCTCACCCGGTACCTTCAACACCACCTTGGGCTGGCCGGCGCGCAACCAGGCAGCGAACCGCGCGCTGCCCTGGTTTCGCAGCGCCGCCGAAACGGCGGCGTGCGCCGCCTGCGCGGCGATCTTGCCCTTCCCCATGGCGAGGTCCGCGCGCATGACGATCGCGAGCTTGGCCGGCATGACCACGCACTCTACGGCCTTCGGCCGTTTTACGATCACCGCACGGCTGCGCCGCAGGACACTGCTTGCCGCGTGGCTACGCGCCCTCGGCGCCGGGTTCGGGCCACACTGTGTAGGGAGGGCGCGGGGGTGGGTACTGGTCGGGCCGGTAGGCGATCCGGAACTCATGCTCGCCGGAGCCCACCTCGAACGGGGTGCTGCCGTCCGGTAGCTCCACCACGGCGGTCGCGTTTGGCGGAACTGTCACGGACACGAGCACTTCACCGTCCAGTATGGACCAGCCAGCCGCGGCCGTGCCGTATGGCGTCTCGTGGACCGCGCGAGCGTGGGTGAGGGCGCCGCCGGGGCGCGGGCGGACGCTCAGCCGCCGGTAGCCGGGCGCGGCCGGCGCCAGGCCGGCGACCGTGCGGTGCAGCCAGTCCGCGATCGCGCCGAGGGCGTAGTGGTTGAACGATGTCATCTCGCCCGGGTTGATCGAGCCGTCGGGCAGCATGCTGTCCCAGCGTTCCCACACGGTGGTCGCGCCCATCGTGACCGGGTACAGGAAGGACGGGCAGGTGCGCTCCAGCAGCAGGCGGTACGCCACCTGGGTCTCTCCCGCGTCGACCAGGGCGTCGGCGATCAGCGGGGTGCCGACGAAGCCGGTGCCGATGTGGTAGCCGCGCGTGTGTACGAGTTCGGCGAGGCGCTCGCCGGCGCGCCTGCGCTGCTCCGGGTCGGGCAGCAGGTCGAAGCGGAGCGCGAGGGCGTAACCGGTCTGCGAGTCGCTGGCGATCCGCCCGCTCGGTGTGACGTACTCGCGGGAGAACGCGGCGCGCACGTCGTCGGCGAGCTGGCCGTACCGCTTGGCGGCCTCCCGCTCACCGAGCAAGTCGGCCACGGTGGACACGATCCGCGCGGACCGGGCGAAGTAGGCGGTGGCGACCAGCGCGCCGTCGGTGCGGGTGTCGGCGGACGCCTCGGGTGGCGCGGTGGGGTCGAGCCAGTCGCCGAACTGGAACTGGCGGTCCCAGATCAGGTCCGGGCCGGCCAGCTCGGCCACCCGGTCGACCCAGGCGAGCATGCTGTCGTACTGCCGGCGTAGCAACTCCAGGTCACCGTAGCGCTCGTACAGCACCCAGGGCGCGACCGTCACCACGTCGGACCAGGCTGCCGCCGGGAATCCCCAGCCGAGCGCGTCCGGCACCACGAGCGGCGGCGTGCCGGTCGGCGACGCGAGCTGCTCGGCGCGCACGTCGCGCAGCCATGAGGTCAGGACGCCCGCGCAGTCGTACAGGAAGCTTGCGGTGGGCGCGAAGACCTGGAGGTCACCGGTCCAGCCGAGCCGCTCGTCGCGCTGTGGACAGTCGGTCGGCACGTCCAGGAAGTTGCCGCGCATGGACCAGACCACGTTGTCGTGCAGGCGTTCGAGCAGCGGCTCGGAGCAGGAGAACCAGCCGGTGCGGCGCATGTCGCTGTGGCACACGACAGCGGTGAAGTCCGAAGGGCGCGGCTCGCCTGGCCAGCCGGACACCTCGGCGTACCGGAAGCCGTGGAACGTGAACGACGGCTCCCACTCCTCGATGCCACCGGTGCCGGCAAGGATGTACCGGTCTTCGGCCTTTGCCAGGCGCAGCGGCCGCACGCCCAGCTCACCGTCTTCGAGCACCTCCGCGTGCCGCAGCACCACCTCGGTGCCGGCGGCTCCTTGTGGCCGGATGCGAACCCGCCCGACCAGGTTCTGTCCGAAGTCGACGATCGTCTTGCCGCTGGGCGAGGTCAGGATCGCTACCGGCTCGACGAGCTCGGTGCGGCGGACGGGCGGCCCGTCCGGGGCCACCAGGCGGGTGGCGTCCAGCGGCTGTGGCAGTACAGCTGCCCAGGTGGCGTCGTCGAAGCCCGGCTCCGCCCACGCGGCGTGCGCCCGGCGGGCGTCGTGCGTCTCGCCGTCGTAGATGCTCGCGGTGGTCGTGGCGCTCGGTGCGGAGCGCCACGAGCCGTCGGTGCGGGGGACGTCGGTGCCGCCGTCCTCGTTCTCGACCTCCAGCTGGAGCAGCAGGCCGGTGCGGTCGCCCCAGATGTCGCGGCGGCCGCCGCCGAAGCCGAGCCGGCCGCGGTACCAGCCCTCGGCCACCAGCGCCCCGATCGCGTTGCCGCCGGGGCGCAGCGCGCTGGTGACGTCGTAGGTCTGGTAGCGCAGACGGTGTTGATAGCTGGTCCAGCCGGGTGCGAGCACGTGGTCGCCGACCCGTGCGCCGTTGAGCCACAGCTCGTAGACGCCGTGCGCGGTGGCGTACAGGCGGGCGCGCCTGACTGAGCGCTCAAGCTGGAACTCGCGGCGGAACGCCGGCACCGGGCCTTCGGGCTGCTCGTCCCAGCCGGGCGCGACCAGTTCGGCGCTCCAGTCGCCGGGGGCCAGCAGTCCCGCCTCGACGGTGTGCGGACCACTCCAGGGGGTCGGATCCGTGGAGGCGCCGCCCCAGGCGCGCACCTGGATGGTCGCCCGCTCGCGGGAGCCGAGCGGCGCGCCGGGCCACGGGACCAGGTGGGACTCGCCGCTGTCGATCCGGCCGGTGGTCCAGACGGCGGCGCCGGCCTCGTCCAGCCCGCGCACCTCGTACCCCGCCTGTTGCCAGCCGGGCTCGCGGGTGGCGACCCGCCAGGAGAGGCGGGGCAAGGGTTCGCCGATGCCGAGGGGCTCGTCGTGGTGCTCGAAGCGCACGGAGGTGACCTGCACGGAGACGATTGTAACGTTTCAGCTCGCCGTGTTTACAACAGCGCCCTCAACTCCGCGATCGACTTGACCCGTTCCGCCGGTGTCCGCGCTACCGGTGAGACCAGCAGCGTGGTGACCCCGGCCTCCCGGTACGCGGCCAGCCGCTCACGCACGTATCCGGCCGGCCCGACGAGCGAGGTGGCCCTGACCAACGACTCAGGAACGGCGGCCACCGCCTCGGCTTTGCGCCCGCTCAGGTACAGGTCCTGGATGAGCGCCGCCTCCCGCTCGTACCCGTATCGCCGAACCAGCGCGTTGGAGTAGTTGCGCTCGCGCGCCCCCATGCCGCCCACGTACAGGGCCAGCTGCGCGCGGTGGCCACCGAGCAGGGCGTCCGGCTCGTCCGTGATCCCGAACGGCGCGGCAGCGATGATGTCGAGCGGCCCCAGCGCGGGGTCGCGGCGCGCGCCACCGCGGGCGAGCGCGTCAGCGAAGACGTCGCCGGCCTTGTCCGGGTTGTAGAAGAGCGTCAGCCAGCCCTCGGCGATCTCGGCGGCGAGCGCGACGCTGCGCGGCCCGACCGCCGCCAGAAACACGGGTATCCGGGGCCGTACCGGGTGGTTGATGAGCTTCAGCGGCTTGCCCAGGCCGGTGCCCTCGCCCGGGGGCAGCGGCACCTGGTAGTAGCGTCCCTTGTGGACGAGCGTCTCGCGGGCCCAGACCCGGCGGCAGATCTCGACCACCTCGCGGGTGCGACCCAGCGGCGCGTCGTACGGCACACCGTGGAACCCTTCGATCACCTGCGGGCCCGACGCGCCGAGACCCAGCGCGAACCGTCCATTGGAGACGTAGTCGAGCCCGGCGGCCGTCATCGCGGTCAGCGTCGGCGTGCGCGTGTAGAGCTGCATGATGCCGGACGCGAGCCGCACCCGCCGGGTGCGCGCCGCGACGAAGCCGAGCAGGCTCACCGCGTCGTAGCTGTACGCCTCCGGCACCACCACCAGGTCGAGCCCGGCCGCCTCGCACTCGACCAACTCCTCGACCGCCTCGGCGAACCCGCCGCTGTAGCCGAGCATCATCCCCAGCCGCACGGCTCACGCCCCGTCGTGCAGGATGACCTGCCGGATCACATCGCCGCGGCCGAGCGAGGCCAGTGCCTCGTCGATCTGGTCGAGGCGCAACCGGTGGCTGATCATCCCACTCAAGTCGAGCCGCCCGGCGCGCCACAGGTCGAGGAGCCGGCCGTAGTCGCGCCGCACGTCTGCCGAGCCGTACAGCGACGGCATGATGCGCTTGCCCTCGAAGAGCAACTCGAACGGGCTGAACTCGACGTGGTGGTCGGCCCGTCCAGCGCCCACCACGACGACCGCGCCGCCGCGGCGGATCGCGACCCACGCGGAGCGCAGTGTCTGCGGTATCGCGACGACGTCGAACGCCCAGTCGAAGCCCTCGCCGCCGGTGACCTGTGTGGACAGATCGCTCAACTCGTTGGGCGTGACCGCGTGCGTGGCGCCGAACCGCTTTGCGACCTCGTGCTTCTCGGTCGCCGTGTCGACCGCGACGATGACCGAGGCGCCGCTCAGGCGAGCGCCCTGGATCGCCGCGACGCCCACGCCGCCGCAGCCGATGACGACGACCTTCTCGCCCGGGCGCACGCCAGCGGTGTTGATGACCGCGCCGACCCCGGTCATCACGCCGCAGCCGACCAGGGCGGCCACCTCGTATGGCACGTCGTCGGCGATCTTTACGGCGCCCTGCTGGGGCACCACGACCTCCTCGGCGAACACGCCGCACCCGGCCATGCCGAACACCGGCGTCTCGCCGGCCAGGAAGCGCGGCTGCACGTAGCCGAGCATGACGTGCGCCATGCACAGGTACGGCTCGCCGCGCAGGCACGACGAGCAGGAGCCGCACGCGGGCAGCCAGTTGACGATGACGCGGTCGCCGGGTGCCAGGTCGGTCACGCCGTCGCCCACCTCGACGACGTCGCCGGACGCCTCGTGGCCGAGCACCGCCGGCACCGGCTGCGGCAACGCGCCGTCGCGGGCGGACAGGTCGGAGTGGCACACACCGGCCGCCCGTACCCGGATGCGGACCTCGCCGGATGTGGGCGGGATCAGCATCACGTCGTCGCGTATCTCGAGCTTGTCGTCACCGACCGCGTTGAGGACCGCTGCCCGCACGACGCCACCCCCTCCATAGAATTGAAACTTGTTCTACTCTATGGTGGGCGCGGAGCGCCGAGCAAGCGTTTGGGTACCATGCCGCCGTGAGCACGACCAGAAAGACCCACCTGGTGCACCTGGCAGGCGAACTGTTCGCCGAGAAGGGCTTCCGGGCCACGACGGTGCGCGAGATCGCGGACGCCGCGGGCATCCTGTCCGGCAGCCTGTACCACCACTTCGACTCCAAGGAGTCCATCGGCGAGGCGATCCTGTCCGAGTTCCTGACCGACGTGCTCGCCGGCTACCGCGACGTCGACGCAGACGACCCGCGCGCCGCCATCGAAAAGGTCGTGCGGGCCAGCACCGCGACGCTGGGCCGGCACCGCGCCGCGCTCACCATGCTGCAGCGGGACTGGAACTATTTCAGCGCGCAGCCACGCTTCGCGTACCTGCGCGAGGCCATGCACGAGATAGAACAGGTCTGGATAACCCTGCTCGAGCGCGGCAAGCGAGACGGCCAGTTCCGGCCCGACCTCGACGCCAAGCTGACGTACCGGCTGCTGCGCGACGTGCTCTGGATGCCCACCTCGTGGCGGCAGGGCGAGGGCGGCTGGCAGCCCGAAGAGGTGGTCGACGGGTTCCTGCGACTGCTCTTCGACGGCATCACGGCGAGAAACGGCAGCACCACCAGAAACTGAAACCTGTTACACTTTCTGGCGTGAAGAGGCTGGACGGCAAGGTCGCGCTCATCACCGGCGGCGCCCGCGGCATGGGTAAGTCGCACGCCCGGCACTTCGTCGCCGAGGGCGCCCGCGTGGTCATCGGCGACGTGCTCGACGAGCGCGGCGCGGCGGTCGCCGAGAAGCTCGGGCCAGACGCGTGCCGGTACGTGCATCACGACGTCACCAGTGAAGACGACTGGACCACCGCGATCGCCGCGACGGTCCAGGCGTTCGGCAAGCTGGACGTGCTCGTCAACAACGCCGGCATCCTGCGGCACTCGACCATCGCCGACATGCCGCTCGCCGACTTCCGCGAGGTGCTCGACGTCAACCTGGTCGGCTGCTGGCTGGGCGTCAAGCACGCCATCGCGCCCATGACCGAGGCGGGAGGCGGCTCGATCGTCAACGTCTCCTCCATCGAAGGATTCGTGGGGGCGGCCGGGCTGTCGGCGTACAGCGCGAGCAAGTTCGCGCTGCGCGGGCTCACCAAGACGGCCGCGCAGGAGCTCGGCCAGTACGGTATCCGCGTCAACTCGGTCCACCCGGGCGGCGTGCTCACCCCGATGGCGGTCGGCGCCGCGCAGGCGTTCAGCCATGTCGACCCGGAGGCGTTCCTCAAGGCGCAGCCGATCGCCCGGTTCGCCGAGGCGGTCGAGGTCTCCCGGCTGGTCGCGTTCCTCGCCTCCGACGAGGCCTCGTACGCCACCGGTGCCGAGTTCGTCGTCGACGGCGGGTTGCTGAGCGGGCCCAACTACTAGTCGTTTCTACCAAAAGGACGGCCACTATGGATGGTCGCGTCGCTGTGGTCACCGGGGCCGGAAACGGGCTCGGCCGGGCGGAGGCGCTAGCACTGGCGGGATCGGGCTTTCGCCTCGTGCTCAACGACCTGCCCGGTGCCGCGCTCGACGCGGTGGCCGGTGAGGTCAAGGCCGCCGGCGGTGAGGCGGTCACCTGCCCGGGCGACGTGGCCGAGTGGTCGACCGGCGAAGCCCTCGTCGCGGCGGCGCTCGACACGTACGGCAGCCTCGACGCGCTCGTCAACAACGCCGGTGTGCTGCGTGACCGCACCGTCTTCAACATGACGGCCGACGAGTGGGACCTGGTCATCCGGGTGCACCTGCGCGGTCATTTCGTCACCACCCGGCACGCCACGGCACACTGGCGGCGGCTGAGCAAGGAGCGTGGCGGCCCGGTGTACGGCCGGATCGTCAACACGTCGTCGGAGGCGTGGCTGCTCGGGTCGGCGGGGCAGCCCAACTACGCCGCCGCGAAGGGGGGCATCGTCGCGCTCACCATGGCCACCGCGCGCGGCTGTGCCCGGTACGGGGTGCGTGCCAACGCGATCTGCCCGCGGGCGCGCACCGCGATGACGGCCGAGCTGATGGGCGACGCGCCGGACGCGGTATCCGATCCGATGTCGCCGGACCGCGTCGCGCCCCTCGTGGTCTACCTGGCGAGCCCGGCGGGCGCGGGCTTCACCGGCGAGGTCTTCGTCGTGCACAGCGACGTCGTGGCCCTACTGGGACCGCCGACCGTACGGGCCGCGTTTCACACAGTGGACGGCGGAGCGTGGACAGTCGATGGGCTGACCGGCGCCCTCGCCGGCCTGGCTGCCGGCGGCGAGCCCTCGCCCGGGTTCGTGTGCGAGGAGACGCTGCCGCTCGCCGCGTCCACCTTCGGCGAGGAGCGATGAAGGAGCGTACCCGGGTCGCGATGACCGACGCCGAGGTGCTCGGGCTGCTCGCCGCCGAGCGCAAGGTGCACATGGCCACCATCAATCGCGACGGCACGCCGCACCTGGTGACGATGTTCTACGCGCTGATCGACGAGCGGATCGCGTTCTGGACCTACCGCACCTCGCAGAAGGCGCGGAATCTGGCCCGCGATCCCCGGATCACCTGCCTGGTCGAAGACGGGGAGGACTACTTCGAGCTGCGTGGCGTGCAGGTGACCGGCACCGTCAAACGGTTCGACGAGCTGGCGGAGGTGCTGGCCGTCGGGCGGCGGATCGCGGCAACATTGCGGGGAGTGCCCGTCGAGGCGCTCGACTCCTATGTGGCCGAGGCGGCGCGCAAGCGCGCCGCCTACATCGTCGAGCCTGGGCGGGTGGGCAGCTGGGGCCACCGCCAGCTGCTGGCCCCCTAGTCACAGCATCTCCTCTGTGCTCGGCTCCCGGACGGGGTTGACCTCGGTGTACGCCTCGATCGAGGTGCGCCCGCCCTCGCGGCCGAGCCCGGACTTGCCGAACCCACCGAACGCCACGTGCGGCTCCAACTGGTACCCGTTGATCCCGACCGTGCCGGCGCGGACCGCGCGGGCCAGGCGCACGGCGCGCTTCACGTCGCTGGTCCACACCGTGGCCGCGAGCCCGTAGTCGGTGTCGTTGGCGAGCCGGATCGCCTCGTCTTCCTCGGTGAACGGCACGACGGCGAGGACCGGGCCGAAGATCTCTTCGCGGGCGATCGTGGCGTGGTTGTCGACGTCGGCGAAGACGGTGGGCGCGACGAAGTTGCCGGCCGCGAGGTCGCCGTTGACGCGCTCGCCGCCACAGACCACCCGGGCGCCCTCCTCCTTGCCGCGCTCGATGTAGCCGAGCACGCGGTCGAGCTGCCGCTGGTTGATGAGTGGCGACGCGGTGGTCTCCGGGTCGAACGGGTCGCCGTAGTTGACCAGCGCCGACATCCCCTCGGCGACGGCGAGGAAGTAGTCGTAGACGTCGCGGTGCACCAGCGCCCGGGACTGCGCCACGCACGCCTGGCCCGACAGGCCCAGCGTCACCGTGCCCATCGTGGTGGCCGCGGCGGCGTACACGTCAGCGTCGGCGAACACGATGGACGGGCTCTTGCCGCCCAGTTCGAGGCTGACCCGCTTGATGCCGTTGGCCGCGGCGGTCATGACCCGCTGCCCGACCGCGCGGCTCCCGGTAAAGGTGATCTTGTCGACGAGCGGGTGGTTGATGAGCGCGTCACCGGTGGGCTCACCGGGGCCGGTGACGACGTTGAGGACGCCCTCGGGCACGCCCGCCTCTTCGAGGAGCTTCGCGAGGCGCAGGGCGGAGAACGTCGCGTACTCGGACGGCTTGAGCACGACCGTGCAGCCGGCCGCGAGCGCCGGGGCGACCTTCTGGGCGGACAGCAGCAGCGGCCCGTTCCACGGCACGACCGCGGCGACCACACCGACGGGCTCGCGCAGCGTCATCACGAGGTGGTCGCCGCCCTGGTACCCGGGCAGCGTCTCGCCGCCGAGCTTGTCGACCCAGCCGGCATGGTGGTCGAACACGTCCGCGACGCACTCGATCGACATCGCGTATGTGGTGCCGAAGCTGAGCGGCACGCCGTTGTCGAGCGCCTGGAGCGCGAGCAGCTCGTCGTGGTGCTCGCGGACGAGCTCGGCGGCCCGGCGCAGCACGCGGATGCGGTCTTTGGCGCGGGTGCGCGGCCACGGCCCCTCGTCGAACGCGCGGCGAGCCGCCTTCACGGCCTCGTCGACGTCGCTGGGGCCGGCGACCGCGAACTGCCCGACCTCCTCGCCCGTCGCGGGGTGGATGTGGCTCCACGTAAGGCCGTCGCGGGCCGCGCGCCAGGCACCGCCGACGAGTAGCTCCCCCGTCGAGAGGCCGATCGCGTCGCGCCGCGGTTTGATCGAGATCACCACTGCTGCCCACCTCCGCGCAGTAGAACGCGTTCTACTTTCCTCGGCAGACTACGCCTGCGGCCGCGCCGCCGCCAGAGCCCTCAGGTATGCGGGCCACTCGCCACCACCGTGGACCGTGAGGGTGGACCCGGTGACATAGGACGCGAGCGGCGAGGCGAGGAAGAGGCAGGCGTCCGCGACGTCGTCAGGGGTACCGAGCCGGCCCAGCGGCACGGTGCCGGCCACCGCCTCGACGTCGGGGTAGTGCTCGCCCGACAGCTCGGTCGCGATCATGCCGACCACGATGGAGTTGATCCGCACCGCCGGGGCCCACTCGACCGCCAGGCTGGCCGCGAGATGGTGCAATCCCGCCTTGGCGGCCCCGTACGCCGCGGTGCCGGGTGACGGGCGCACGCCGCTGACACTGCCCACCATCACGATCGCGCCACCCTCGGGCTGCTGGCGCATCACCGCGTAGGCCGCCTGCGAGACGTGCAGCGGGGCGATGAGGTTCAGCTCGATCACCTTGGCGTGGAACCGCGGCGACACGGTGGCCGCGTCGGCGTACGGCGCGCCACCGGCGTTGTTGACGACGGCGTCGAGCCGGCCGAACGCGTCGACCGTGGCCCGCACGGCGGCGGACGCCTGCTCCGGGTCGCGCACGTCAGCGGCGGCGAACCGGGCCCGGCGACCGTCCACTTCGGGCAGCACGGCCGGCGCCGTGCGGGCGCACACGAGAACGTCGGCACCGGCGGCGAGGAAACGCGCCGCGATCCCGGCCCCGATCCCCCGGGTGCCACCGGTGACCAGCACAGCACGACCAGCGAAATCCAGGGGGTTCGACACGGCACTACCGTACCAAGCAAACGCTAGGTTAGTCTTGCCCGATGGGCATCCAGGTCCACGCCGCAGGCGACGGGATCGCCGAAATCGTCATCGACTTCCCGCCGGTCAACGCCCTGCCGGCCAGCGCCTGGCACGAGCTCGCCGGCGCGCTGTACGCGGCCGGCGCCGACCCCGCGGTACGGGTCGTCGTGCTCGCCGCCGAGGGGCGCGGCTTCTGCGCCGGCGTCGACATCAAGGAGATGCAGCGCACCCCCGGCCACACCGCGCTCATCGAGGCGAACCGGGGCTGCTTCGCCGCGTTCGCCGCCGTCTACGACTGCCCGGCCCCGGTGGTCGCGGCGGTGCACGGGTTCTGCCTCGGCGGCGGGGTCGGCCTGGCCGGCAACGCCGACATCGTGGTGGCCGGCGATGACGCCACGTTCGGACTGCCCGAAGTGGGCCCGGGCGCGCTGGGCGCGGGCACGCACCTGGCGAGACTGGTGCCACAGCATTTGATGCGCGCGATGGTGTACACCTGCCGCACGGCCACGGCGGCGGAGCTGCACAGCTTCGGCTCGGTGCTGGAGGTGGTGCCGCCCGACAAGTTGCGCGCGGCGGCACGGGCGGTGGCCGCCGAGATCGCCGGCAAGGACCCGGTCGTCATCCGGGCGGCCAAGCAGTCGCTGAACGGCATCGACCCGGTGGACGTCAAGCGCTCGTACCGGTACGAGCAGGGGTTCACGTTCGAGCTGAACCTCGACGGGGTGGCCGATCGGGCCCGCCAACGCTTCGTCGACGAGCGGGAGGCGTGATGGCGGGCAAGGTCATGTCGCTCGCCGGCGTGGTGGGCGAGCTGCGCTCCGGCATGACGATCGGCATCGGCGGCTGGGGCTCGCGACGCAAGCCCATGGCGCTCGTGCGGGCCATCCTGCGCAGCGACATCACCGACCTCACCGTCGTCTCGTACGGCGGCCCGGACGTCGGGCTGCTCGCCGCGTACGGCCGTATCCGGCGGCTGGTGACCGGATTCGTGTCGCTGGACAGCGTCCCCCTCGAACCGCACTTCCGCCGCGCCCGTCAGGAGGGCGCGCTCGAACTGACCGAAGTGGACGAGGGCATGCTGTACTGGGGCCTGCTCGCCGCCGCGAACCGCCTGCCGTTCCTGCCGATCCGGGCCGGGCTCGGCTCCGACGTGCTGCGGGTCAACCCGTCGCTGCGCACGATCCGGTCGCCCTACGAGGATCAAGAGGACCTCGTGGCGATGCCGGCGCTGAAACTGGACGCCGCGCTCATCCACCTCAACCGGGCCGACCGCTACGGCAACGGCCAGTACCTCGGCCCCGACCCGTACTTCGACGATCTGTTCTGTCAGGCGGCCACCCGGCGGTACCTGACGTGCGAGCGGCTGGTGGACACCAAGGAGCTGCTGGCCGGCGGGCCGCCGCAGAGCCTGCTCGTCAACCGGATGATGGTCGACGGCGTCGTGGAGACCCCGCGCGGCGCGCACTTCACCAGCTGCGTGCCCGACTACGACCGCGACGAGGCGTTCCAGCGCGCGTACGCGCACGCGGCCAGCGATGAGGAAGCCTGGTCCCGCTTCCGCGCCACCTACCTCGACGGCGACGAAGCGGCGTACCAGGCGGCGATCGCATGAGCGCGCCGACCCGGGCCGAGGTGTGCGTGGTCGCGTGCGCGGAGGCGTGGCGCGGCGACGGGGAGATCCTGGCCAGTCCGATGGGCGTGATCCCGCGGCTCGGCGCCGAGTTGGCCCGGCACACGTTCGCGCCTGACCTGTTGCTCAGCGACGGCGAGGCGTTCCTGATGGCCGGCGACACCGTGGAGGGCTGGCTGCCCTACCGGGCGGTCTTCGGGGTGGTCGCCGCCGGCACCCGGCACGTCATGATGGGCGCGAGCCAGCTCGACCGGTACGGCAACCAGAACATCTCGGCCGTCGGCGACTGGGCCCGGCCGCGCTCGCAGCTCCTCGGAGTGCGCGGCGCACCCGGCAACACGGTCAACCACCCCACCAGCTACTGGGTGCCGCGCCACTCCCCCAGGGTCTTCGTGGAGCGGGTCGACATCGTGTGCGGTGTCGGGTACGACCGGCCGGGCGGCCGGTTCCACGAGATCCGGGTGGTGGTCACCAACCTGGCGGTACTGGACTTCGACACGCCCGATCGGGCGATGCGGCTGCGCTCCGTCCACCCGGGAGTGTCCGTGTCGGACGTCGTGGCGGCCACCGGCTTCCCGCTCGCCGTGCCGGACGGCGTACCCGAGACCCGCCTGCCGACCGCCGCGGAGCTAGCGCTGATCCGCGACCGCCTCGACCCCGACAAGCGGCGGGAGCGGGAGGTGCCGTGAAGACCCGGCTCACCGAGTTGCTGGGCATCCGGTACCCGGTCGTCCAGGCCGGGATGGGCTACGTCGCCGGCGCGAAGCTGGCGGCGGCGACCTCGCGGGCCGGCGGGCTCGGCGTCATCGCGTCGGCGACGATGAGCCTCGACCAGCTGCGCACGGCGATCCGCGAGGTGCGCGAGCGCACGGACGCGCCGTTCGGGGTGAACCTGCGCGCCGACACGCCAGACGCGGCGGAGCGGATCGACCTGCTCGTGGCCGAGCGAGTGCCGGTGGCGTCGTTCGCGCTCGCACCCACCCGTGAACTCATCCAGCGCTGTGCCGGCGGCGGCGTGCTGGCGATGCCGTCGGTTGGCGCTCCCCGGCACGCCGAGAAGGTGGCCGGGTGGGGCGCCGACCTCGTCGTCGTGCAGGGTGGAGAGGGCGGCGGGCACACCGGCGCGATCCCGACCAGCCTGCTGCTGCCGCGCGTGGTGGACACAGTGGACATCCCGGTGGTCGCCGCGGGTGGCTATTTCGACGGCCGCGGGCTGGTGGCCGCCCTGGCATACGGCGCCGCGGGCATCGCGATGGGCACGCGTTTCCTGCTCACCAGCGACAGCCCGGTCGCGGATGAGGTCAAGCGGCACTACCTCGCCGCGCCGCTCACCGGCACCGTGGTGACTCAACGGATCGACGGCGTGCCCCATCGCGTGCTGCGAACCCCGTTCGTCGACCGGCTCGAAAGGTCCGGCCGGGTCACGGGCCTGGCGCGGGCGTTGCGGCACGCGGCGGCGTTCCGCCAGATCTCCGGACTGTCGTGGCTGGACCTGCTGCGCGCCGGCCGCAACGCGCGGCGCGAGCTGTCGTGGAGCCAGGTCGTGATGGCGGCGAACACGCCGATGCTTCTCAAGACGGCCATGGTCGACGGCCGGCCGGAGTACGGGGTGATGTCGGCCGGTCAGGTGGTCGGGATGATCGACGACCTGCCCTCGTGCGCCGAGCTGATTGACCGGATAGTCAAGGAGGCGGAGGGCTGCCTGAGCCGCCTCACAGCCGTTCGATCACCGTGACGTTGGCCTGGCCGCCGCCCTCACACATGGTCTGCAGGCCGTACCGCCCGCCCGTGCGCTCCAGCTCGTGCAGCAGCGTCGTGAGCAGCCGGGTGCCGGTCGAGCCGAGCGGGTGGCCGAGCGCGATCGCGCCGCCGTTGACGTTGACGCGATCGAGATCGGCGCCCAGCTCCCGCTGCCACGCCAAGACCACGCTCGCGAACGCCTCGTTGATCTCGACCAGGTCGATGTCGTCGAGGCTCAGGCCCGCCTTCCGCAAGGCCCGCGCGGTCGCCGGGATCGGTGCGGTCAGCATCATCACCGGGTCGTCGCCGCGCGCGCTGAGATGGTGCACGCGGGCGCGCGGCCGCAGCCCGTGCTCTCGCACCGCCCGCTCGGACGCCACCAGCACCGCGCTGGCGCCGTCGGCGATCTGGCTGGACAGGGCGGCGGTGGTGACCCCACCGGGGCGCAGCGGCGCAAGCGACGCCATCTTCTCCGCCGAGGTGTCGCGGCGCGGGCCCTCGTCCACCGTGCACTGTCCATAAGGCACGGTCTCCGCCGCGAACCGCCCCTCGTCGAGCGCGCGCACCGCCCGCCGGTGGCTGCCGAGCGCATACGCCTCCAGCTCCTCGCGGTCGAGGCCCCACTTCGCGGCGATCATGTCGGCGCTGCGGAACTGCGACACCTCCTGGTCGCCGTAGCGCGCCTCCCACCCGACCGACCCCACGTACGGGCCGCTCGGCGCCATCGCGCTCGCGATCGGGACCTGGCTCATGTTCTGCACGCCGCCCGCCACCACCAGATCGGCGGTGCCGCTCATCACCGCCTGCGCGGCGAAGTGCACGGCCTGCTGCGCCGAGCCGCACTGCCGGTCGACCGTGACGCCGGGGACGTGCTCGGGCAGGCCGGCGGCCAGCCAGCACGTGCGGGCGATGTCACCGGACTGCGGCCCGACCGTGTCGACGCAGCCGAACACCACGTCGTCGACCGCCGCCGGGTCGGGGCCGGCCCGGGCGGGCAGCGCGGCGGGGGGGGGCCCGCCCAGAGCCGCCCGGGGGACGCCCGGGGGGCCCCCCCCGCGCCGCCCGGTCGGCGTGCGGACTGCGCCGACGATATACGCCTCACCTCTCCCACCTTGATAGAACACGTTCTAATATTACAGGGTGCACATCGCTTACGCACCCGAGCAGGAGAAGCTGCGCACCGAGTTGCGGGCCTACTTCGCCGGCCTGATGACCGCTGACCTGCGGGCCGCGCTCGCCGGGCCGGGAGGCGACTACGGCGACGGCACCGCCTACCGCGAGGTCGTGCGGCGGCTCGGCCGGGACGGCTGGCTCGCCCTCGGTTGGCCGGCCGAGTACGGCGGCGGCGGGCGGTCGCGCCTCGAACAGCTCATCTTCATGGACGAGGCGGCCACCGCCGGGGTACCGGTGCCGTTCCTGACGCTCGACAGCATCGGGCCGGCCATCATGCGGCACGGCACAGCCGAGCAGCGCGCGCAGTACCTGCCCCGGATCGCCAGCGGTGAGATCCACTTCGCGATCGGCTACTCCGAGCCCGATGCCGGCACGGATCTGGCCGCCCTGCGCACCCGCGCCGACCGCAGCCCGGATGGATATGTCGTCAACGGGCAGAAGATGTGGACCAGCCTCATCCAGTACGCCGACTACGTGTGGCTCGCCTGCCGCACCGACCCAGACGCGCCGCGCCACAAGGGGCTGTCCATTCTCATCGTCCCGACCGCCGCCGAGGGCTTCTCCTGGACCCCGGTGCGCACCGTCGCCGGCCCCACGACGAGCGCCACCTACTACAGCGACGTACGAGTGCCGGCGTCCGCTCTCGTCGGCACCGAGAACGAAGGCTGGGCACTGATAACCAACCAGCTCAACCACGAGCGGGTCGCGCTCACGTCCGCAGCGCCTCTCCGCACCGCGCTGACCGAGGTGTGCGACTGGGCCCGCGCGACGCGCCTTCCGGACGGCCGGCGGGTCGCCGATCAGGAGTGGGTCCAGGTGCACCTGGCGCGCGTGCACGCCAAGACGGAATTCCTCAAGCTGCTCAACTGGCGGGTCGCCTCGTCCACAGCCGACGGTCCCGGTCCCGCGACCGCCTCGGCCAGCAAGGTGTTCGGCACCGAGTTCGCCATCGAGGCGTACCGGCTGCTCATGGAGGTGCTCGGCGCCAGCGCGTACGTGCGGGACGGTTCGCGCGGCGCGCTGCTGCGCGGGCGGGTCGAACGCCTGCACCGCACGTCGCTGATCCTCACGTTCGGCGGCGGCACCAACGAGGTACAGCGCGACATCATCGCCACCGCCGGCCTCGGCCTGCCGGCGGCGCGTCGTTAGCCTGGGTACCGAGAGAGGGATACACAGTGGACTTCACGCCGACCGACGCGCAGCGCGACCTCGCCAAGCTGACCCGCGAGATCCTCGCCGACGGCACCCCCGACCCATGGCTCGACCTCGCACGGGCCGGCGTGCTCGCCGCGGCGCTTCCGTTGGGGGCCGGCGGCGACGGCTACGGAGTACTGGAACGCGCCTCGATACTCGTCGAGCTCGGGCGCGCGGCCGCGCCCCTGCCATACCTGCCCTCCATCGCCACCGCCGCGGCGGCGATCGCGCGCTTCGGCACCGACGAGCAGGTGGAGCGGTGGGCCGCGCCCGCCAGTCAGGGTTCGCCCATCCTGACGGCGGCGCTGGCGGGCGCCGGCCCGGTCAGGGCCTCACGCGGAAACGGGGGCTGGGGGGTGAGCGGCGCCGCGACGGCGGTGCCGGCCGCGCCGACGGCCAGCTTGTTCCTGGTACCGGCCGGAGCCGCCGTCTTCCTCGTCGAGCCCGGCGACCCCGGCGTCACCGTGGAGCCCCAGGAGGTGGCGGGCGGCCCTGGCGCGGGCTGGCTCACATTGGACGGTGTCCCCTTACCCGACGACCGCCTCCTGGGCCCTCCCCCGCCCGAGGCGGTGCCGGCCACCGCGGCGAATGGCGGCGCGGTCGGCGACTGGCTGCGGGCGCACGCCACCGTGGGTGCTTGCGCCGCGCAGCTCGGCGTCACCGAGCGAGCGCTGGAGATGACCGCCGAGTACGCGCGCACGCGCGTCCAGTTCGGACGGCCGATCGGCAGCTTCCAGGCCGTCGCCCAGCGGCTCGCCGACGCCTACATCGACGTGGAGGCCATCCGGCTGACGATGTGGCAGGCGGCGTGGCGCCTCAGCGAGGATCTGCCGTGCGAGGCCGAGATCGCCACCGCGAAGTTCTGGGCCGCCGACGGCGGGCACCGCGTGGCGCACGCGGCGGTGCACGTGCACGGCGGTGTCGGCATCGACCTGGACTCGCCCGTGCACCGCTACTTCCTTGCGGCGAAATACCACGAGTTCACCCTGGGCGGCGCGACCGATCACCTCCGCGCCCTAGGCGCCACCCTCACCACCTAGCCGCCGGCCGCAGCGAGCACGGCCGGCGGAGGAGGTTACAGGGCGGAGAGGCGCTTCAACGTGTCGGTGGCCTCGGTCACGAGCGTCGACATCACCTGGGCTACCGGGCGGACCTCGTTCATGCGGCCGACGATCTGGCCGACCGGCATCGGGACGACGGTCGGGTCGCCGGCGCGCATGAGGCGGCTGTGCGCCTCGCTCACCAGCAGGTTCTGCAAGGGCATCGGCAGCGGCGCGGGTGCTTCGGGCTCGCTCCACGCCTCGGTCCAGCGGTTGCGCAGCAGGCGGGCCGGCTTACCGGAGTAGACCCGGCTGCGCACCGTGTCGGCGGACGTGGCGTCGAGCAGCGCCTGCCGCAGCGCCGGCTGCGCCTGGTACTCCTCCGTGCCGAGCCAGCACGATCCCATCCACACACCCGTCGCGCCGAGCGCGAGCGCCGCCGCGATCTGGCGGCCGGAGCCGATACCGCCGGGGGCGGGGGCCGGGTCGCCCTCCCCGCCCCGGGCGGCCACCTCTGGTTCCACCCGCCTCCTCGGCGCCTCCCCCGTGTGCCCGCCGGCCTCATAGCCCTGCGCCACCACGATGTCGACGCCGCTCGCCACGTGGCTGCGGGCATGCGTGGCACGGCCCGCCAGCGCGGCGACGAGCAGGCCGCGTTCGTGTGCCGCGTCGATGACGTCGGGCGGCGGCGGGCCGAGGGCGTTGGCGATGAGGCGTACCGGGTGGGACAGCGCCACCTCGACGTGCGACCGGGCGACGGAATGCAGCCAGCCGAGCACACCGTCGCCTGTGGATTCGCCGTCGGGCAGTGGTGGCACGCCCAGCTTCAGCAGCGTGCGCTGGACGAAGTCGCGATGCCCGTCGGGGATCAGCTTGTCCAGGTCGACATGCTTGCCCTCGGCCGGCCCGTGCGTGGGCATGACGACGTCTACGCCGTACGGCCGGCCGTCGGTCTCGCTGTCCAGCCAGGACAGTACGGCGTCGAGCTCGTCGGCGTCGTTGAAACGCACGCAGCCGAGCACGCCGAACCCGCCAGCGCGGCTGATCGCGGCCACGACCCGCTCGGACGGGCTGAAGCCGACGATCGGGTGCTCGATGCCGAGCAGGTCACAGAGGGCGGTGTGCAAAGTAGACTCCTTGGTGCTCGGCGCGGCGGCTCAGTGTTCCGCGGCGTACTTGTGTGCCCAGCGGTAGTCGGCTTTGCCGGCTGGGGTGCGGCCGATCTGGTCGACCAGCCACACCGATCGCGGCACCTTGTAGCCGGCGACGAGCGTGCGCAGGTGGGCCTCCAGCGCGGTCAGGTCGACGTCGCGCCCTTCGCGCGGCTGCACGATCGCGGCCACCTTCTGGCCGAGCCGCTCGTCGGGTACGCCGATGACGAGCGCGTCGAACACGTCCGGGTACGCCTTGAGGGCGCCCTCGACCTCCTCGGGGAAGACCTTCTCCCCGCCGGTGTTGACGCACGTGTTGCCGCGGCCGAGCAGGGTGATGGTGCCGTCCTCCTCGATGCGGGCGAGGTCGCCGGGCACCGAATAGCGCACGCCGTCGACCTCGGTGAGCAGCCGCGCGGTCTTGTCCGGGTCCTTGTAGTACCCGAGCGGCACGTGGCCGCCGCGCGCGAGCCACCCGACGACGCCCGGTGCGGCCTTCTTGCCGTGCTCGTCGATGACGATGGTCATGGGCCCGGGGAACACGCGCGGGCCGTCGGACTTCTCCGCGTCGGCGGTGACGATCCCGATCCCCCCGAAACCGATCTCCGACGAGCCGATCGACTCGGTCACCATCACGTTCGGCAGCGCCTCGACGTACTGCCGCTTGACCGACGGCGAGAAGAGGGAGGCGCTGCTGGAGATGGCGACCAGGGACGAGGCGTCGTAGTCACCGCTCAGGTACGCCTCGATGATCGGGCGGGCCATCGCGTCGCCGATGAGCACGACCACGTTGACCTTGTGCCGCTCGATGACGCGCCAGATCTCGTCGGCGTCGAACTGCGGCACCAGCACCACGGTGTCGCCGGCGAACAGCGCGGCGAGCGCGGCCCACTGGGCGTTGCCGTGGATGAGCGGCGCCAGGCACAGGCGGCTCATGCCGCCCATCTCCAATCCGCGCTTGGACTGCGCCCACTCGTCCTCGACGGGGATGCCCGACATGAAGTCGATGCCGCCACCCAGGACCCGCCACACGTCTTCGTGGCGCCAGATCACGCCCTTCGGGTACCCGGTAGTGCCCCCGGTATAGAGCATGTAGACGTCGTCCGAGGAGCGCTCGCCGAAGTCGCGCGCCGGCGAGCCGGCGGCGAGAGCGTCCGAAAAGGACACGCCGCCATAGGCGGCGATGTCGGTGCTGCTCTCGTCGGGCCGCGCGGTGGCCGTCGTGTCGCCGGGGGTACTCGGCAGCACGGCCGCCACCTTGTCCGCGTACCGGCGGTCGTGTACCAGCGCGACCACGTCCGCGTCCGTGAACAGATACTGCAACTCGTTCTCGACGTACCTGTAGTTGACGTTGATGACGACCGCGCGCAGCTTGTACACCGCGAGCATGGTCTCCACCGCCTCGATCGAGTTGCGCGCGTAGACGCCTACGTGCGAACCCGGACCGACACCGCGATCACTGAGAAAATGAGCCAAGCGGTTGGCGTGCTCCTCCAGCTCGGCATAGGTCACCGCACGCTCGCCGCAGGCCACCGCGACGCGCTCGGGAAACGCGTCGACGGCATGCTCGAAGAGGTCGGCTATGTTGGCCACCATCACTAGAAAGTAGAACGTGTTATCGTCCTGGGCAAGGCCCCCGGCGCACTCCAAGGAGACCCGCGTGGAATCCGAACCCCATGCCCTCGTCGAGCGGCGCGGCCACGTCTTGATCGTGACGATGAACCGGCCGCACGCCCGCAACGCGCTCTCCGCCCAGATGATGGCCATCATGCGCGAGGCGTGGGACACGGTCGACAGCGATCCGGAGATCCGGGTGGCCGTGCTGACCGGTGCCGGCGGGGCGTTCTGCGCGGGCGCCGATCTGAAGGCGATGTCCGGCGAGCACCCGGGTGACGGGTTCAAGCGCGGCAACGGCACCGACCTCACGCGCATCGACTCGCTGCTCAAGGGGCGGCGGCTGCTGAAGCCGCTCATCGCCGCCGTCGAAGGGCCGGCGATCGCGGGCGGCACCGAGATCCTTCAGGCCACCGACGTGCGCGTCGCCGGCGAGAGCGCCCGCTTCGGCGTGTCGGAGGCGCGGTGGGGGCTCTTCCCGCTCGGCGGCTCGGCGGTGCGGCTGCCGCGCCAGATCCCGTACACGGTGGCTGCTGACATCCTGCTGACCGGCCGGCACCTGACGGCCGCCGAGGCGCGCGAGGTCGGCCTGATCGGCCATGTGGTGCCCGACGGTGAAGCCCTGACGAAGGCGCTCGAACTGGCTGAGCTGATCGCCGCGAACGGCCCGCTCGCGGTGCAGGCGATCCTGCGCACCATGCGAGAGACGGAGGGCATGCCGGAGAACGAGGCGTTCGCCGTGGAGACCCGGCTGGGCGTGCAGGTGTTCATGAGCCAGGACGCCAAGGAGGGTCCGCGCGCGTTCGCGGAGAAGCGTAAGCCCTCCTTCAAGGGCGCTTAGATCGCCTTCTCCCGGCCGGCCCAGTACGGGTCGCGCAGGTGTCGCTTGTAGAGCTTGCCGTTCGGGTCGCGGGGCAGCTCGGCGACGTAGTCGACGCTGCGCGGCAGCTTGAAGCGGGCCAGCCGCTCGCCGAGGAACTCCAGCAGCTCGGCGGTCAGCTCCGGCCCGGGCGTGGCGCCGGGAACCGGCTGGACGACGGCCTTGACCTCCTCGCCCCACTCGTCGTGCGGGATGCCGAACACCGCCACGTCGTCCACCTTGGGGTGGCAGGCCAGCTCGGACTCGATCTCGGCCGGATAGATGTTCACGCCGCCCGAGATGATCATGTCACTGCGCCGGTCGCACAGGAACAGGTAGCCGTCGGCGTCCAGGTAACCGATGTCGCCGACGGTGAACAGCTTGCCCTTCCGGGAGGCACGGGTCTTCTCCGCGTCGCCGTGGTACTCGAACGTCGCGTCACCCATCTGGAGGTACACCTGGCCGGGCTCCCCAACCGGCAGGTCGTCGCCGTTCTCGTCGAGGATGCGCACGGTGGACCCCGGCCACGCCTTGCCCACCGAACCCGGCCGGGCAAGCCACTCCTCGGCCGTGATGAGCGCGCCACCGCCCTCGGAAGCCGCGTAGTACTCCACGACGACCGGCCCCCACCACTCCAGCATCCGCCGCTTGACCTCCTGCGGGCACGGCGCGGCGCCGTGGATCATCACTCGCAGGGAAGACATGTCGTACCCCTTGCGCACCGGCTCCGGCAGCGCCAGCAGCCGCCGGAACTGGGTCGGCACCATGTGGCTGTGCGTAACCCGGTGCCGCTCGATGAGACGGAGCATCTCTTCCGGGTCCCAGCCGTCCATGACGACCACCGCATGTCCGAACTGGACGGAGATGCCGGCGAAGTTCAGCACGGCGGTGTGATAGAGCGGCGAACCGCAGAGGTGCACGTGGTCGTCGAACGGCCGCAGCCCGAACAGCCCGAAGAACCACACCGCGACCGGCATCACCTCGTCGGGGTCGGTGCCGGTCAGCGGCCGTCGTACTCCCTTGGGCCGGCCGGAGGTACCCGACGTGTAGACCATCGGGCCGCCGGATGTCCGGTCCGCGGGCCGGGCGTTGGCGCCGGCGCCCCCGCCTGGGGGGGGGGGGCGGCCCCCCCGCGCGGCCCCCCCCGCTCGCGCCCCC
>NZ_JAIBNX010000053.1:35998-41417 GCF_026130045.1 Micromonospora sp. CPCC 205371
AGCCCATGGGCCCGCCGGCTGCCCGGCCCGGGGGCCGCCCGCTGCCCCCGGCGCCGACGTCAGCGAGCGGGGCGAACCCCTCGACCGCACCCACCGCGTAGCGCGCCGCGACCGGGATGCCGGCGGCGTCCGCCGCCTCCGCCGCCGCACCCGCGAACCGCTCGTGCGCCACGAACGCCTTCGCCTCGCTGTCCCGCAGTATGTACGCGAGCTCCGCGGCGACCAGGTGCCAGTTGAGCGGCACCACGTACAGGCCGGTCTGGAGGGTGGCGAAGTAGACGGCGAGCAGCTCGACGGAGTTGGGCAGCAGCATGGCCACGCTGTCGCCGGGGCGCAGGCCGGCGGCCTGAAACCCGCGGCCGATCCGGTCGGCCTCGGCGGCCAGCTCGGCGTAGGTGACGGCGCGCCCGTCCGGCCCGACGGCGGCGGTGCGCGACGGCGAGTGCTTGGCGATGTTCCACAGCCCGATGCCGGTCACGCCAGCACTGTATAACGCGTTACAGGGGCGTGGAAGCCTCTACTGCAACACTATTGCCCACAGATTTAGAACGTGTTTCACTAGCTCCGTGGAGAGCGTGCTGAGCGCGCCGATGGAGATCGGCTTCGACTACACGCGGTCGCTCGGGCCGGTGTTGAGCCGCTTCATGACCGCTCTCGCCGAGCGCCGCATCCTGGGCTGTCGCGGGTCCGACGGCCGGGTGCACGCGCCGCCGCTGGAGTACGACCCGGTGACGTACGCGCCGCTGACCGAGCTGGTCGAGGTCGGCCCGGCCGGCACGGTGGTCACCTGGACCTGGCTCGACCGGCCGCTCGACGGGCAGCCGCTCGACCGGCCGTTCGGGTGGGCACTGATCCGCCTCGACGGCGCCGACACCGCCATGCTGCACGCCGTCGACGCCGGCACCAAGGACCAGATGCGCACCGGGATGCGGGTTCAGGTGCGCTGGGCTCCCGAGCCGGTCGGCCACATCCGCGACGTCGCCTGCTTCGAGCCGATCGGTGGTGCCGCCCCCGCCTCACCACGCTCGGGCGTAGACCCCGTGACGATGGTGACCACGCCGATCCACCTGCGCTACCGGCACACCACCTCGATCGAGGAGAGCCGGTACCTGCGCGGGCTGGCCGAGGGCAAGCTGATCGGCCAGCGCTGCCCGGCCTGCGGCAAGGTGTACGTGCCGCCGAGAGGCGCCTGCCCGACGTGTGGCGTGCCCACAGTGGACGACGTCGAGCTGCCCGACCGCGGCACCGTCACCACCTTCTGCGTCGTCAACGTGCCGTTCCCGGGCCAGCGCATCCCGCCTCCGTACGTGGTCGCGTACGTGCTGCTCGACGGCGCCGACATCCCCATGCAGCACCTCATCCTCGGCTGTCGCCCCGACGAGGTGCGCATGGGCATGCGGGTGGCGGCGGTGTGGCGGCCCCGCGAGCAGTGGGGCACCACGCCGCAGAACATCGACCACTTCCAGCCGAGCGGCGAGCCTGACGCGCCGTTCGACTCGTACGCCCAACACCTGTGAGGGTGCCGTGATTGACGTGGCCGTCGTCGGGTTCGCCCAGTCGCCGTGCCTGCCGTCCGCCGGCACCACCAGCGGCGTCGAGCTGCTGGTGCCGGTGTTCCAGGAGGTGCTCGCCTCGACCGGGCTGGCCAAGCAGGACATCGACTTCTGGTGCTCCGGCTCCTCCGACTACCTGGCCGGCCGGGCGTTCTCCTTCGTCAACGCCGTCGACGCGATCGGGGCGTACCCGCCCGTCGCCGAGTCGCATGTGGAGATGGACGCGGCGTGGGCGCTGTACGAGGCGTACGTCAAGCTCCTGACCGGGGAGGCGCGCACCGCACTGGTATACGGCTTCGGCAAGTCGTCGGCCGGGCAGTTGCGCCGGGTACTGGCGTTGCAGCTCGACCCGTACCTGCACGCGCCACTGTGGCCCGACTCGGTCAGCATCGCCGCTCTCCAGGCTCGTGCCGGGCTCGACGCTGGCCGGTACACGGAGCGGGAGATGGCGGAGGTCGCGGCCCGCAGCCGCACCGCCGCGCTCGGCAACCCGAAGGCGCAGGTGTCCGGAACGGACACGGCCGACGACCTGCTCGCCGCCCCCTACGTGGCCGATCCGTTGCGGGCCCACGACTGCGCGCCCGTCGGCGACGGCGCCGCCGCGGTCGTGCTGGCCGCCGGCGACGAGGCCCGGCGGCTCCGCGCCCGCCCGGCCTGGATCACCGGCTTCGCGCACAACGTGGACTCCCCCGCCCTCGGTGTGCGCGACCTCACGAGCGTGCCGTCCGCGTCGGCGGCGGCCACCGCGGCGGGGCTGCGCGGCGATGAGGTGGACGCCGTCGAGCTGCACGCGCCGTTCAGCCACCAAGAGATCCTGCTGGCCACCGCGCTAGGGCTCGGCGACGCGGTACGCGTCAACCCGTCCGGCGGTGTCCTCTGTGGAAACCCCATGTTCTCCGCCGGGCTCTCCAGGATCGGCCTCGCGGCCGAGCACGTGATGTCAGGGCGCGCGGACCGGGTGGCCGGGCACGCCACCAGCGGCCCGGCGCTCCAGCAGAACCTCGTATGCGTGATGGAGGGTGCGTGAACAGGGCCGCCGTGCTGGGCACCGGGCAGACCGAGCATCGCACCCGGCGCACCGACGTGTCGATGGCCGGCCTGTGCCGGGAGGCCATCGACCGCGCGCTCGCCGACGCCGGCACCGACTGGTCCGACGTGGACGCTGTCGTCCTCGGCAAGGCGCCGGACCTGTTCGAGGGCGTGATGATGCCCGAACTGTTCCTCGCCGACGCTCTCGGCGCCACCGGCCGGCCGTTGCTGCGCGTGCACACGGCCGGTTCGGTGGGCGGGTCGACCGCGATCGTGGCCAGCCAGCTGGTCCAGGCGGGCGTCCACCGCCGGGTACTGGCGGTCGCGTTCGAGAAGCAATCCGAGTCGAACGCCATGTGGGCGCTGTCTATCCAGCCACCGTTCACGATGCCGGTCGGCGCCGGCGCGGGTGGCTACTTCGCACCGCACATCCGTTCCTACATCCGACGCTCGGGCGCGCCGCCACACGTCGGCGCGATGGTGGCGGTCAAAGACCGGCGCAACGGCGCGCTCAACCCGTATGCGCACCTGCGCCAGCCAGACATCACGCTGGAGTCGGTCAACGCCTCGCCGATGCTGTGGGACCCCATCCGGTACGACGAGACCTGCCCGTCGTCCGACGGCGCGTGCGCGATCGTCATCGGCGACGAGGCGGCGGCCGAGGCCAGCGACCGCCAGGTTGCCTGGATTCACGCGACCGCGATGCGCACCGAGCCGACCTACTTCGCAGGCAAGGACCACGTCAACCCGCGCGCGGGATACGAGGCCTCGCGGGCGCTGTGGCGCGCGGCCGGCATCATCGACCCTCTGGAGCAGATCGACGCCGCCGAGATCTACGTGCCGTTCTCGTGGTTCGAGCCGATGTGGTTGGAAAACCTCGGCTTCGCGGCACCCGGCGAGGGCTGGAAGCTCACCGAGGCCGGCGAGACCGGCATCGATGGGGCGCTGCCCGTGAACCCGTCCGGCGGCGTCATGTGCTCCAACCCGATCGGCGCGTCGGGGCTGCTGCGGTTCGCCGAGGCCGCGATGCAGGTGATGGGGCGCGCCGGCGAACACCAGGTGGAGGGCGCCCGCACCGCACTCGGGCACGCGTACGGCGGGGGTTCCCAGTTCTTCGCCATGTGGGTGGTGGGCACCGCCCCGGTCTGAAAGGGGTCCACTATGGAGGTAACTCGGCGCGGCCTGCTGCGCATAACCGCCGTAGGTGCGGGAGCGGCGGTCGCCAGCGGGGTACTCGGCCGGGAACAGGCGCTCGCCTCGTACGGCGTGGTGCCAAGCCTGGCGGGCAAGACGGCGATCGTCATCGGCAGCGGCTTCGGCGGGTCGGTGGCGGCGTACCGCCTCGGGCAGGCCGGCCTCGTCACGACCGTACTGGAACGCGGCCGGCGGTGGGACATCGACGGCTCCGGCACCACGTTCTGCACGGTAACCAACCCCGACTGGCGGTGCGCGTGGTTCGGCGACCGGCCGCCGCTCGGCCTCGACACCACCAAGCGCATCCAGCGCCGCGCCGGCCTCATCGCGACCCACGCCGGCGAGGGCATCAAGGTGCTCAGCGGCGCCGGCGTCGGCGGCGGGTCGCTCGTCATCGGCATGTTCCTGCCGCAGCCCCGCCGCGCCGACTGGCTCAAGGTGTACCCGCTCGGCGTCGACTACTCCGAAATGGATAGCGTGTACTGGCCGCGCGCCCGGCAGAACCTTGGCGCCGCCACCATCCCCACCGACATCCAGAACGCGTCGCAGTTCGCCGCCGCGCGAGCCTGGCTCGAATACATCGCGGAGTTCGGCCAGACCCCTGTGCAGATCCCGTTCGCGGTCGACTGGAACGTGATCCGCGACGAGCTGGCCGGGCGGGCGCCCGCCTGCCACACCGTCGGCGAGGGACCGTTCGGCAGCAACTCCGGCGCCAAGAACAGCGTCGACCGCAACTACCTGAAGTGGGCGGCCGCCACCGGCAACGTCAGCGTCCTGCCGCTGCACGAGGTGACCGAGGTGCGCGAGGTGTCCGGACAGGACAGGTTCGAAGTGGCGTGCAAGCAGATCGACGAGTACGGCACGGTGCTCGCCACCAAGACGCTCGTCTGCGACTACCTCTTCCTGGCCGCGGGCTCGGTGGGAACCACCTCGCTGCTGGTGACCTCGCGGCAGCGGGGCAAGCTGCCGAGGCTGACCAACGCGCAGGTCGGCAAGGGCTGGGGCAACAACGGCGACTTCCTCGTAGCGCGGCTCAACCTGCGCAAGAACGTCGGGTCCGCGCAGGGCGGGCCGGGCAACGTAAAATTCATCGACGACGCCAACCCGTACGCGACCGCCTCGATGGCGTGGGAGAGCGCACCGGTTCCGTCGTGGCTCGGGCAGACGACGGCGCACCTCGTGACGAGCATCGCGTCGGAGCGCGGCGAGATCCGGTACGACGCGGCGACCGGGGCGGGCAAGGTCTACTGGCCGTACGGCACGATGGAGACGTCGTCAGAAAAGGCCGGGCGCGACCTGGTGACGCGGCTGTGGTGGCGCACCGAGGGCCGCTTCGGGTACCTGTTCAACGGCCTGCCCGACTACGACCGCGGCACGGGCATGGGGCTCGGATCGGCGAACACCTGGCACCCGCTGGGCGGCATGGTCATGGGCCAGGCCACCGACCTCGCTGGCAAGGTGGCCGGCTACCCCAACCTGTACTGCGTGGACGGCTCGATCCTGCCCGGCTCCGCGGCCTTGGCCAACCCGGCCCTGACCATAACGGCGAACGCCGAACGCTGCCTGGACCTCTTCATAGCCGCCAACACCTGACCCACCCCACCACGCCGCCCCACGCCCGCGCCTCACGCCCGCGCGGCGCG
>NZ_JAIBNX010000054.1:0-15980 GCF_026130045.1 Micromonospora sp. CPCC 205371
GGGGCGCGGGGGCGAGCGCGTCCGACGGCACCAGCATGTGGGTACCGGTCCGGGACGAGCAGGTGGCGCTGCTGACGCCCGCGGCGCACGGTGTGGGCGTGGCGCCCGGCGGCCCGTTTCAGGTGCGGCCGCTCGGTGATCACGTGCGAGTGACCGTGGGGCTGGTCCGGGACGGCTTCGACGACCTGGCCGACATCCTCGCCGAGGCGGCCGGCGCGCGCCACCGCGCCAGCGGGCCGCGCTCGCGCTCGCTACATCGCGGCACCCGCTGAGTTGGATTTCTCGCTGGCGTGGGTTTCTAGCAGCTCCACGAGAGCAGATCCATCCCCGGGCGGCCGGTGTCGATCGGCGTGCCGTACAGGCGGCGGCCGTCGTCGCTGAGCGTCATCGGGAACCCGTTCGCCGACCCGCCCAGCTCGTACAGCTGCCCGTCGCGGACCACCGCGGCAGACTCACCGTCGGGCGCTGACGCCAGCACTGTCCAGCCCGCGGCGTTGACCGCCTCCGCCCGCCCGGCGCGGTCTTCCCAGGCGGTGACCGCGCCCGTGGCCAGCTCCCAGAGGACCGGGGTGAGCGCGCTCGGTGCCCTCTCGGGGCTGACCCAGCCGATCGCCCAGCCGCCGCGGACCGCCGTCGCCTGGCCACGCGTGAAGCCCTCGGGCAGGTCGAGCGGCTCAGGCGTGCCGTCGAGCGCCCAGGCCATCGGCCGGCCCGGCCTAGCGGACGCGTCCGCCTGGGAGCCGCCGACCAGCGTGCCGTCCTCGGCGATGTCGCGCGGACCGGCGCCGGCGGACATCCGAACCCGCACCACCGCGCCCAGGTCGTCGCCCTGCCAGACGACCGTCGTGGACGTCTTGGGGTTCCAGACGTTACCGAGCACGTCGCCGCGCTCATTGATCGCCAGCGCCATCACCGACCCCGAAAGCCCGGGGGCCTTCAGCTCGCTCACCCTGCCGTCCCGGTACACCCAGGCGAACTCGCGTCCGTTCTCCGCCGTCGCCGAGCCGACCACCACGCCGGCCGCGTTGACGTCACGCGCCTCGGCCGACTTCGCCCGCACGGTCAGGACCCGCGGTTTCTCGTCGGTCCACAGCACCGGGCGGGTGCTGCCGTCCCGCTCGGCCACGCTCCCGACGGCGTACCTGCCGGTGGGGTCCGCGGCCACGTACCCGGCGAACTCCTGAGCATCCGGCATCGGCAACGCCCGCACGGCGCAGTTCGTGTACGGCATGGCGGAGTCGCCGACGAGCGTGTCCACCCCGTCCGGCCCCTGCGCCAGCGGTGAGCCGAGAGCCTGGGTCAGCGCGAACGTGCCGACCACCGCCAGGGCGGTCACCCCGCCGGTCGCCGCATACCAGCGCCGGCGCCTCACCCGGGTACCCGACCGCACCGCCCGAGCGAGGTCGACGCGTGGCGAGGGCACGTTGGCGCTCTCCAGCAGTACGCGAACGTCCTGCGCCCGCCCTGGCGTGCCATCCACGCGCATCCGGCTCCTCCCGAGGTCCCTCGCCCCATTGACGGGTACGCCGGGTAAGTCGGTTGCGCCGGATCTGTGTTTCGTTCAGGGTCGCCCCATGGGGAACCGATGGCTGCTGGACGAGTTGGCGCACGCGGGTCCGGAGCATCTCGATCCGGACTTCGTGGCCGGGTACGACCGCAAGCAGGGCATGCCGGACCCGTCGGTCGAGCTGGCGGCGCTGCGCGCGGCCGGGGTGACCGCCGGCGCGACCGTGGTCGACCTGGGTGCCGGCACGGGGCGGCTGGCGATCGCGGCGGCCCGCGAGTTCCGGCGTGTGGTGGCCGTCGACGTGTCACCGGCGATGCTCGACCACCTGGCGCGGACGGCGGAGGCGGAGGGCATCAGCAACCTAGAGCGGGTCCGGGGCGGCTTCCTCACCTACCGCCACGAGGGCGCGCCCGCCGACGCCGTGGTGACCCGGCACGCGCTCCACCAGCTTCCGGACTTCTGGAAGGCCGTGGCCCTGGACCGGATCGCGAAGATGCTGCGGCCGGGCGGCGTCCTGCGGCTGCGTGACCTGATCTACGACTTCAAGCCGTCCGAGGCCGAGGAGGTCTTCGGGCGCTGGTTCGCGAGCGCCGCCGACGACCCACGCGCCGGGTACACCGCCGACGACTACGCCGAGCACATCCGCACCGAGCACAGTACGTTCCGGTGGCTGTTGGAGCCGATGCTGGACGCGGCCGGGTTCGAGGTGGTCGACGCGGAGTTCCCGCACCCGTGCTACGGGTCTTACACCTGCGTGTTGCGGACGGCGTAGCCAGGCACCGACGGCCACCGGACGGTCAGCACCACGGACGCCTCCTCGGCGTACCAGGAGTGGTCGACGCCCGGACCCCAGATGACGTAGTCGCCCTGCTTGGCCAGCATCACCTCGCGGCCGGGCAGGTCGACGCGGAACCGGCCACTGATCAGCACGAGCAGGGCGGTGCGCACCTCGCCGGTCGCCCATTGCGCGCGCTGATCGCCTGGCGGGTGCACACCCCACTTGATCTCGACGTCGGCGCTGTGCCGGATGTCGCCGGCCGGCTTGAAGTACCCGAGGAGCCACCCCGCGTCCAAGGCCCCGTCGACGTTCGCGTTGCCCACGTAGACGCTCTCTGCCACGGACGGCGAGGCTAGCACCCGCGCTCTCCCCCCGTGATCAGGGCGTCCTTCAAGTCGTTGGTACGACTTGAAGGATGAACGGTCCGAGTCGCTGCGCGGCGCTTCCGCACGACGGCGTATGCGACTCGGACCGTTCACTGCCTCGATCACGAAAAGGAGGTGCCTGTCAGCTACACGCGGCGCCGTTCAGCTTGATCGCTGTCGGCCCCGGTGCGCCGCTGCTCACGAACCCGATCGTGGCCGACGCTCCGGCCGCGAGCGACTGGTTCCAGGCCGGCGCGGACGCCGTTACCGTGGTGCCGCTCTGGCTCACGGTCGCGTTCCAGCCGCTGTTGATCGTCGCGCCCGCCGGCATCGTCCAGCTCGCCGTCCACGGGCTCACCGGCGCGGTGCCGTTGTTGCGGACGGTGACCTCGGCCTGGAAGCCGCCCGACCACGAGCTGACCGTCTTCACGGTGCCGGTGCACGACCCGCTGGGCGCCGGCGTCGTCGGCTCGGTGGTCGGAGGGGTGGTCGGAGGCGTCGTGGGTGGGGTGGTCGGCGGGGTCGTGGTGCCGCCACCGAACTGCACGTCGACGCAGTTGTAGAACGCCTCGGGGCTGTCGGACCGCTGCCAGATCGAGTAGATGATGTGGCGGCCCGACTTGTTTGGCAGGCGGGCGTTCCAGTAGTACTCCGAGCCTGACGTTCCGCTCTTCGTCGGCGGGTTGGTGACCGTGTCGAAGGGCACGTCTTCCAGGTCGGACCACTTCAGCGGCTGGGTCGGGTCGAACCCGTCCTTGGTGATGTACTGCGTCCAGGTGCCCGGGTGCGGTGCCCACGCGTTGTACCGGAACTCCATCGTGGCGTTCGCCTGGACCTCGGTCACCGGCCAGTCGAGCCGGGCCGCGTTGTACGCCGCGTACTTCGTGGTGCCGGCGCCGCAGAGCTGACCGTCCGGGATCAGCTCCCGGTGGCGGCCGGCCGCCTGGCTGATCAGTACCGCGTAGAAGTCCCACAGCGGCTGCTTGCCGCCTTGAGCGACCGCCGCGACGCAGGCGGGGTTGGTGGGGTTGATGTCGCCGCCCCCGCCCGCCAGGCCGTCGCGGTAGCACTGGTAGGTGCGGGTGGCCGGCGACACGAAGGCGCCGTGCGCCTGCGCCGGAGCGGAGTTGACCAGGAGCGGCAGGCCGCTGCCAAGGACCGCGGCGGCGGCGAACACCGCCAGCCTGCGTTTCGCTTTCACGTGAGGTTCCCTTTCGTACAGCTACGGGGCATCGAAAACACGGACGGCGCCATCCGGGGGCGTTGCCTCTTTACGCCCGAACCCGGTGCGCCGTCGCGGTAGAAAAGGGCCACTCGCAGCCGCCACGCGGAGATCATTCAATCACGAGTACGAATATCTCCGCAAACGATCAGGCCCGGCCTCCGTGCGGAGGCCGGGCCCGGGGCCGGCAGCGCCTGGGCTGGGCGACGCGCCGACGAAGTCGGTACGCGACGCGAGGGAAGGCGCCGCCCTTAAGGGTCCGGGCCCCGCGCGAGCGCAGCGAGCGCCAGTCAGCAGGGCCCGGATCGCTGTCTTGCGTCAGTACGCGGTCTGCGTCTGAGCGTTGAACTGCCAGTACCTGTTGTCCTCCGCGCCCCACAGCCGGGAGTCGTTGACCTCCAGGACGTCGAGTCCCTTCTGGTCGTTCGAGTAGATGAACCCGTTGTAGTAGTACGCGGACCAGGAGCCGCCGAACGTCAGCGTCTCGGCGTTGACGGGGCCCCGCTCCCAGAACGCGATCTCCTTGGGCTTCGACGAGTTCGTGAAGTCCCAGACCGAGATGCCGCCCTGGTACCAGGCCTGGACCATGATGTCGCGGCCGGGCACCGGGATCAGCGAGCCGTTGTGCGCCACGCAGTTCTCGGTGTCCGCGTTCGCCCGCGGAATCTTGTAGTAGCTCTTGAACACCAGGTGCCGGTTGTCGCCGCGGCCCGCGATGTTGTAGATAGCGTCGGCACCCTTGTCGGGACCGACCTCGTCGTTGCACTCCGCGCCGACGCCGCCGCCGAGCTCGTCCGTGAAGACGACCTTGGTGCCGGCGTTGTTGAACGTCGCCGAGTGCCAGAACGCGAAGTTCACCGTGTCACGGATGCGGTCGATCACCCGCGGAGCTTCGGGCTTGCTGATATCAAACAGCAGACCGTCACCCATGCACGCGCCCGCGGCCAGGTTGAGCGCCGGGTACGCGGTGATGTCGTGGCAGCCGGTGGTCTCGAAGCTGTAGTTGTCGGTGCCGTTGCCGCCGTCCGGGAAGAGGTTGGGCATCGCCACGACCGCCGCCTGGGTCGGCGCCTTGACCGGCACCTTGATGATCGAGATCAGGTCGTGCGGCTTCTTGCAGTCCGGGAACGTGTCGTCCGGGAAGTACGACGAGACGTACACGTACACGGACTTGCGGTCCTTGCCGGGCACCACGGTGTGGGTGTGCGAGCCACAGTTGGTCTCGACAGACTTGACATAGACCGGGTTGGCCTTGTCGCTGATGTCGAAGATCTTGATGCCCTCCCACGACTCCTCGATCGTGGGCGACTGGCTCACGCTGTTGCAGGAGTCGTTGTTGCGAGAGGAGTCGGTGGACAAGAACAGCAGGTCACCGTAGACGGAGATGTCGTTCTGCCCGCCCGGACACAAGACCTGCGTGACGAGCCGCGGCTGGCGCGGCTTGCTGATGTCGTAGATCGCGATGCCGTTGTAGTTGCCGGCATAGGCGTACTTGCCCTGGAACGCGATGTCGGAGTTGACCCCGGTCGCGAGGGGCCCCTCCTTCGGCAGGTTGGCCACCTGCCGGATGTTGGGGCTGCTGACGATCTCGTCGACGCCCGGGATCTCGTTGGCAGCCGGTGCGTTGGCGCTGGTAGGCGCGGAAAGTGCGGCGCCCGCGAGGGTGAGAGCGGTCGCGGCAACCGCGATGATCCTGAGTCGCCGCAACCCTTGTGAGGTCGTGATGCTCATTGGCGATTCCCCGTTCGAAAGGCAAAGGAGCGTGTCGACACCTTACCGACGCATCGTAACCGTCGATGTGACCTGCGTCACTTTGACGGATATGAGCAGCGGATACGATCGCCGGGTGTCGACACATAGGCGGGGGTACATGATCGCGGGCGCCATCGCGATCACGATCGTCACCGCCGCGGTCGCGTTTGGACTCCGCGGTTCGAACGCTTCGCCCGACGCCTCCGCGTCGCCGTCCCCCACCTCCTCTCCGGTACCGGTCATCGTCCCCGGCCGCCCCGGCGAATCCGCCTCCGTCGTCCCGTCCGACCAGCTCAAGGCGCCGGACGGCAGCACATACAACTCGCTCGACGTGTGGTTCGTGCGGATGATGATTCCGCACCACCAGCAGGCGTTGGAGATCGCAGCCATGGCACCCGGCCGCGCGAAAAACCCGCAGATCAAGGCGGTGGCCTCGCGCATCACGGCGGCCCAGGGCCCCGAGATCGACGCCTTCCGGGCCTGGCTGTCGGCCCGCGGCCTCACCGAAAACCCAGACGAAGCCGGCCACGACCACGCCGGCATGCGCGGCATGCAGCCGCCCGAGGCCATGCGCGGCCTGGCTACGTTGAACGGCGACCTGTTCGACAAGGTCTTCGTCGACATGCTCGTGTCCCACCACCAGGGCGCGGTCGAGATGTGCACCGACCTGCTGAAGGTAGGCGCCGACGAACGCCTGGCCGAGCTAGCAACCGGCATAGCAGCCGAACAACAAGCCGAAATCGCCCGCATGCGCGACATAGTCAAACCCTGACCCCACCCGCGCCTCGCCGGCCCGCGACACCCGCTACCCACCCCTCGCGCCCGCCGCCCGCCGCCCCTCGGCCGCCCGCCCTCGCGGCCGCCGCCCGCCCCTTCCGCCGATCAAGGGCAAATGCACGTGGTTCGATCTCTTTTCCGCGTGCATTCGCCCTTGATCGATGAGAACGCCCTTGATCGATGGCGGCCGACAGGCCGCTGGGCGGCCTCGCCGGCCGCGGGCTGCGGCGTCAGCAGCCGACGCGCGCCGTGGCCAGGGTGATGTCGTCGTACCAGACGTCGTACGCGCTCGGCGTCGGGTCGCCCTGGTACAACTGCCAGCCGATCTTTACCGTGTCGAAGCGGGGGAAGACGAAGTCGACCGGGTTGCCGCCGTGCTCCGTGGTCGTGACCGTGAGGTCGGGCTGGGCCACACCGTCGATCCACACCGAGATCCGGTTGTCAGTGGCGTCCGCCTGCCATTCGATGCACTGCCATCGCCCGGCGACCGACGGAGCGGATTCGCGCCAGTTGGTCCAGTCACCGGTGGGTCCGCCGTCGGCCCCCACGCCCCACAGAGCCTTGTCCACAGTGGGCACGTACTGCCCGCCGAGCGGCCGGACGATCTCAGCCCCCTGCCCGGTCGCCTCGATCAATGTGTAGTGCGCCCAGTCCGGCGCGGTCGGAAACGCGGCGACCCGCACCCGTACCCGCCCGAAGAAGCTGTTGCCCGGCGCCGCGAAGTCGTCGACCTTGAGGAAGGCCCGCCCGTTCTCCTCGGTGTGCACGCGCAACACCTTGCCGCCACCGCGCCGCTCCACGGTCAGCGTGCCGTGCTTGGTGTCGATGCCCCACCTGAGGCTGGCCGCGCCGCCGGTCGGCAGCCGCTCGAAGTCTTCGCAGAACAGCGCGGTGGCCTGGCGACCGCACCCGCCCCGGCCCGCACCGCTCGCGCCGGCGCTCGCCGGCACCGCTCCCGACATGACCATCACCGCGACAGCGCCCAGCGCCAATCCTCTCAACACCGTGACATCGTTACATACTTCGATACGCCGTCGTCCACCCGCCACGCACACCACTGTGACCTGGGTGGCGTCGATTTGGTAGCAGTCGCGGGGGCGGGCGTAGCTGAAGCGCCGCCACGAGCTGCGCGGGCGTTTGGCCGGGTTGCGCTGCAGCAGGTCATGCCGGGCCAGGACCCGATTGATGGTCGACCGCGACGGTACCGTCCAGGCCGGCGCGGTGCGGTCGGCGATCCGGATCAGTTCGTCGCGGATGTAGTCCGCGCCGTTGTCCACGTCGAGGTCGGCTCGTAGCTTGCAGATCCACGCGTCCAGCTCTGGTGAGGTGGCAGCCGGGCTGCGGTGCGGTCGGCGCGATCGCTCCCGCCAGGTTCCCTCGGCCTGGATCCGCGCGCGATGCCGGTAGAACGTACGAGGGCTGATGCCGTGCTCGCGGCACCAGCCTTCCACGTTGTCGATCTTCACGCCCGCTTCCAACAGGGCGTCCATCGCCTTCACCACGCGACGCCGAATGGCCATGACCGGCAGTCAAGCCGGCATCCGCCTCGCCGATCATGTGACACATGTCCCGGGACATGAACTGCGACAGATGTCATGGGACTGAAGAGCTGCTCTGGCAACAGTAGATGTCCACAGCGCGACAGGCTCGCCGCGCGGATCGGGACAATCCGGTCGGTGCCCGGCGCCTAGCGGCGCCGGGTCGGCTGCGGTGGTCGGGCTCGGCACGGCGCCGGATCGCTCAACTCAACGGCGTCGATCAAGGAGATCTGCATGGATCGAGGGCAAACGCACGCGGAAAAGAGATCCAACCACGTGCATTCGCCCTTGATCGACGGAAAGGGGGCGGACGGCGAGGACGCCCCAGGCAGGGCGCGGGCCGCGCGGGCTGCGGCGCGGGGGCGGGGCGGGGCGGGGAAGCGGGGGCTAGGTTAGGCCGGCGTCGTGGGCTAGTAGGGCTACCTGGACGCGGTTGTTCAGTTCCAGCTTGGTCAGGACGCGGGACATGTGGGCCTTTACCGTTGCCACGCTCATGAAGAGTTCGCCGCTGATCTCGGCGTTCGACTTGCCCTGGCCGACGGCCAGCACCACCTCGCGCTCCCGCTCGCTCAGCCGGCCGAGCAGTTCGTCCGCGCGCCGGCGGCGGCCGTCGGCGCTACCGTCGCTGACGTGGGCGATCAGCTGGCGGGTGACCACCGGCGACAGCATCGGTTCGCCGGACGCGACGCACCTGACGGCGCGGAGGATCTCGGCGGGCGGGGTGTCTTTGAGCAGGAAGCCGCTCGCGCCGGCCCGGAGTGCCCGCAGCACGTACTCGTCCGCGTGGAACGTGGTCAGCACGATGACCTCGGGCGGGTCGGGGCGGCGGCGCAGTTGCTCGGTGGCGGCCAGGCCGTCGACCTGCGGCATGCGGATGTCCATCAGTACCACGTGGGGCCGGTGCTGCCTGACGGCGGCGGCCACCTCGGCGCCATCGGCCGCTTCCCCGACGAGCGCGAGGTCACTGGCACCCCGCAGGATCATGGCGAGCCCGGCCCGCACCAGCGCGTCATCGTCCACGATGAGCACCCGCACGGGCTCGCCCGCACTCGCGGACTCGCCCTGATCCGCGAGGCCGCCCGGGGTCATGCTGGCCACGGGAGCCAGGCCCATAGGCGGAAGTCGCCGGACGCCGTGCGGCCGTGTTCGAGGCGGCCGCCCGCCAGCGCTGCCCGCTCGGTCAGCCCCACCAGCCCCGTGCCAGCGCCCGGGATCGCCGACGGCGAAGCCCGGCCCACCGGCCACGGGTTGCGTACCTCGACGGACAGGCCCGAGCCGGCCGCTCCCGCCACAACAACGTCCACTGTGGATCCCCCCGCGTGCTTGCGCGCGTTCGTCAAACCCTCCTGCACGATCCGGTAGGCGTTGCGCCCCACGCCCACCGGCACCGCCGCCAAGTCTGGCACCTCGGGGTCGAGCCGCACGCGCATGCCCGCCTGGCGCGACTCCTCGATCAGGCTTGGCAGGTCGGCGAGGGTGGGCTGCGGGCGGTCGGGCGCCTCTTCGGCGCCGCCCTCTCGCAGTACACCAATCACCTCGCGCAAATCCTGCAGCGCCTGATGGGCGCTGTGGCGGATGACGCCGGCGGCTTCCGCGACCTCTTCCGGCGGCGCGTCCGGCCGGAACTCCAGCGCGCCCGCGTGCAGGCTCAGCAGCGAGATGCGGTGCGCCAGTACGTCGTGCATCTCGCGCGCGATACGCGCGCGCTCCATCTGCTGCGCCTGCGCGACCCGCAACTGCTGCTCGGACTCGGCTCGGACGGCGCGCTCGCGCAGCGACAGCACGAGCTGCCGCCGGGCCCGCACGACCATGCCCCAGCCCAGGATCAGCGCGGTGAAGACGACGGCCCAGATCATGTCGACCCAGTACGAGCTGGCCCAGTCCGGCCGCACCAATGGGAAGATCAACCCGGAGCCGGCGGCGAACGCGCCCGTCGCCACCGCCACCGGGAACCGCCGGTGCACCGCCACGGTGAAGTACGCGATGACCGCCGCCCCGAGGCTGGTCACGGAGTACAGGCCGGCGACCGTGAGGAGCAGGCAGACCATCACCGGCCAGCGCCGCCGCCCCCAGAGCGCCACGCAGCACAGCAGGCCCAGGAGGGCGTCGACCGCGAGCGTGCCCTCGGTGACGCCCTGCTCGTCGCTGGCGGCCATCATCACCAGGAGCACGACGATCGAGAACAGGAACGCCAGCACGTCGACGACCCAGTCGCGCACCGTCCGGCGGGCCGGCCGCACGTCGGGGTCGAGCTCCGCGAGCAACACGCCCGGCAGGAGCGCCCGATACTCGGGCACCGCACCAGCCATGATCCAAATGGTACGGCCAGCGGTGCACGCCGGCATCCAACCAAAGTAGATGTCCGGGCCTAGACCTTGGTCGCGCGCCGCCGACCTGCGACCGAGGCGGCGGCCCCGCTCGTGCCCGCACGCTGTACGCATGATCAGCGTGGAACACCTGACGAAGCGGTACGGCGCGCACACAGCCGTCGACGGCGTCACGTTTACGTGTGAGCCCGGCACGGTGACCGGGTTCCTCGGGCCGAACGGCGCCGGCAAGTCCACCACGATGCGGATGATCTGCGGGCTGACGCCGCCCTCGGGCGGCTCCGCGACCGTGCACGGCGTCCCGTACCGGCGGCTGCCGAACCCGGGCCGGCAGGTCGGCGTACTGCTCGACGCGTCCGCCCAGCACCCGGGGCGTACCGGCCGGGAGGTGCTCGGCCTGGCCGCCCAGACGATGGGCGTCGACCGGCAGCGGGTAGGTGAGCTGCTCGACCTCGTCGGGCTGAACGCCACTGCCGCCAAGCGCCGCGTCCGGGCGTACTCGTTGGGCATGCGCCAGCGGCTCGGCATCGCGCTCGCGATGCTGGGCGACCCGCGGGTCCTGATCCTGGACGAGCCGGCGAACGGCCTCGATCCGGAGGGCATCTTCTGGATGCGCGGCGTGCTACGCGACTTCGCCGATCGGGGCGGCACGGTGCTGCTCTCCTCGCACCTGCTGCGCGAGGTCGAGGCGGTGGCGGACCGGCTGGTGGTCATCGGGGGTGGCCGGGTCGTCGCCGCGGGTACCAAGGACGAGCTGCTCGCCGGCTCGGGTGTCCGGGTGCGCGGGCTGGAGCCCGACAAGCTCGAATGGGCGCTGACGACGGCCGGCGTGCCGGTGACGCGTACCGCTGATGGCGCCATCGTCGCGCAGGCCGACGCCGAGACGGTCGGCCGGGTCGCGTCAGCGGCCGCGGCCGTACTGCTGGAGCTGCGCCCCGCCGACGACGGCGGCCTTGAGCAGCTGTTCCTCACCCTGACCGCCGGACAGACCGTCAAGGAGGCCGTGAAATGAGCGTGATTGCCGCACCGCGACTGGCCGGTGCCGACACCCGGCCCAGCATCGTCCGGCTCACGGCCGTCGAGCTGCGCAAGATGACCGACACGCGTGCCGGGTTCTGGCTGCTGGTGACGATCGGGCTTGGCTACGTCGCGCTGGCCGTGATCATGCTGTTCGCCGCCGATCCGGCCGACCTGACGTTCCGCAGCTTCTTCCAGATGATGATGATCCCGTCCGGGGTGCTGCTGCCGGTGCTCGGCATCCTCGCCGCCACCAGCGAGTGGACGCAGCGGACGGCGCTGAACACGTTCGCACTGGTGCCGGAGCGCAGCCGGGTGGCGGTCGCCAAGCTGCTGGCCGCTGTCGCGCTGGCGGCGGCGTCGGTGGGGGTCAGCCTGGCCGTCGCCGCGGCGGGCAACGTGGTCGGCTCGGCGCTGTTCGACGGCGCCGGCACCTGGAACCTGGGCGGCGCCATCCTCCCGCTCTCGCTGCTCGCTCAGGTGATCAACATCGTGATGGGCGTGGCGTTCGGCATGCTGCTGATGAACTCGGCGCTCGCGATCGTCGTCTACTTCATGCTGCCGACGGTGTGGGGCGTGCTGGGCGAGATGGTGAAGGCCCTCCAGACCCCGGCGCAGTGGCTGGACCTGGGCGTCACCATGCAGCCGCTGCTGGAGGGCAGCATGCCCGGCCAGGCGTGGGCCAAGCTCGCCACGGCCAGCGCGGTGTGGGTACTGCTCCCGCTGGCCGCCGGCTGGACGCGCCTTCTCAAGCGCGAGGTATCGTAACTAGTGTGGAGCCTATGAGGCCTTACACAGCAGACGTGACGGCGTGGCAGGAGAGCTGGGACCGCCAGCAGGAGGCGTACCTGCCGGACCGCGAGGAACGGTTCGCGGCGCTCCTCGACACGGTCGACGCGGTGACCGGCGGGTGGGCACCGAAGATCCTCGACCTCGCTGGCGGTACCGGATCGATCTCACTGCGGGCGCTGCGCCGCTTCCCGGGAGCGACCACGACGGTGCTCGACGTCGACCCGGTGCTGCAGCACATCGCCCGCGCGTCTCTTGACGGCAGGTCCGCTGTCGTGACCGCCGACCTGCGCGGTCCCGAGTGGACCTCCGCGCTCCCCCACCGCGAGTACGACGCGGTGCTCACCGCCACCGCCCTGCACTGGATCGAGGCGGACCGGCTGGCGGCGCTGTACGGGGAGATCCGCGACGTGCTGCGCCCCGGCGGCGTGTTCGTCAACGCCGACCACATGCCCGACGACGGCCTGCCCGGCCTCAACGAGAAGCGGCACGCGCGGTCCGAGTCGCGGCGGGCGGCCCTGTACGCGGCCGGAGCGGTGCTGTCCTGGGAGGACTGGTGGGCACACGTCGCCAAGGACCCGACGCTCGGCCCGCTCGTCGCGGAACGCGCGAAGGTCTTCGCAAACCGCCACAGCACCGAGTGGAACCCTCCGGTGTCGTGGCACGTGGACACGCTGCGCGCCGCCGGGTACACGGAGGTCGGTTTGGTCTGGCGCGGCGGCCTGGACGCCGCGGTCGCCGCCGTCAGGTGAGGACGCGGTAGCCGTAGCGGTGTAGCAGGGGAAATGAGAGTGCGGTGCACAGCGCGCGCGGCCCCAGCGGCTGCGCGCGCCGCCACTCCTCGTCCGGCCTGAGCGCGACCGGCCCGGTCCGGAACCGGCCCGGATTGCCCGACACGGTGTGGTTCTCGCCCAGTTCCACGGTGCGGCCGTCCACGAACGGCCCGCCGACCGACGGCACCCCGGCCCATGCGAGCAGCTCCTCGACGGTGCCGCGCGGGTCGGCGACGAAGTCCTCGTATCGGAGCCGGCGCCGCCTTGCCTCGTACCCGCGGGCCACCTGCTCGGTGAGCAGGTTCCACGCGAGCCACTTGGTGGTGCTCTCCGCCGGCCCATGCTGGTCCATCAGCATCGGCTTTGGCCGGTCGAGCTGCGCCTTCGGGCGCGTCCACGAGTACGCGACGGCACGCGGGTCGCGCACCATCTGCACCAGGTACGGCTCGACGCCCGCGACCCGGGCCAGCACCGCCGCGCCGGGCGGCAGCTTCGACGAGTCGACGACGAGGTCGGTGCCGGTCACCTCGGCGACCGCCGCGCACTGCATGCCGACCAGGTCGCGGTACTCGGCCGCTTCGGCGTCGAGGTCACCGCGGGTCAGCCTCCGCGTGTTCCGCACCCTTGTGACGCGGTACTGGAGATCAGCCGTCCGCTTCGGGCATGGCTGCTCGTTGCCGTACGCCACGTGCAGCACCTTCGACCACAGCGGGCACTCGGCGAGCTTCTCCCCGCATCCGCAACGCCGCCCCTGCACGAGCCCTCGCCGCCACAGGTAGTACAGCTCACCGGCCGAGAACACGTTCTCGTACGAGCCGAGGATGTTGTCCAGGATGGTCGTACCGCTGCGGCCCCAGCCGGCGATGTAGAGCACTTTCACCACACCTGTCACACCGAGTGAGCGTGGCAAAGGTTTCTGGGTCGTCTCCATGAAAAAGGTCAGGAATGCCTGGGACGTAGCATCGAGCGCATGAGCGAGCACTTCAACGTTGTCGTGCTGGGCGCCGGACCCGGCGGCTACACGGCAGCCGTCCGGTCGGCGCAGCTGGGACTCCGCACAGCGGTCATCGAGGAGCGCTACTGGGGTGGCGTCTGCCTCAACGTCGGCTGCATCCCGTCCAAGGCGCTGCTGCGCAACGCCGAGCTGGCACACCTGTTCCACCAAGAGGCGAAGACCTTCGGCATCCAGGGCGAGGTGACCTTCGACTACGGCGCGGCGTACCAGCGCAGCCGCAAGGTCGCCGACGGCCGGGTCAAGGGCGTCCACTACCTGATGAAGAAGAACAAGATCGCGCAGTACGACGGGCGGGGCACGTTCACCGACGCGCACACGATTCAGGTGGGCGATCAGACGGTGACCTTCGACCACTGCATCATCGCCGCCGGTGCGACCACACGGCTGCTGCCGGGCACGTCCGTGAGCGACCGGGTGGTCACGTACGAGGAGCAGATCCTCAGCGAAGACTTGCCGGAGAGCGTCGTGATCGCGGGCGCCGGGGCCATCGGGGTCGAGTTCGGGTACATCCTGCACAACTACGGCGTCAAGGTCACGATCGTGGAGTTCCTCGACCGGATGGTGCCGCTGGAAGACGCCGAGGTGTCCGCTGAGCTGGCTCGGCGGTACAAGCGGCTCGGCATCGACGTGCTCACCTCCACCCGCGTCGAGTCGATCGACGAATCCGGGGCGAAGGTGCGCGTCACCGTGTCGCGCGACGGCCAGCAGCAGGCGCTCGAAGCCGACAAGGTGCTCCAGGCGATCGGCTTCCAGCCGCGCGTCGACGGGTACGGGCTGGACAAGACGGGCGTACGCCTCACCGGCCGCGGCGCGATCGACATCGACGGCCGCTGCCGCACCAGCGTGCCGCACATCTACGCGATCGGCGACGTGACCGCGAAGCTGATGCTCGCCCACGCGGCCGAGTCGATGGGGATCGTTGCCGCCGAGACGATCGCCGGCGCGGAGACCATGGAGCTGGACTACGTGATGATCCCCCGGGCCACGTACTGCCAGCCGCAGATCGCCAGCTTCGGCTGGACCGAGGAGCAGGCCCGTTCACAGGGCTTCGACGTGCAGGTGGCGAAGTTCCCGTTCACGGCGAACGGCAAGGCGCACGGCCTGGGCGACGCCGTCGGTTTCGTGAAGATCCTCAGCGATGCCAAGTACGGGGAGCTGCTGGGCGCGCACCTCATCGGGCCGGACGTGACGGAGCTGCTGCCGGAGTTGACGCTCGCGCAGCAGTGGGATCTCACGGTGCACGAGGTCGCCCGAAACGTCCACGCCCATCCGACGCTCGGCGAGGCGGTGAAGGAGGCCGTCCACGGCCTGGCCGGCCACATGATCAACATGTAGTCGCGCCCGGTCCGCGGCCTCCCGCCGCTCTCGCCGCCGATCAAGGAGATCTCCATCGATCAAGGGCAAACGCACGCGGAAAAGAGATCCAACCACGTGCATTCGCCCTTGATCGGCGGGGAGAGCGTGCGTTTGCCCTTGATCGGCGGGCCTCGGGGAAAGGGACGCAGCGCCGCGAGGAGAGGGACGCGCCCCCACGGAGAGGGCGCCGCGCGGACAGGCGCCGCCCGCGGAGAGGGGCGCGCCGGCGCGCGGGGAGGGGCTCGGGGCGAAGCGGCGTCTGTGCTAGGCGTTGCGCCAGGTGTCGGGGTTTTCGAGGAGGGCGTTCATGGAGCCCGAGCGGAATGGCTCGACAGTCACGTCGACCGCACCGAACCCCGCCGACTGGATTGCCTCGCGCAATGACGAGTCGCCCCGCGCGGGTACCACGGCGTGGTCGTCGACCTCGATCCGCACCGACCCACCAAGGTCTCGGACGCGGACGTTGTGCACGTGGTGGGCGGCGAGCAGCCGCCGCGCGGCTGCCTCGGCGCGCTCTACCCGGGCCAGGCGCTGGGGCGTGATCGTCACGCCGTACGCGATGCGGCTGGACAGGCACGCGGCGGCCGGCTTCTCCGCGGTTGACAGGCCCCAGTCGCGCGCGATGGCCCGCACCGTCTCCTTGTCGAGGCCCAGGTCAGCGAGGGGTGTGCGGGCGCCGCGCTCGGCTGGGGCCCGGGTGCCGGGGCGGGAGGCGGGCGGGGTGGCGGGGCCGTTGGGGCCCGTGGGGGTGGCCGGGGTGGCGT
>NZ_JAIBNX010000054.1:15990-18171 GCF_026130045.1 Micromonospora sp. CPCC 205371
GGGCGCCCCCCTCCCGCCTCCGTGGCGAGGCCCGGGCCGGGGGGGGGGGTGCGGGGCCCGCGCGCGGCTGCGGCGCGGATGCGGGGCCGGAAGCCGGCGGCGATGTCGGACGCGTTGGTGCCGGTGGTGATCGCGGTGTAGCCGTGTTCGGCGGCGACTCCGCGGGCGGTGTCGAGCAGGGTGCTCTTGCAGAAGTAGCAGCGCGTGGGACCGTTGTCGCGGTAGCCGGCGACGTCGAGTTCGCGGGTCTCCACCATATGGTGTTTAACACCTAAGTCGGCACAAAACGCCGATGCCAGTGATTGCTCCGAGGCGGGCAGCGACGGCGACACCGCCGTGACCGCCGCCACGTCCGCCGCACCCAGCGCGCGCACCGCCGCCGCCAGCACCACGCTGGAGTCGACGCCGCCGGAGAATGCCACCAGGGTGCGGCCGTATCCTGCGAGTTCGTGAACGAGGCGGTCGGGGGGCAGCATGACTGAACGGTACCCAAACGGCGGCGCGCCGGAGATCGCGGACCTCGGGTTCGCCCGGCTCGACCTCCAGCGTGCGGCGCGCACGGGTGACCCCGAGGTGGTCTTCGGCACCGGCAAGACACCGGGGCAGATAGTCGCAGTGCTCCGCGCATTGCACCACGCACACCCCGGCAATGCTGTGCTCGCGACCCGACTTTCCGACGAGGCAATCGCCCAGTGCCGCACCGAGTTGCCCGACGCCGATGTCGACGAGGTCGCCCGCGTCGCGGTGCTCGGCGAGGCCCGGCCGCCCCGTGGACGGGTCGCGGTCGTCGGCGCCGGCACCGCCGACCTACCCGTCATCCGGGAGTGCGCGGCGACGGTGCGGGTCTTCGGCTCGGTGCCGGACGTCATCGTCGACGTCGGCGTGGCCGGCCCGGACCCGCCGCTCGCCCAGGGCGACCGCCTCGCCAGGGGCCGCGCCGGGGGCGCGGGCGCGGGCATGGAGGCCGCGCTGCCGTCCGTCCTGGGTGGACTGGTCGGCGCGCCGCTCATCGCCGTGCCCACCAGCATCGGCTACGGCTGGCACATGGAGGGCCTCACCGCCTGGCTGGCCACGCTCAACAGCTGCGCGCCCGGCGTCGTGACGGTCAATGTGGACAATGGTTTCGGCGCGGGTGTCGCGGCCGCCCGCATCGCGCGGGCCACCGCATGAGTGGCGCCCTCTGGATCGACGCGAGCAACGGCGCCGCGGGCGACATGCTGCTCGCCGCGCTGCTCGACGCGGGTGCGTCGCTCGATTCGGTGCGCGCCGGGCTCGCGCGTCTCGACCTGGGCCTCTCGCTGCACGTGGCTGAGGTCCGCCGGCACGGCTTCCGCGCCACGCACGTCACGGTCGACGCTCCCCACAGCCACGAGCATCGCGGCCTTCGCGACATCCTCGCGCTCATCTCGCCCTTGCCAGATTTGGTACGCGGACACGCGTCGACCACGTTCCAATGGTTGGCCGAGGCGGAGGCGCGCGTCCACGGCACCACAGTGGACGAGGTGCACTTCCACGAGGTCGGTGCGCTGGACGCGATCGCCGATGTGGTGGGCTGCGCGCTGGCGCTCGACGACCTGGGCCTGCTGGACGCTCCCGTGCGGGTGGTCTCTCCGGTGGCTGTCGGTTCGGGCACGGTGCGAGCGGCGCACGGCCGGCTGCCGGTGCCCGCCCCCGCGGTCGCCGAACTGCTGGCCCGCGCCGGCGCCCCGCTGGCCGCGCACTCGGCCACGATGGAGCTGTGCACGCCGACCGGGGCGGCGCTCCTGGCGGCGCTCGCGACCGGGTGGGGTCCGCCGCCCGCCATGACGCCCCGCGCGGTGGGTGTGGGCGCGGGCACCGCCGACCCGCCCGGTCACGCCAATGTCGTGCGCGTACTGGTCGGCACCGCGGCCGCCACGCCGGACTGGTCCACATCGGAGCTGTACCAGATCGAGGCCACAGTGGACGACCTCGACCCTCGCCTGTGGCCGGACATCTTGGAGGAGCTGCGCACGGTGGGCGCCGCGGACGCCTGGTGCGTGCCGGCCCTGATGCGCAAGGGCCGCCCGGGCCAGGTGCTCACCGTGCTTGTCGACGCCGACCGGTTGGATCTGGCGTGCGGCGTCGTGTTCGCGCAGACCACCACGCTGGGCCTGCGCGTGCAAACGGGGTTGCGGGGGGGGGTGTGCGCGGGGACCCTCG
>NZ_JAIBNX010000054.1:18181-40854 GCF_026130045.1 Micromonospora sp. CPCC 205371
CGCCTCCCCCAACTCGCCCCCCCCTCGGGCGAGTTCGACCTTTGCGCCGCGACACCGACGAGGTGACCGTCGCTGGGGCGACGGTGCGGGTCAAGCGTGGCCACCTCGGCGACCGGGTGGTGACCGCCCAGCCGGAGTACGACGACGCTCTGGCCGCCGCCCGCTCGGCCGGGCTACCGGTCGCCGAGGTGCTCGATCAGGCCCGTGCGGCAGCCCGTCAGTAGCCGTACCGGCTCTTGAGGTGCCGCCACCAGTCCCGGAACATCCACATGTCGAACGTCGTGATCTGGCTCGCGCTGCCCGCCTTCATGATGAACCCCTGACCAGGTGTGGGGTCCCAGTCATAGAAGTCGTCCAGGCCGTACGTGTGCCCCAGCTCGTGCAGGAAGATGGTCATGTTCGCGGCGTTGAGGTTGTTCATGAAGTACTCGCGGCCCATCCGCTGACCCCAGTCGCCACCGTGACCGCCGCCGAAGCCGTCGGTCAGCCACAGCGAGTGGTCGTAGTGGCGTGCCGCGCCGCCCGGGCAGTTGGGGTAGGTGCCGCCCTGGTTGAAGAACCGTCCACACGGCTCAGAGCACTGTGGAGCGTTTTCCCGGATGTTGTTGACATAGATGTCGACGGAGGTGTCGCTCCACTGTAGCTGCGCGCGATCCCGCACGGCCCAGCCGACCACCTTCACCGGCACGTCGGTGTACGGGAAGCCGTTGTGGCCGACCATGACGTCCATCCACTTCTTGTACTGCCGCGCGAGCGCGGCGTGGATCTGGTCGCGCTGTGCGGCGGTCACGGAGGCGGAGGAGTCCCAGCGCACGCAGTAGTTGATGTAGCCACGGTTGGCAAAGAGCTGGTCCCAACCGTAGTTGCGGAACCCGTACAGGTTGCCGTTGTTGTAGGTCTGCTCCTGGTGCGTCCACACCGCGTTCAGCGGCGCGACCAGGTTGCTCGGCGGGTTCCAGCCGCTGGTGGGCGGCGGCGGGCTGGTCGGCGGCGGTGTGGTGGGCCCGGGCGTCGTGGGCGCCGGAGTGGTGGGGCCGGGGCCACCGGTCGTCGGCGTTATCGCGCCGGTGCACGTCGTGCCGTTGAGCGCGAACGTGGTCGGCGCCGTGTTGGTGGTGCTGAACTGGCCGTTGAAGCCGAACGACACGGTTGCGTTCGTGGCGACCGACCCGTTGTAGGTCGCGTTGTTGGCGGTGACCTGGCTGCCACTCTGCGTGACGGTCGAGTTCCACGCCTGGGTGATCGTCTGCCCCGACGGGAACGTCCACGTCAGGCGCCACGATGTCAGGGGGTCACCGAGGTTGGTGATGGCGACGTTGCCGGTGAACCCGCCGGTCCACTGCGACGGCACCGAGTACGTCACCCGGCAGCCGGCCGCTGCCGCTTGCGCCACGACGTTGGTGGCCAAGCCCGCGGTCACCGCCACGGCGGTGACGCCAGCGGCCACAAGGGCGGCGCGCCTTCTGGCTCTCATCATGCTCCTTACGTTCGTGTGCGACCCCGCCCGGTGACCGCTTGATCGATGGTTGTGACTTTATACTTAATCAATGTCCGGCCGGTTGCAACACCCGGCGGCCCGGATGGATGGTAGCGCTCCCACGATCCGGAAGTTAACATCCCGTCAACGATGGGAGCGAATATGTCACGGCGTCGATGGACCAGTCTGCTGACGATCGGTGTGCTCGCCCTGGTCGGCGTCGGCGCGAGCCCGCCCGCACGCGCGGTGGCCGCGGTGCCGCTCGACCAGCTCGCTGTCACCACGACACAGGTGGCGTTCGGGCTCCAGCGCCCCACGTCCCTGATCGGCGTGCCCGACGGACGCCTCCTCATCACCGAAAAGCCCGGCCGCATCCGCGCGTTCCACCCCGACACCGGTCTCGACGCCACCCCGCTGCTCGACATCAGCGATCGGGTCGACGTCTCCGGCAACGAGCGCGGGCTGCTCGGCATCGCCGCCGCGCCCGACTTCGGCACGACCGGCACCGTGTACCTGGCATACACCGCGCTGCCCGAGGGCGCGCTCACGCTGTCCCGGTTCCAGCTCGGCGCCCCGGCCAGCGAGCAGGTCATCCTGACCCAGGCGCACGCCGAGTTCTCCAACCACAACGGCGGCAACGTCGCGTTCGGGCCCGACGGTTACCTGTACTGGAGCCTCGGCGACGGCGGCGCCGCCGACGGTGGGGTGGCCAGCGGGCAGGATCTGGGGACCCTGCTCTGCAAGATCGGTCGCCCCGACGTCGGCCCCCCCCCCAGCCGCACCTGCGGCACCGCCGCGTACTGCGTACCCGACGACAACCCGTTCGTCGGCCAGGCCGGCGCCCGTCCGGAGATCTGGACGTATGGCCTGCGTAACCCGTGGAAGTTCTCCTTCGATCCCGCCGGCGGCTCCATGTGGATCGCCGACGTCGGCCAGGGCACGTGGGAAGAGGTCAACCACCTCGCCGCCGGCACGGCCGGTGCAAACCTCGGCTGGTCCTGCCGCGAGGGCCTGGTCGTCTTCAACCCAGACCGCTGCGTCGCCGGTGCCACCTACACCGACCCGGTCTTCACGTACCCCACGTCGCTCCAGGGCTGCGCGGTCATCGGCGGCCACGTGTACCGAGGCAGCCGCTACGCGGATCTGGCCGACGGCACGTACGTGGTCACCGACTACTGCTCCGCGACAATCTGGGGCATCCGCCCGACCGCTGGCGGCGGGCACGAGTCGGCGGTGCTCGCACAGCCCGACATCGTGCAGCCGACCAGCCTGGGCGTCGCCGCGGACGGCGAGCTGTACCTGATCAACGACCTGCCCGGCCAACTGCACCGGATCTCGTTCGAGCGCAAGGTGCCGCCGGTCGCCTGCACGGTGAGCTACCAGACGCAGGTGTGGGGCACCGGCTTCCTCGCCAACGTCACGCTCACCAACACCGGCAGCACGCCGGTCGACGGCTGGACGGTCGGCTGGACGTTCCCCGGGGTGCAAAAGGTCGGCAACGCCTGGAACTCGCAGGTGACCCAGACGGGGGCGACAGTGGCGGCACGCAACGCGAGCTGGAACGGGTCCGTCGCGCCGGGGGCGTCGGTCACGTTCGGCTTCCTCGGCACCCCCGGCGGCCCGCAACCCGCCCCGACGACCTTCACGCTGAACGGCTCGCCCTGCGCCTAAACCGTGATCAGGCGCCGGCGGCGTTCAGGCGTGCCATCTGGTCGTCGGTGAGCTTCACGTCCAGCGCCGGCACCGCCGCCGTGTACTGGTCAACCGTGCGCGGCCCGATCAGCGGCACCATCGTGGGTGACGTCTGGTGCAGCAGCCACGCCAGCACGAGCTGGTTCGGCGTGACGCCGACCTCGGCGGCCACCTCGGTGAGCACCGCGATCCGCGCCTCGGCGTCCGGACCCTCGTAGGCCTCCATGATGCCGTGCCCGCGCCGCTTCTCGGCCGAGTCGTAGACGCCCTTGAGCAACGGCGAGTACGCCACCAGCGTCAGATCGTCATGCGCCAGCAGGTAGTCCATCTGCTCGTCGTCCACAAGGGATGCTCGGCTCCGCCCGGCCCGCGGCCGCAGGTAGGTGTGCTGTTGCTGCAGTGCGACCGGTGCGGGCCAACCGTTCTGGGCGCACAGCTGGCGGATGCGTTCCAGGCGCCAGGTGCGCACGTTGGACCAGCCGATGTACCTGGCCTTGCCGGCCGCCACAATTTCCGCGAGCGCCGACAGCGTCTCCTCCAGCGGCGTGGAGCGGTCGTCCACGTGCACGTAGTACAGGTCGACGTGGTCGGTGCCTAGCCGGCGCAGGCTGTCATCGATGGCCCGGCGGAGGGTGTCGCCGCCCGCGCCTTCGTATCTGGTGGCGATCTCCTCCCGCAGCTTGCCCCGGAGGGCGTCGGGATCGGCGATCCACGCGCTCCCCTTGGTGGCCAGGAACACCTCGTCGCGCCGCCCGGTGCGCGCGAACCACCGGCCGAGCAGCTCTTCGCTCTCGCCGCCCCGGCCGCCCGGCGGCCACCACGCGTAGCAGTTGGCGGTGTCGAGAAACGAGCCGCCCGCGTCGAGGTACCGGTCGAGCATCTCGAACGAGGAGGCTTCGTCGGTCAGCGTTCCCATCAGCATGCACCCGAGGGCGAGCTGGCTGACCTGCTCGCCGGTGCGTCCCAGCGCTACTGTCCTCATGCCAGAAAGGCTAGGAATTAGAGCACGCTCGAAGTCAAGGAGAACGGCACTAAAGCGCTCGACGCAACCAATCCTCGACGCCCGCGACGTGCACCGTCGCCCATGACCGAGCAAGCTCCGGCTCGCGGGCCGCGATCGCCTCGATGATTGCACCGTGCTGCTCGCGGGTCTTGTCGACGGCGCCTTCCTGGGTGAGGCCACGCCAGATCCGGGCACGCGTGGTCGGGCCGGAGAGGCTGTCGATGAGGGAGCACAGCACGCCGTTGCCGGCACCGGCGGCGATCCGGCGATGGAACTCCAGATCGTTGGCGACCAGCTCGTCGATCGTCGGGGCGTCGCCGAGGGCGGCGTGGATCGCACGGAGGGACGCGATGTCCGCGTCGGTCATCCGCCGCGCCGCGAGCGCGCTCGCCGCCGGCTCCAGGATTCGGCGTACCTCGAAGAACTCGAGCACGGTGTCGTCGCGGTGGAAGTCGACGACGAAGCTCAACGCGTCTAGCAGCAGCCCCGGCGCGAGGCTGGTGACGTACGTGCCGTCGCCCTGCCGCACGTCGAGCACCCGGATCAGCGACAGCGCCTTGACGGCCTCCCGCAGCGAGTTACGGGACAGGCCGAGCCGCTCCGCGAGGTCGGCCTCGCGCGGCAGGCGGTCGCCGGGCCGCAGGTCGCCGGCCACGATCATGCCCTTGATCTTCTCGATCGCCTCGTCGGTGACCGCCATGCGTGTGCCTCCTGGTTCGCTCGGTCGTGCGGCGCCCAAAGGCGACGCACTCCCTCGCTCACTGATTCCTCCTACGGCAGCCGGTACGTGCGGGTGGCCGTGCCGCCGAACACCGCCATCTGCTCACGGGGCGACAGCGGCGGCAGCGCCTCGACGAGCGCATTCTTCACCCGCGCGTACGAGGCCGCCAGCAGGCACACCGGCCAGTCTGAGCCGTACATCAGCCGGTCCGGGCCGAAGGCCTCGACGGCGGTCGCCACGTACGGACGCAGGTCGGCGACCGTCCAATGTCGCCAGTCGGCCTCGGTGACGAGACCGGACAGCTTGGCGGTCGCGTTCGGCGCGGCGGCGAGCTCGGCCAGCGCCTGGGCCCACGCGGCATGCTCACCGGCGCGGATCGGCGGCTTCGCCAGGTGGTCGAGCACGAACCGCAGCTCCGGCACGTCGCGCGCGGCCCGTGCCGCAGCGGGCAGTTGGTCGGCCCGGATCACCAGGTCGAACGCCAGACCGGTGCCGGCGATGGTACGCAGGCCGCGGCGCACGTCGGGCCGGTCCAGGTAGTCGGGATCGGCCTCGCCCTGGATCTGCGGCCGGACGCCGGCCAGCAGCTCACCCCCGGGCAGGGCCCGATAGGCGGCGAGCGTGTCGGCCAGCGCCGGGTCCGCCGGGTCGGCCCACGCAACCACGCCCGCGATCTGCGGCGTCTGTCTCGCGTACGCCAGCAGCAGCGCCGCCTCGGCGGTGTCGCACCGTCCACCCTCGACCAGCACGGTCCGCTCCACACCGGACTCGGCGAGCACGGCTTGGAGGTCCGCCGGCGTGAAGGTGCGCCGGATCGGGGCCAGCTCGGGTGCGTCCAGCCACGTGTACCCCTGCCCGGTGCGCCAGAGGTGATGGTGCGCGTCGACGATCATCGGATACCCGACGGCTGTGGAACCGGTGCGTCGGCCCGCAACAGCCCGGCGTCGACCAGCTCCGCCCACAGGTCGGCCGGCGGCGGTGGCGCGGCGATCAGCGCGGCGTTTCGCTTGACCTGATCAGGTCGCTCCGCGCCGACCACGACGGTGGTCACGGCGGGATGCGCGGCCGCGAACGCCAGCGCGGCGGCCGGCAGCGACGTCCCGTGCCTGGCACAGACCTCCGCGATCGCCCGTGCCTTCTCCACCACAGTGGACGGCGCAGATCCGTACTCGTAGTGCAGCCCATCGTGTGGCCGGTCCACGGCCAGCAGTCCACTGTTGAACACGCCCACGTTCACTACCGCGATTCCCTTGCGCCGGCACTCGGGCAGCAGCGCGTCGAGCGCCGGCTGCTCCAGCAGCGTGTACCGGCCAGCCACCATCACGGCGTCCACATCGGTCTCCATGGCGAACCGGTGCAGGACGTCCACCTGTTTCGAGCCGACGCCGATCGCCCGCACGACACCCTGCCGGCGCAGGTCGTGCAGCACCGGATAGGCCCGGCGCAGTGCGGTCTCCTGGTGGTCCTCGGGGTCGTGTATGAGCGCTAGGTCGATCCGGTCCAGGCCCAGCCGGCGCAAGCTGTCTGACAGCGACCGCCGCACCCCGTCGGCGCTGAAGTCCCACACCCTCTGGTGACTGGCCGGCACATCGAACCCTTCAGGGTCACGCGCCCCGCCACTGTCCGGAGTGGGCACCAGCAGCCGTCCCACCTTGGTGCTGACCGTGTACTCGTGGCGAGGACGCGCCCTCAGCGCGGCGCCGAGCCGGCGCTCGGACAGGCCAAGTCCGTAGTGTGGCGCGGTGTCGAAGTAGCGGACCCCGGCGTCCCACGCCGCGGCCACGGTGGCCGCCGCGACGTCGTCCTCGATGGCCGTGTAGAGGTTGCCTAGCTGCGCGCAGCCCAGGCCCCACCGTCCGAAGGGGAGCTTCATGGCAGCTCCCACACCAGCGGCACGCCAGAATCGTCACCGGAGTAGTCGTCTTCGACCTCCAGCAGCTCCGCCATCCGGGCCTGCCACGGCACGTTGGCCGGGTGGTCACGCAACGCGATGCGCATCGCCTTGTAGTCGTCGACCTCCACCACGTGGAAGAGGTCGCGCCCGGAGCGCCAGATCCGCCAGGTGTGCACACCGGCGGCGCGCAGCGCGGCGTCCAGGTCCTCCGGGATAGTGGCGTGCACCCGTTCGTAGTCGCCTTCCTTGCCCGGCTTGAGCCGGGTGTGCAGCGCGATCCGCTCCATTGCGGGTCCTCCCGGAGGGTTAGGGCTGGCGCATCCGCAGGCCGTGCATGCCGCCGTCGACGGCGAGTACGGCGCCTGTGGTAGCGCCGGCTAGCGGGCTGGCGAGGTACGCGATGGCGGCCGCCACCTCGGCGGCGCTCACCAGCCGTCCGGTGGGCTGGCGAGCTTGCAGCGCGGCCAGTTCGGCGGCCGGATCGGGTGCGGCGGCCAGCAGCCGGCGCACCCAGGGAGTGTCTACTGTGCCCGGGTTGACGCAGCACACCCGGATGCCTTCGCGGACATGGTCGGCGGCCATCGCCAGCGTCAGCGACTGCACCGCCCCCTTGGTGGCGCTGTAGAGCGCGCGCTGTGGCAGGCCGGCAGTCGCCGCGATCGAGCAGGTGTTGACGATGGCGGCGTGCTTCGAGGCGCGCAGGTGCGGCAGGGCGGCGCGGCTGACCCGGACGAGGCCGACGACGTTGACGTCGAAGACTCGGTGCCACTCGTCGTCCGGATTGGACTCCACTGTGCCCAGTGCGCCGATGCCGGCGTTGTTGACGAGTACGTCGAGGCCGCCAAGCGTCTCGACAGCGGCCGCCACCGCCGCGCGTACAGATGAATCGTCAGCGACGTCGGCGGTGAAGCCGACCAGCGGCGCCGGCAGCCCGTCCGGTTTGAGGTCGAGGCACGCGACCCGCGCGCCGCGCTCGGCGAGAAGCACGGCGGTGGCCAGGCCGATGCCAGACGCTCCGCCGGTGACGATGGCCTTCAGCCCCGCGAAGTCGCTCATGCTGCTTTCCTGGTTCGCTCGGTCGTGTGGCGCCCAAAGGCGACGCCTTCCCTCGTCGCGAAGCTCCTCAGTCCAGGCGCCGCCGCGCCAACTCCCTCGCTCACGCTGCCCCGATCTCCTGGCGCTGGCGGCCCAGCCCGTCGACCTCCAGTTCGACGACGTCGCCGGCGCGCAGGTACGGCTTGGGCTCGGGCTGGCCGAGCGCCACACCCGCCGGTGTGCCCGTGTTGATGAGGTCGCCGGGGTAAAGGACCATGAACTGGCTCAAGTACCGGACGATCTCGGCCACTCCGAAGATCATGTCTTTGGCGCTGCCGTTCTGCCGCGCCTCGCCGTTGACCCACAGCCGGAGCCCGAGCGCTTGCGGGTCGGGCACCTCGTCTGCGGTGACCAACCACGGGCCCAGCGGGTTGAAGGTCTCGCAGGACTTGCCCTTGTCCCACTGCCCGCCGCGTTCGAGCTGAAACTCGCGTTCCGAGACATCGTGCGACACCGCGTACCCGCCGACGCACGCCAGCGCGTCCGCTTCCGACTCCAGGTACCGCGCGGTGCGGCCGATGACGACGGCGAGCTCGACCTCCCAGTCCGTCTTCGTGCTGCCGCGCGGCACGAGCACCTGGTCGTATGGTCCGATGACTGTGTCGGGGGCCTTCATGAATACGACCGGCTCGGCCGGCACCGGCAGGTTGCTCTCGGCGGCGTGGTCGCGGTAGTTCAGCCCGATGCACACGATCTTGCCCGGACGCAGCGGAGGACCGATCCGCAGCCCGTCGGTGTCGAGCACCGGCAGATCGCCACCGGCCAGCGCGGCGGCGACGCGCTCGGGTCCGGACCCGGCGAGGAAAGCACCATCGACGTCCGGCACGATGCCGGACAGGTCGCGCAGGCGGCCCTCATCGTCCAGTGCGGCGGGGCGCTCGGCGCCGGGTGGTCCGACCCTCAACAACTTCATACATCGGATGTCTACCAGCACGGACCGTTACTGACAACACCCGTGTGAGATGATCCGGCGTGTCCGACGCACCTTCTCGCCCAGCGCTCCCCCGCCGCCCGTGGTACCGGCCGATGGTGGCTCGCCACGCCGGCGAGCCGCACCGGGTCGCCACCCCGCTCGAGCTCTTCTTCGACCTGTGTTTCGTGGTCGCGGTCGCCCAGGCGGCCGCAGGGCTGCACCACGACATCGCCGAGGACCATATCGCGCACTCGATACCCGCCTATTTCGCGGTGTTCTTCGCGATCTGGTGGGCCTGGATGAACTTCACCTGGTTCGCCTCGGCGTACGACACCGATGACGACCTGTACCGCGTCACGACCCTCGTGCAGATCGCCGGCGCGCTGGTGATGGCCGCCGGCGTACCGAGGGCATTCGAGGACAACGACCTAACCGTGATCACGTACGGCTACGTGATCATGCGGCTGGCGATGGTGGTGCAGTGGTTGCGCGCCAGCCGCACCGACCCGGCGCGCCGCGATTGTGCTCGGCGATACGCGCTGGGCATCGGCCTGGTCCAGCTCGGCTGGATCGGCCGCCTGCTACTCCCCGACGAGCTGGCGATACCCGCACAGGTGCTGCTGGTGGCGCTGGAGTTGGCGGTGCCGATCTGGGCCGAACGCGTCGCACGCACCACCTGGCACCCGCACCACATCGCCGAGCGGTACGGACTCTTCACGATCATCGTGCTCGGCGAGTCGGTGCTTGCCGCGAGCATTGCGGTGCAATCCGCCGTCGACGCTCATGGCGGTGACATCGGATTGCTCTCGGTGGCCGCCGCCGGCATCCTCATCGTGTTCGCGATGTGGTGGCTGTACTTCGACCGCCCGGCTCGTGACCTGCTCGTCTCGCTGCGGATCGCGATGTTCTGGGGGTACGGGCACTATCTGGTCTTCGCGTCGGCGGCGGCGGTCGGCGCGGGCATCGCGGTGGCCGTCGACGTCGAAACCCACACCGCACACGTGGGCAAGGTGGCCGCCGGATACGCGCTGGCCATCCCGGTCGCGGTGTACCTGCTGAGCGTGTGGGTGCTGCACGTCTGCCCGCAGCAGCCCGGCCCGTCGACGATCGCGTTCCCCGTGGTGGCGGCCCTGGTGCTGGTCACACCGCTAACCCCGGCGCCGGTACAGCTGACGGCGGGGCTGCTCGTCGCGCTGGTGGTCGCGACGGTGGTCACCACTCGTCTCCGGTCGGTCCCAGAGCCGGGCGGCGGCGGCAGCGTCGACGGTCGCCCAGCCGTGCCTGCGCAGGAGTAGCGCCTCAGCGATCCGCCAAAGCATGGCGTCGACCTCGTCGAGGTCGGCTTCGCCGAGGTCGGGGCGGCGGCGAGCGAGCCTGGCGCGCTCCTCGCCCACGATGAGGTGCGCGCGGTACGTGAGGTCGCCCTGCAGCCGCTCCCGATCACTCAGCACACGGACAGAGTAATACTACGGCACGTAGTATGTCAGGACCCCCAAGGGAAGCTGGGCACGGTGCCGAGGAAACGGTCGGCGTTTGCGCCGAGCAATGCGGATCGTTGCTCCGAGGTCAGGAAGTCGGCCTTGCGGACCACCTCGCCGGCCGGGCGTTCGCCCAATGGGTACGGGTAATCGCTGCCGAGCAGCACGCGCTCGTCGCCCAGCACCGTCACCAGCAGCCGCAGGGCGGCTGGGTCGAAGACGACGGTGTCGACGTAGAAGCGGTCGACGTAGTGGCTGGGCGGGTGCGCCGACCGCCCCCGCACCACGTCGCCGCGGCGGTGCCAGGCGTTGTCGGCGCGCCCCAGCCAGTACGGGAAACTGCCCCCACCATGCGCGAAGCAGATCCGGAGCGACGGCGGCACCTCGTCGAACACGCCGCCGAGCACCATCGCGAGCAGCGACAGGTGCGTCTCAGCCGGCATGCCCGCGAGCCAGCGGCCCATCCACCGGTCGATGCGCGGGCCATCCGGCATGTCCCACGGGTGCACGAAAACCGGCGCGCCCACCTCGGCGCAGTGTCGCAGGAATGCCACGATGCCCGGGTCGTCGAGGTCGCGGTCGCCGACGTGGTTGCCGATCTCGACGCCCGCGTGGCCGGCGGCGAGGCAGCGGTCTAGCTCGGCGCAGGCGGCGTCGGGGTCCTGCAGCGGGACCTGGCAGAACGGTACGAGGCGGCCCTCGCCGACCGCCGCGCACTCCAGGGTGAGGTCGTTGAAGATCCGCGCCACCTTGACCGCCTGGTCAGCGGGGCGCTCGTACGAGAAGAACACCGGGGTCGGCGACACGACCTGCACATCGACGCCGTCTTCGTCCATGTCGGCTAACCGGGTCGGCGCGTCCCAGCAGGCCGCTCCGATCGGCCGGAACTCCATCGAGCCGATCATGATCATGGCGTCGCGCTCGGAATCGACGCGCAGCGTGGGCCAGCCCTCGCCGCCGCACTCGACGGCGAGGTCCGGCCAACCCTTGGGTACGACGTGCGTGTGCACGTCGACGACTCGGCCCACCCTCAGCCCTTACCTGGATGCAATGTGCCGCACTTTTCGCAGATGCGCGCCTGCTCGTCGGCGTAGAACGCGCCGAACACCGGTGGCAGGTCGGTGACGATGTCGCGGACTTGCAGCTCGACCTCGTGCACGAGGTTGCCGCACTCGGGGCAGTACCACTGGAACTTCTCCAGCGTGCCCTCCTCGCGCACCCGCTCGACGACCAGCCCAACCGAACCGGCCTCGGGGCGCTGGGGCGAGTGCGGCATGTTGCCCGGAAGCACCCACATCTGGCCCTCGCGGATATGCACCGTGTCCGGCCCGTCGGCTGTCATGACGTTGAGGTGCATATTGCCCTTGATCTGGTAGAAGAACTCCTCGTACGGATCGACATGGAAGTCGGTGCGCTGGTTGGGCCCGCCGACGACCATCACGATGAAATCGGCGCCGGTCGGAAAGAGCTGCTTGTTTCCGACGGGCGGCTTGAGCAGGTGCTGGTTCTCGGCCAGCCAGTCCGGGAAGCTCACCGGCTGCGCGAGCGCATGACCCGCGCGAGCGGAGCGAGCGCCAGCTGGGAGTTTCATGGCCAAACCTCCTACGGTAGAAGTGCGACCGCCTGCATCTCGATAAGCAGGTGCGGGTGCGGCAGCTGGTGCACGGCGACCGTGGTGCGCGCCGGGCCGGTCTCGTCGAAGAACTGGCCGTACACCTCGTTGTAGCCGCCGAAGTCGTTCATGTTCACCAGGTACGTGGTCACCTGGGTCAGATCGGCGAGGTCGGCGCCCACCGCCCGCAAGATGTCGCGGACGTTCTCGATGACCGCCGTCGTCTGCTCGCGAATGTCCAGTGTGGTCGTCCCCATCTCGTCCACTTTGGCGCCCGCGATCGAGCCGTCGGGGAGGCGGCTGGAAGTGCCGGAGACGAAGGCGAAGCCGCCCGCGACCTTCACATGCGGGAAGCGGCCCCGAGGACGCGCCTTGCCAGCCACGATCATGAGAGCTCCACACACACGTTGGTCACCTCGGAGTAGAAGTCCAGCGAGTGCCGGCCGCCCTCGCGGCCAACACCGGACGCTTTCATCCCACCAAACGGGGTACGCAGGTCCCGCAGAAACCAGGTGTTCACCCACACCAGCCCGGCGTCGAGGCGGGCGCCGGCACGGTGCGCCCGCCTGACGTCGCGGGTCCACACCGTGGCGGCCAGCCCATAGTCGCTGTCGTTGGCGAGCGCGAACGCCTCATCCTCGTCGTCGAACGGCGCCACGTGGCAGACCGGCCCGAAGACCTCCTCGCGGTTGAAGCGAGCCGTGCTGGACAGTCCGGTGAGGACGGTGGACTCGACGTACGCGCCGCCGTCCCGGGCATCGCCGAACGAGGGCACACCGCCGCCGGTCACCACGGTGGCGCCCTCGTCGCGGGCGAGCTCGTAGTACCCGAGCACCTTCGCCCGGTGCTCCCGCGAGATCATCGGCATGGTGGCGGTGGCGTCGTCGTGCGGCCAGCCGTGCGGCAGCGCGGCGGCGCGGGCGGCCAGCCGTTCCACGAACTCGTCGAACACCGGCCGCTGCACGTACAGGCGCTCGGTGCACAGGCACACCTGCCCACCGTTGGTGAACGAGGAGCGCACCGACCCGTCGACCGCCTCGTCGAGGTCGGCGTCGGCGAACACCAGGCCGGCGTTCTTGCCGCCCAGTTCGAACGAGACCGCCTTCACCCCGTCGGCGGCGGCCCGCATGATGGCCGCGCCCGTCACTGACTCGCCGGTGAACGTGATGGCGTCGACGCCCGGGTGCCGGGTCAGGTACTCCCCCGCGGAATCCGGGCCGAACCCGTGCACCACGTTGAAAACGCCGGCCGGCACACCCGCCGCGGCTACCGCTTCGGCCAGTACGGAGGCGGACGACGGGGTCTCCTCGGACGGCTTGACCACCACGGCGTTGCCGCAGGCCAGCGCCGGCGCGACCTTCCAGGTCAGCAGCAGCAGGGGCAGGTTCCACGGTACGACCACCGCCACCACGCCCACCGGTTTGCGTACCGCGTAGTTGAGCATCCCAGGCGCGCTGAACGCCTCGACGGGCGCGGCCGCGATGATGTCGGCGAACGCCCGGAAGTTGGCCGCGCCACGGGGAATGTCGAGGGTGCGCGCCTGGCGGACGGGCTTGCCGGTGTCGGCCACCTCGGCGGCGACCAGTTCATCGAAGCGGCGCTCCAATTCGTCGGCGATCCGGCGGAGCACCGCCGCGCGGTCGCGCTCGCTGGTGCGGCCCCACTCGCCGCGCAGCGCGCCCCGGGCGGCCGCCACGGCGGCATCCACCGTGGACCGGTCGGCCTCGCAGACGTCGGTGACCAGCTCCCCGGTCACCGGGCTGTACTTGGGAAACGTCTTCTCCGATGCCACGAAGGAGCCGCCGACGAAATGCCTCAACGCCATGCCCGCCACCCCGCAAACCCCGCGGCAGCCATCAGCAGGGCCGCCGCGCCAACCACCTGATGCTGCCGGCGCACCCGCCGCCGTACCTCCGCGTACGGAGTCGTGGTGAACGACACCAGCTCGTACCGGGAGACGTACCGGCCGGGAAGCGCCCGCTCCAGCGCGTGCTCGACGCCCTTCCCGAACCGGAACAGCGGCGAGGCCACCTTGTCGCGCATCTCCACGAAGTTGTCCAGGGCCATCTCGGCGATCGCCTCGACGTTGGCCCGGCGGCGGCTCTCGAAGAGCGGCAGTGCCGCACCCCAGTCGTCGCCACTGTCTGAGAGGCACCGGTCGAGCTCGACACAGTCCTCGAACGCGCAGTTGGCGCCCTGACCGTAGAACGGGACGATCGCGTGCGCCGCGTCGCCGACGAGGCCGACCCGACCGTCCACCACCCACGGTGCACAGCGGACGGTGCCGAGCCGGCCGACCGGGTTGTTCTGGTAGTCGTCGACCAGCGTGGGCATGAGCGGCAGTACGTCCGGGTAGTGCCGGCGAAAGTGCCGCTCGATGGCCGCCGGGCTGGAGAGCGAGGCGAAGCTCTCGGTGCCGCCGTTGGGCCAGAACAGCGTGCAGGTGAACGACCGGTCCGGGTTGGGCAGGGCGATCATCATGGCGTTGCCCCGCGGCCAGATGTGCAGAGCATCAGGCTGAAGCGCGAAGTCCCCGCCCAGTGGCGGGATCGCCAGTTCCTTGTAGCCGTAGTCGAGGAAGTCGAGCGACTCGTCCAGTACCCCTTCTCCGAGAAGCTGGCCGCGCACCGCGCTGCCGGCGCCGTCCGCGCCGAGGACGACCTCGGCGCTGGCCTCGACCTTGCCCTGGGGTGTCTCGAAAACGAGCGGACTGTGCTTACTCCCGCAGTCCAGACCCACCCTGACGCCGACGAGGCGGTGTTCGAAGACCAGCCGCACATCGGGCGCGGACGCGGCGGCGTCGGCGAGCGCGTTGTTGAGCGCGGCGCGGCTGATCGAGTTGATAGCGCGCGTACCGTCCACACTGTACGGCTGGAAGTCGGGCGCGCCGCGCACCGGATGCACCATCCGGCCGCGCATCGGCAGGGCGTCCGCCATGACCTGCTCGTCGAGCCCGAGGCGGCGCAGCGCGTCGAGCCCGCGTTCGCTGAGCGCGAGGTTGATGGAGCGGCCACGCTGTGCAGCGAGGGCCGTGCGCGGGTCGGGCCGCCGCTCGTAGACCGTGACCGCGTGACCGCGCCGGGCGAGGAAGCACGCCAGCAGGCTGCCTGCCAACCCCGCACCGATCACCGCTACGTCGCTCATCGCGTGCCCACCTCCGCGGCGACCGCCTCGGCAGCGCGCCAACAGTCGTGGTACGTCGAATAGAGCGGTACCGGAGCGAGCCGCACGATGTCGGGCTCGCGCTCGTCGGCGACCACGCCGTGGCCGTACCGCAGCGCCTTGGTGAGGCCGGCCGCGTCGGGCACGCGCAGCGAGACCTGGCAGCCACGCCGGCCCGGCTCCCGCGGGGTGACCACCAGCCGCGGGTCGAGCAGCTCCATCAGGTACCCGGTGAGCCGCAGGCTGCGCGCGCGCAGCGCGTCCATGCCGACCTTGTCGAAGATGGACAGTGACGTGCGCACGGGAGCCATCGCGAGGATCGGCGGGTTCGACACCTGCCACGCGTCGGCCGTGGCCGGCGGGCGCGCGACCGGCTCCATGCGGAAGCGGGTCGTGGGATCGGTGCTCCACCAGCCTTCGAAGCGAGGCAGCCCCGCCGCCAGGTGTCGTTCGTGGACGAACGCACCGGCCACCGCGCCCGGTCCACTGTTGAGGTACTTGTACGAACACCACGCGGCGAAGTCGACGCCCCAGTCGTGCAGCCGCAGCGGCACGTTGCCGGCGGCGTGCGCGAGGTCCCAGCCGACGACGGCGCCGGCCTCCTGCCCCAGCGCGGTGATGCCGGGGATGTCGCGCAGCTCGCCGGTGCGGTAGTCGACGCCGCCGAGCAGCACGAGCGCGATCCGGTCCCCGTACGCCGCAAGGGTTTCGCGGACGTCGACGCTCCGGATGACGGTCTCGTCGGGGTCGAGGCCGTGGAAGCTCGCCTGGCTGCGGACCGCGTAGCTGTCCGACGGGAAGAGGCCCTCCTCCACGAGGATGCGAATGCGGTCGCCGCGCGGGCGATAGAACGACACCATCAGCAGGTGCAGGTTGACGGTGAGGGAGTTCATCACGACGGTCTCGGTGGGCAGCGCCCCGACCAGGCGAGCGGCCGGCTCGCGCAGCTCCTCGTGGTACGGCAGCCAGGGGTGCTCGCCGTCGAGGTGGCCGGCGACGCCGCGGGTAGCCCACGCGTCCAGCTCGGCCAGCACGTCGGCGCGGGTCGATTTCGGTTGCAGCCCCAGCGAGTTACCCGCGAGGTAGGCGGCTTCGGGGTAGCGGCCGCCCTCGGCCGGCGGGACGTGGAACAGGTCTCGGTGACCGGGGTCCTCCCGGTCCCTGCGCCGAGCGTCCTCCTGGCCCCGCATCACATCGCCGTCCGCGCCGACCACAGCTCGGGGAACACGACCCGGGCCATGCTCCGCATCAGCCACGTGGTGCCCGCCGAGCCGCCCGAGCCGGGCTTGCCGCCCATCGTCCGCTGCACCGCCACGAGGTGCTTGTACCGCCAGTCGCCGAATTGCTCCGCGACATCCGTGAGCACCTCTCCGAGAGCCCTCAGTGCGTTCTCGGGGCGGTCGTCGCGGTAAATCTCCACCCAAGCGGCCTCGACGGCGGGGTGCGGTTCGTGCTCGCGCGTCCGGTCGGCGTTCAGAGCATCGGGCGGTATGTCGAAGCCGCTCCGGGCGAGCAATGCGATCACGTCGTCCCAGACACTCGGCGCGTGCAACGCGTCGGACAGCTCGCTGTAGAGCTCCGCGTGCCGCCGGAAGGGGCGGATCACCGACTCGCTCTTGAGCCCCAGCAGGAACTCCAGGTGCCGATACATCGCGGACTGGAAGCCGGACGCCTCGCCCAGCGCGCTGCGGAAGCGGTTGAAGTCGGCCGGGGTCATCCACCGCAGCCCGCGCCAGGCCGCGTTGAGCGCCTCCAGGTCCAGGGCGGTGCGCTTCAGCGGTGCCATCGCGCCCCACACGTCGCCGTCGCGGAGCAGCTTCTGCACCTCGCGCAGCTCGAAGCGGGCCAGCCCGAAGTACAGCTCCATCACCTGGCTGACCACCAGGAACGACATCTCGCCCGGGTCCTTGGTCAGCGGCTGCTGGAGCGTGTGCAGCGTGCTGGCGTGCACGTAGGTGTCGTACGGAACCCGGTCGTCGAAGTCCAGGATGGGTCCTGTCACCCTTCCCATCCTCGCCCCGTATGCCGTGTGCTGGAATGCCCGTTCAACGGTCGTTTAGCCTGGTGACCAAGGGATCGACAAGCGGATCGGCGAGATCACTTAACGAACTGAAGGTCGCCGTGGATGACATGGACTGGGCCCTGCTGCGGGAGCTCCAGGCGGACGCCCGGCTGTCGTACAGCGAGCTGTCCCGCCGCGTGCACCTCTCGCCGCCGGCGGTGGCGGAGCGGGTGCGGCGGCTGGAGGAGGCGGGCGTCGTCACGGGATACCACGCGCACGTCGACCTGACGAAGGCCGGCCGGCACGTGGTCGCCATCATCCGGATGTCCTGCTACGGCGCCCGATGCGTGCTGCGCGATCCCGAGGTGGCGGCGTGGCCGGAGGTACTGGAGATCCACCGAGTGACCGGTGACGCCTGCTGCGTCCTGAAGGTGGCGACCGGCGCGATGGAAGACTTCGAGAAGATCATCGACCGGCTCGCGCCGTACGGCCAGCCGTCGAGCACGATGGTGCTGTCTAGCCCGCTCAACTGGCGCCCGGTCGACCCAGCGCCCTAGGTCGGGAGCGCTACGCGCGCTCCGCCGCCACCAATTCAGCGATTTGTACCGCGTTGAGCGCCGCGCCCTTGCGCAGGTTGTCGCTGGAGCAGAAGAACGACAGCCCGTGCTCGACGGTCTCGTCGGCGCGGATGCGGCCAACGTACGTCGGGTCCTGGCCGGCGGCCTGCAGCGGGGTCGGCACGTCGCTGAGCACCACGCCGGGGGCCCCGCCGAGCAGCTCGCGCGCCCGCGCCGGGCTCAGCGGCCGGGCGAACCGGGCGTTGACCTGCAAGGAGTGGCCCGTGAACACGGGCACCCGCACGCAGGTGCCGGCGACCTTCAGGTCGGGGATGCCAAGGATCTTGCGGCTCTCGTTGCGGAGCTTCTGCTCCTCGTCGGTCTCGTCGGACCCGTCGTCGACGATCGAGCCGGCGAGCGGCAGCACGTTGAACGCGATCGGCCGCGCATACTGCCGCGGCTCGGGCATCGACACCGCCGACCCGTCGAAGGCCAGCTCAGCGGCGCGGTCGACGACCTTCTTGACCTGCTCGTCGAGCTCGGCCACGCCGGAGAGGCCGCTGCCGGACACCGCCTGGTAGGTCGACACGACCATGCTGACCAGGCCGGCCTCGGCGTGCAGCGGGCGCAGCACCGGCATCGCGGCCATGGTCGTGCAGTTCGGGTTGGCGATGATGCCCTTCGGGCGCTGGGTCGCCGCCTCCGGGTTGACCTCGGAGACTACGAGCGGCACGTCGGGGTCCATCCGCCAGGCCGAGGAGTTGTCGATCACGACGGCGCCAGCTTCCGCGACGCGCGGTGCCAGCTCCTTCGACGTACCTTTGCCAGCCGAGAACAGCGCGATGTCGAGACCTCGGTAGTCGGCCGTGGCCGCGTCTTCCACCGTGATCTCGGTGTCCCACCAGGAGAGCGTGCGCCCGGCCGAACGACTCGACGCGAAGAGCCGCAAGCGCTCGACGGGGAACTGCCGCTCCGCCAGGACCCGGCGCATCACGCCGCCGACCTGGCCCGTTGCTCCGACAATGCCGATCTGCATGGCCGCCACGTTACCGGCGAACCCGGCCGGCGCCAGGGCGGATATCCCAGCCTGTGGGCCGGGTCTCCCGAGTTTGTCGTAGGGCGGGTGCACGATAGGCGCAATCTTCGATGGGGAGGAGCGGCATGGAGCCCGCGATCGAGGCGGAGGGCCTCGTCAAACGATACGGATCGGTAGTGGCACTGGACGGCCTTGACCTGGCGGTGCCGGAAGGATCGGTGATGGGCTTGCTGGGGCCCAACGGCGCCGGCAAGACGACGGCTGTCCGCGTCTTCACGACGCTGCTGCGCGCCGACAGCGGCCGGGCCCGCGTCGCCGGGCTCGATGTGGTGGCCGACGCGAGTAAGCTGCGGGAGATCATCGGCCTGTCCGGGCAGTACGCGGCGGTCGACGAGTACCTCACCGGCTTCGAAAACCTCGACATGGTCGGCCGCCTCTACGGCCTGAGCGCGCGCGATAGCCGGGCCCGGGCCCGCGAGCTGCTGGAGCGGTTCGACCTGGTCGACGCCGCCGACCGGCCCGTCAAGGGATACTCCGGCGGCATGCGGCGCCGCCTCGACCTGGCCGGAGCGCTGGTCGCCAAGCCGCGGGTGCTGTTCCTCGACGAGCCAACGACCGGCCTCGACCCGCGCAGCCGCATCGGCATGTGGGGAGTGATCGCCGAGCTGGTGGCGGCCGGCAGCACGCTGCTGCTCACCACGCAATACCTGGAAGAGGCCGACCGCCTGGCAGACAGGATCGCGGTGATCGACCACGGCAAGGTGATCGCGCTCGGCTCGGCCGACGAGCTCAAGAGCCAGGTGGGCGGCGAGCGCCTGGAGCTCACCGTCAGCACGCCGGCCGATCTGGCGAGCGCCCGCGAGGCGCTAGCGCCGCTCGCCTCCGGTGAGATCACCGCCGACGAGCAGACCCGCCAGCTGACCGTACCGGTCAGCGGCGGCTCATCCGCCCTGATGGAGAGCCTGCGGCGGCTCGACGCCGAAGCGGTGAAGGTCCTCGACGTCGGTTTGCGCCGTCCGAGCCTCGACGACGTGTTCCTCACCCTGACCGGCCATGCGGCCGAGGAAGAGGAGGCGGCGCGATGACCACGGCGACGCTCAAGCCCGTCCGCGATGGCATGGTCGTCGCGCGGCGCAATTTGATCAAAATCAAGCGGGTGCCCGACCTGCTGGTCTTCTCCACCGCTTCGCCGATCATGTTCATCCTGCTGTTCGCGTACGTCTTCGGCAGCGCCATCGACGTGCCCGGCGTCTCCTACCGCGAGTTCCTGATGGGCGGCATCTTCACCCAGACCGTGCTCTTCGGTGCCACGATCACAGGCAGCGGCCTGGCCGACGACATCCAGAAGGGCATCGTCGACCGGTTCCGGTCGCTGCCGATCGCCCGCTCAGCTGTACTGGTCGGACGCACGACCAGCGACCTGGTCAACAACGTGCTGGTCATCATCGTCATGTCGCTCACCGGCCTGATCGTGGGCTGGCGCATCCACTCCTCGCCGCTCGAGGCGCTGGCCGGGTTCGGCCTGCTCCTGCTGTTCGCGTACGCGTTCTCGTGGGTGATGGCGGTCGTCGGCCTGTCGGTGCGCAGCCCGGAGGTGTTCAACAACGCCAGCTTCATCTTCGTGTTCCCGTTGACGTTCCTGGCCAACACGTTCGTCACCACCGCCGACCTGCCCGGCCCGCTGAGGGTCTTCGCCGAGTGGAACCCAGTCTCGGCGGTCACCCAGGCGGCACGCGAGTTGTTCGGCAACACCAGCCCGGCCGTGCCGCCGCCTGACGCGTGGCCGCTGCGCAACGCGGTGCTGACGTCGCTGCTGTGGATCGCCGCCCTGCTGATCGTGTTCGTCCCACTGGCGGTCGACCGGTACAAGAAGGCGGTCAGCCGCTAGCGGCGCCCGTCCCAGCCGCCCTGCCCTTCCCAGCCGCCCCGCCCGCCTCTGCCGCGGGCGGCGGCGGCTCGGCGGGCCTCCAGGGCGGTGCGCCGGGTGCGGATGTTGGCACGCCGCCACCGGGCCGCCACGATCATCGTCGCCACCATGGCGGGCGCCCCGATCCCCGAGCCGGACGGGGGCCCGTACGACGTGCGGGGCAGCGGGCCGGCGGCCGGGGCCCCCCCCCCGGCCGGCTGCTGCCCCTCCGCCGCGGCCGGCGGCGTGGGCGAGGGCGGCACCTCGTCGGGGTTGACCAGCCGGCCGACCGAGGCACCGGCGGGCAGGGCGTATCCCCAGTCCAGCAGCGCGGCCGCCTGCTGCCAGGTGCGCTGTGGCCGGGCCTCGGCGCCCAGCAGCGTCACCACGAGGCGCCGGCCGTTGCGCTCGGCCGCGCCGACAAACGTGTGCCGTGCCAGCGTCGTGAACCCGGTCTTGCCGCCGAGCGCGCCCGGGTACCGCAGCAGCAACTGATTCTCGTTCTGGATCTGGAAGCCGCGCGGGTCTTTCGGCGGCTGGGCGGGGATCTGTGCCTGCTTCGTCGCCACGTACTTCCGGAAGCTCTCGTTCGCGAAGCACGCTCGGGCGATCAACGCGAGGTCGTACGCGCTGGTGAACTGCCCCTCACCGTCCAGCCCGGACGGCGTCACCGCGTGCGTCTGCAACGCACCGAGCCGCCGGGCCTCGGCGTTCATCGCCTCGATGGTGGCCGGCACGCCGCCCTGCCCACCGCCGAGGCGCGCCAGCACGTTGGCGGCGTCGTTACCGGAGTTCAGCAGCAGCCCCAGCCAGAGCGTCTCGATGGAGTACTTCCCACCGAGCAGCAGCCCCACCGCAGAGCTACCCGCCTCGAAGTCCAGGTCGGCGCGGTTCACCTGGATGACCTGCTTCGGGTCCAATTTGGACATGACGGTCGCGGCGAGCAGCAGCTTCTGCACGCTGGCCGGCGTACCGTACTCGTGCGGCCCGCAGCCGCCGAGCACCTCACCGCTGTCCATGTCGGCGACCAGCCACGACGTCGCCGTCAGCTTCGGCGGGGCGCCCGCGCCCTGCGGAATCGTGAGGCCAGCGGTGGCGAGCCCGTCGCCGCCCACGGCACGCTGATACTCGGTCAGCTCGGGCGCCCCCGGTTTGGCCGGCCGCTTCACCGGCGGATCGGGCTTGACAGCCGGGCAGGGCACAAAGGCCGGGGTTGTGGCCCCCCGCGCGGGCGGCGCGGCGGCCGACTCCGCGCGCGGCGCGGCCAGCGCGGCGGTCAGCTCCGCGCCCTGGGCGGCGGCACGCTCGGATGCTTGGACGGCGGCGCTCCACTCGCCGGCCCGCGCGGCAGCGCCCTCAGCGCGCGGGGCGACGCCCTGGGCGGCGGGAAAGGGCCCTTTCGCCGGTGGGGCGGGGGGCGTGGGGGGGGCCCGGGCCGGGGGGGGCGCCGGGAGGGCCACCCACGCCGCGCTCGCGATAGACGCGGCCAGACCCCGAACAAACATCCCGATCACCCTAATCCGCACTCCTGCGCGATGGCGACCGGGAGCGCCTTTCATCAATGAAGGCGCTCGGACGTGCGTGGGGCGGCAAGGGCGGAATATCCCGATTAGGGCGATATCGGGACGATACGGAGGGCACATCCGCGACGTTGGGGCCGCCACCCAGCTAAAGCTCGGCGCGGGCAGCAGGGCTCAGAAAGCACTCACCCTGACCGAGGGCGAGCCGGGGCCTGTGCGCCTGCGGCAACGCGCGGCGCGCGCGGCCAGCGGGGCACCGCCCGACCCGCGGGGCACGCACGGCCAGCGCCGCACGCACGTGGTCGAATGCCGCTCGCCGCGCGGCCGCAGGGTGTGCGCGGCGGCGGGCTGCGCGCCGGGAGGCAGCGCCACCCTCGGCGTGGTCCATGCCGCACTGCCCGGCGAGGCGATCTGGCCGCGGATCACCGCGGCCACTCCGGAGCGCCGCAAACGCCAAGAAACGCCGCAACGCCCGAAGAGCGCCGCAACGCAAGGAGCGCGCCGCAACGTCCCAACTCGACGCCGCCGATCAAGGAAGGTCTCATCGATCAAGGGCAAACGCACGCGGAAAAGAGATCGAACCACGTGCATTCGCCCTTGATCGA
>NZ_JAIBNX010000055.1:0-2532 GCF_026130045.1 Micromonospora sp. CPCC 205371
AAGCTGACCGGCGGCTGGTACCGGTCGACGCTGCACCGGGTGCGCAACGTGAGCGGGCGCAGCTCGGTCAGCCGGTCGGCCAGCCGGCTGACCTGAGTGCGCAGCTGGCCGGCACGGTCTCCGGCGGCGTACCGCGACTGCGCCACGATGAACGCGGCCCGCGCCTGCCAGCCGCGCCGGTGCTGGCGCCGGAAGAGGGTGCGGGCCTGCCCAGCCCACTCGGCGGCCCGGTCGGCCCGGCCGGCCGCCTGCGCCGCGCGGGCCGCCACGAACAGCAGCTCGGCCGTCTTCGTCGCCTCGCCGCCGCGGCCCACGTGCTCGCGGATCGCCGCCTCCGTCGTGGCGACCGCCTCGGCGGCCAGCCCCGCCGCGAGCAGCACCGCGCACCGGTCGATCGCGAGCTCCGGCTTGTGCGCGCCCAGCTCCGCGTACCGGGCACCGGCCTGGTCGAGCAGGTCCAGCGCGGCCGGCAGATCCCCCACCTGGAAGGCCACGTCCGCTCGGTTGTGGACGGTCATCGCCGACTCCAGGTCCTGCCCGGCCGCCGCGAAGAGCCGCTCGGCCACCACGAGGTCGCGGTCGCCGCGAGCCGCCTGGCCGAGCCGTGCGTACACCGAGAAGCGGGCGACCCGGGCCCGCGCCTCCCAGATGCCGTCGCCGGCCCGGTGCAACCGGGCGATCGACGTGCGGAAGTCGACCAGCGCCTCCTGGTACCGGCCGACCACCGCCCGCAGGTGACCGCGGCGCATCAGCACCCGGCCGTGTACCGCGCCCGTGCTCGCGGCGGCGGCCTGGTCGAGTGCGCGCAGGCCGGCGGCGGTGCGCCCGGCGAGGCCGAGGGTGAGGCCCAGCGTGGCTCGCACGTCGGTCGTACGATCGCCGTCGCCGGAGTGCTCGGCGAGGCGCAAGGCCGTGCGCAGCTCGCGGATCGCCTCGTCGACCCGTCCGGTGTCGCGCAGCACGATCGCCCGCGCCTGGTGCGCGACCGACGCGACCGCCGGCTCGGGGTCGTTACGCAGCACCTCGTCGGCGCGCGCGAGGGCCGCCATCGGCCGTGCCAGCGCGAGTGCCAGCAGGTCCTCGGCACGCATCGATAAATCGTAGATCGAAGCATCTTAGACAGCGCATGGATATGGGGAGGCACGATGAGCTTCTGGCAGCGCTGGCGCCGGGGCCAGCGCGACACACTCAGCGCGGGCGCGTTGCGCGAGGCCGCGGCCCGGGCGCCGGCCCGCGACCCCGGCGGCGTGGCGGGGGGCCGGCTACGCGGCCAGACCCAGGCCAACCTGGGGGGGTGTCGCGACGAGGTGGCCGAGGATCCGGAGGGCGGCTACCTGTACCGGAAGGGCTGGATACTGGTGCGCGAGGAGTACGCCGCCCGCGCGATGCAGATCCTCGGTGCCCGCGTCGACCGGGACCGTGAGGCCGCACCGGCGGTGGCGGGCATCCGGCGGCTACCGCTCCAGACGGACGTCGAGATGCGGTCCGCACTCGACAGCCTGCTCGACGAGGCGGGCGGCCTCGGTGATGGTGCCGCCGCGCCCGAGCACATACTGTCCATTTCGGACGTCGTGTCGCGCTGCCCGGCCGTCGAGCCGGAACCGGCCGAGGCGACCGCGCCCGACCCGATGCCGACGCTGGACCTGGCCGCCGGACAGGGCGTACGGGTGGTCGTCGTCGACACCGGCCTGGACCCTGAGGCGCCACTCAAGCACCGCTGGCTCGACCGGGTCGAGGGCGAGCCCGACCCGGCCATCACACCGGACGGCCTGCTGAAGTACGCGGGGCACGGCACGTTCATCGCTGGCGTCATCCGGTGCCTGGCGCCCCGGGCGGAGGTCTACGTGACGTCCGCGTTCTGGCGCGGCGGCGCGCTCGCCGAGACCGACGTGGTGCGCGAGCTGACCCGGGTACTGGCCACCCAGAGCCCCGACATCATCTGCCTGTCCGCCGGCACCCGCACGTACCGAAACTCGGGCCTGCTGGCGTTCGACGCGTTCCACCGCGCGGTGCTCAGCCAGCACAAGGGCGTCGCGCTCGTGGCGGCCGCCGGCAACGACGCCACCCGGGTGCCGTTCTGGCCGGCGGCGGCGCCCGCCCGCGTCTCGGTCGGGGCGCTCAACGCGCGGTGGGACGGGCGGGCCGAGTTCAGCAACCACGGGGGCTGGGTCGACGTGTACGCGCCCGGCGAGAACCTGATCAACGCGTTCCCGGTCGGCACGTACACGTACCAGGAGGCGCCCAACATCCCGCCCGACGTCCCCAAGGCCCGGGTCGAGGCGTTCACCGGCATGGCCCGGTGGAGCGGCACGTCGTTCTCGACCCCGCTGGTCGCCGGCCTGATCGCGGCCCGCATGTCACACACCGGCGAAAACGGCCGCACCGCCGCCGCTGCTCTGGTGGCCGACGCCCAACGCGCCGCCCGCTTGGGCGTGGGCGCCGTCCTGCACCCCCGCTGACCCAGGCGAAGGGGCCGCCCCGGGGGGCCGGGCCGGCGCGCCCCCCCCCCCCCCCCCCCCGCAGCCCGGGGGG
>NZ_JAIBNX010000055.1:2542-18335 GCF_026130045.1 Micromonospora sp. CPCC 205371
CCGGGCGCGGGGGCCGGGGCGGGCTGCCGCCCGCCCCCTTCGTCCACGCACTCAGCCGTAGTACGCGTGGCAGAGCGTGTTGCCTGGACCGCGGACGAAGACGTCCAACCGGTTCACCCCTCGGGCGATGGCCGTCGGCTCCGACGCGGGGCGGGCGCCGAAGTTCGTCCAGGGCATCCAGGTGCCGTTCCAGCCGGTGTGGTGCACGGCGCCGTCGGCGCCGGCGAGGAACACGTCGAGCCGGTTCGGGCCCCACGACGTCACCGCGGGGCCGGTGGCCAGGTCGCCACCCAGGTCGTGGAAGGGCACCCAGCCGTTTTCCCACGCCATGTGGTGCAGGTGGTTGTCCGCGCCGCGGGCGAAGATGTCGATCCGGTTCGGTCCCCACGAGACCGCGGCGGGGGTGGCGTTGAGGACGCCGCCCAGCCGCTCCCATCCGTACCACTGCCCCTCGAACGTCCGGTGGTGCAGGGCGTCGTCACCGCCCACGACGAACACGTCGAGCCGGCCCGGCGCCCAGGACGACACGGTGGGCGCGTGCTTGATGACGCCGCCGAGCGACTGCCATCCGTGCCAGGTGCCGTCGTAGGCCCGGTGCCAGAGCGCGTTGTCGTGCCCGCGTGCGAACAGGTCGATCCGGCCCGGCCCCCAGGAAACCACCGCCGGGGCCGAGGCGAGGCCGTCGCCGATGGGTTCCCAGCCGCGCCAGGCGCCGTCGTACACCTGGTGGTACAGCACGTTGTCGGAGCCCTTGGCGATCAGGTCGATCTTGTTGGGCCCCGACGAGGTCACCGCCGGCGCGCTGATCGTCGTGCCGTCCGGCGAGTTCCAGCCGTACCAGCCGGGTGCGGCGCCGTACGGCGGGAGCTGCATCGTGGGCGGCACGCCGTACGAGCCGAACAGCTGGCGCACGTCGTTGTCCGTCAGCGCGCTCTGGTAGGCCCGTACATCGTCGATGCTCGCGGTCATCATGCCGACGCGCTGGCCGTTGAACTTCGCCGCGCCGATGGTGAACGGTCCGGTGGCGTTCCAGAGCGTGACGTTGTTCGCCACGCCGGCGAGCACGCCGTCGACGTACAGCCGGAGCTGGTGCGCCGGCGCGTCGTAGACCCCGGTCAGGTGTGTCCAGGAGTTCACCGGCGGGGTCGGCAGCCCGAGCGCGCGGGCCGCCGGGGGAGAGGTCCCGTCCTGCGACAGTGCGGAGAAGCTCCACCGGTCGCCGATGTACTCGAGGTAGAACCCGCTGCCGACGGAGCCTTCCTGGCCGAGCACGGCGCCGCCGCGGCTGGAAATGTGCACCCATGCCGAAACGGTGAAGCTCTGGTCGGTGCGGACGGCCGGCGCGGTGGTGGCCACGTGACGGGTCGTGGCGAACCGGCCCGCCGTGCCCGCGGCGCCGCCGCTCCAGCCGTTCCCACCCTGCCATGCGGCGTGGCGCCCGCCGACCGAGTCGGCCACGGTGTTGCCGCTGCCCTCGTCGAAGGTCCACCGGCTCACCGGCGCGGGTGCGGCCGGTGGATCGGCCGGCTGGCCGCCGACGAAGTACCCGGCGATGCCCACCGTGGCGTCGACGGTGCTGTCGTAGTTGCGCACCCGGATGTTTCCGGACGGCCCGAGCGGGGTGATCGTAGAGTTGGCGCCGGGAGCCCAGCCCGGCGCGGCCGCGCACGACTGCACCGCCTCCGCGGAGATGCTGGGTGCGCCGGACCAGCCGTACTCGTCGGCCCACAGCGCCACCTGGCTGCGCGCCTGGGCGCGCGGCGTCGCCAGCGTGAGCGCCGCGCCGGTCGCGTCGAACGGGATTCGCGGCCCGGCGGTCACCCGCACCAGCCGCTGCTCGCCGCGGCCGAACGCCTTCCTGTCGGTGCTCGTGCCGGACGCGGTGCTGAACACCCGCTCCGAATACCGCAGCGGCACGTACCGGGCCCCGCTACCGGGCGCGAACCAGCCGACCACGTCGACGGTGACGCGCACCGAACCGCTGTCGTTGCCGATCCGGATCTGGCCGTCGTCGCCGATGGGCAGGATGTGGTCGTAGGTCACGGCCTCGCCCGGCCGCACGCCGAACGTCGGGTTCGCGGGCCAGTTGCTGGCGTACAGGCGCAGGCTGGTGCGTTCGCTGGCGTTGGTGATGGTGACGCTGACCGCCGCGGCGACCGCGCCGTTCGGTATCCCGGCGACGCCCCGCACCGGTACCGCGCGGGCGTTGGCCTGGCCACCGTCGAGGGTCGCCGCGGGCTGGGCGAGCCGGATCGGGCGCCGTGCCGGGGTGTAGGTCGCGGCGCTGGAGGTGGTGCTGAAGTAGCCGAGCACGTCGGCGGCGACGTGGACGCCGCCGGACACGTTGCGGATGCGGACGACCTTCTGGCTCGGCTCCAGCGTCGCGATGGCCATGGCGGAGGTGGTGGCGTTGGGGATCGCCGAGAGGGCCGAGGCCCCGGTGCCGGTGTCGGCCGAGACCTCGAGCCGAGTCGGAGCGGTGGCGGAGCTGGCGGTCAGGTTGAGGGCGACCGCGGTGGCGTCCGAGGGCAGGCCGGAGATGGGCACCGTGACGGTCTCGCCGGCCTGCAGCGGCGCGGGATGGCCGCCGACGTTCGTCGTGGTGTCCAGTACCCGCCTGGCCGCCTGCGGCGTGAACGCGCCGCCGGTGGGCGGCGCCGGATCGCGCGGCGCGCCGACGTTGACCACGCCGTGGCCGAGGTCGTTGTCGCGGCCCGGCCGTGTGGAGCTGTCGAGCAGCAGGGCCTCAAGTTCGGCGGGGTCGAGGGTCGTGTTGGCGGACTTGTAGAGCGCCGCGGCGCCGGACACGTGGGCGGCGGCGACCGACGTGCCGCGCCGCAGCACCGACCCGCCGGTGTACGCGGTGACGTTCGTGTACCCCACCACGTCCGGCTTGACGCGCCCGTCGATCGTCGGGCCGCGGCTGGAGTTCTGCTCCACGGCACCGCCGGTGGTGGCGTTCGCCACGGTGATCGCACCGACCGCGATCGCGTACGGCGAAGTGGCCGGCTCGGCGACGCTACCCGCCGCGTTCGAGTAGGCGAGACCGACGACGTTTCCGTAGGCGGTCAGATCGTAGCGCAGGTCGGTGGCCGCGCCGTCCTTGCGCTGGACGTGTACGTAGTACGTGGCCGCGCCGCCGGTGGTGTTGTCGAACGTCGCCGTTTCCACAGGAGACAGTCCGCCGGTGGTCTCCTTCTGCGGCCGGATCGAGCTGGTCACGAGGTTAGGGTCATTCGGGCCGGTCGGCTTCGCCACCGAGCGTGTCACAAACAGCTCCAGGTCGTTGTTGGTCAGCGGCCAGGCGTCCCAGCGCAGCTCCATCGTCACCCGCGCCCCGGGCTGTGCGTTGAAGCTCTGCACCTCCGCGCTGCCAGAGACATTCATCCAGCCGTTTCCGTCGGGGTCGACCGTCGTTCCGGTCATGTGCTTGTCGCCCTCGTTGCCGGCGGCGGCGACCACCACGACACCGTTGCCGCGCAGCCAGCCGACCACGGTCGCCGGGCTCCAGTTGGCCTGGTTCGACTCGACCTTTCCGCTGCCGCGGCCGGTGCCGGGAAACGCCATCGAGACGTTGACGACGTGTACGCCCTGGTCGTCGAGCCAGCGCGCGGCGTCGTCGAAGTCCATCGAGTCGGTGACGCAGGCCAGGTACAGCTGGGCCTGCGGCGCCATGTCGTGCACGATCTCCGCCATCACGGTGCCGTGCGTCTGCTGGTCCTCGGTCGGCCCGCACAGTCCATTGTTGACAGTCGTGGCCGCTGGCACCTCGCCGGCCTCCTGAGCCTCGGCGAGCCCGCCGAAGCCGACGTCGAGGATGCCGACCTTCACCCCGGCGCCCTGCCGGTCGCTACTGTGCCAGGCCAGCGCTCCCGACGGCTGAGCGCCCTCGGAGACGACCTCCAGCGGCACCGGCGCCTCCGGCCGCCGCAACTCGGTGACCGCCTCGGAGGCGGCCAGCTTGCGCAGCGCCTTCGCCGGCACCGAGGCCCGCACCCGGTTGGCGTGCGTGTCGGAGACGGTGCCGCCGGCCGCCCCCACCCCCTTGCGCAGCGCCCTGGCCTCGGGGCCTTCGGCGTACCCGACCCCCCCGCCGCCGCCGGGCCCCCCCGGCCGCTGCCGGCCCTTGCCCGCCTTAGGCGCCGGCGCCACACCGGCCGCCGCCCGCACCGCGGGGTCCATCCTGGGCTCCGGACTCGGCCGGTCCGGCGCGGGGCCCCCCCGCGGCGGGGGGGGCGGCCCGCCCGCCGCCCCCCGCGGGGCCAGCGCGGCCCCCGCCGGGGCGGCGGGTGCCGCCAGCATCGCCGCCACCATGGTCGCTATCGCGACCGCGGCCGTGGTGTTGCGTCTCATGAGCAGTATTTCCTTCCCCGCGGTTGGTAGTACGGCTGGTTCATGATCTTGAAGCTGCGCTGGTATCCCTGGTCACCCATCGCGTGCATGACCACCGCGGTGGGCACGAGGGCGTCGCCTTCGTATATGGGCACGACCGTGAGGTGGATGCGCTCTCCGGCGAGGATCCGGTCGCGCACGCAGCGTTCGAAGTCGTGGTACATGCCCTTGCGGTTGGCGGCCGGGTAGAGCGGCACCAGGTTCTCGGACGTGATCCCCAGGCCGCCGGCCCACGCGCCGAGCAGGTGGCCCTTGTCGTGCGTGCCCTCCACGTAGCCGGCTACCGGAGCGGTCGCCTTGTAGGGGAACGTGTTTCCGGCACCGACGTCGGTCAGGTCGTTCTCGTCGAGGCAGGCGTCCACGCCGGTCGCCCGGCCCAGGTCGTCCAGCATCCAGTAGGACGTGTACGTGGGACCGTCGCCGGACAGGCAGTCCTCCTGGTCCTCGTCGACGTCGTCCGACTGGCCAGGAGCCAGGACATCGTCCAGGAACTCGCGGCCGATGACCTCGGTCACCTTGGTGCCCTTGATAGACAGGTCCTCGGCCTGGCTGTACACCTCGGTCTGCGCGGTGGCCGCGGCTACCGTCGCCGGGCGGGCCGTGTTGATGGTGCCGGCGGCGTGCCGGGGCCCGGCGTTCGCGATGTTCAGCAGCCACTGCGGCGGGGGCGGGGGAGGCGGTGCCGGGCTTCCCGCGCCGCCACCCTTGCCGCCGCCGGGGCCGGTGATCGTGCCGCCTGCCGCATAGGACTTCGCCTGCGCGAGCGCCACCTGCAGGGCGGCGATCACGGCGGCTCCCGCCGCCCGCGCGATGGCGTTGGAGATAGCGCGTGCGAGCGCCCTCGCCGTCGCCTGGGCCGCGAGCCGGGCGAGTGCCTTGGGATCGGCGCGCGCCTGGCCGGCCACCCGCTCCGTGGTCAGGTCCTTCCACCGCTCGACGGTCCAGTCGGCGGCCTTGTCGACCAATCCGGAGGCGATCAGCGCCGCGGCGGCGACGGCCGCGGCGATGGCGCCCGCCGCCGCCCATAGCGCGGAGCCGATGGCGGGGATGAGCGGGATGACAGGTATCACGAACGGGACGTGGCCGGACGGGTCGGTGTGGGCCATCGGGTTGGCGTTGGCATACGCGTGGCGGTTGGCGGCCGCCGCCGTGACGGGCGGGACGGTCCAGGTGTCCCGGCTGGTGAACGTGCCGGTGCCCGGCGTGTACCAGCGGGAGTGCATGTTGACCGCCCCGGTCACCGGATCGGTCCACTCGCCCTGGTACCCGACGCTGGACTGGGCGCCGGAGCTGGCCGTCACCGTCCCGAACGGGTCATACGCGCGCTGGCCGTACGTGCTCGCCGCGCGGTGCCGGGCGACCACGTCGTCGTGCAGGTCGGTGTAGAGCAGCTTGGCCGTCTCGGTGGTGCCGATCGGCTTGTCGGACAGCGGTTCGCCGGCCGGGCCGCGGTTGATCAGCCGGGTGCCGTCGGACACCACGTCGTTGCCGAGGCTGCCGTACGCGAACCCGGTGCCGTTGCGGCTCGCGACCCGCCCGAGGCTGTCGTACGCGTAGTTGGCGTCGTCGGAGATGAGCTGGTCGAAGGCGTCGAACTTGGGTTCGCGGGGCACGCCGGTGCCGGCGATCGAGGCGAGCGTGCCGCGCGCGGTGTACGTGTACGACCGGCCGTCTCCGGAGAGCAGGCGGTTGCGCTCGTCGTAGGCGAAGGTGGCGCTCCCGGCACGGACCCGGTTGCCGGCACCGTCCCAGCCGTACGTGGTGGTGCCGGTGGGCGACGTCCAGGACACGAGCCGGCTCGCGCCGTCGTAGCCGTACGCGTTGGCCGTCTCGACGCCGTTCGCGATCGTCTTCTTGCTGGTGATCTTGTCGTCGCGGTCGTACCCGTACTCGGTGCCGTAGATGACCCGCGAGCCGCCTCCGTTGGGGTCGAGCTCGGTCACCTTGTCGCCGGTGAGCCTGCCGAGCACGTCGTACGTGTTGACCCGCCGCACGGACGCCTGGAGTCCGCGCTCTGCCGTGTACGCCAGCCGGCCGGTCGCGGGATCGTAGGTGTGGTCGATGGTCCTTCCAGCGAGGCCGTCCACGATGGACAGCAGGCGCCCAGCCGGGTCGTAGGCGAACGTGCTGGTGCCCGCGGCGTCCGCGCGGCTGGCGAGCTGGCTGTCCGCGGTGTACCCAAGGGTGGCCTCGCCGGCGGGGCCGCGGATCGAGCTGAGGTTGCCGCGGTCGTCGTAGGTCAGGACGGTGTCGCCGCCCGGGCCGCCGAAGCTCGTGAGCCGCCCGGCCGCGTCGTACCCGTAGCTCTTGCTCGCGGTCGGTGCCTCCGCGCCGGCTCCGGACTGGGCCCTGAGCCGGTTCTGGGCGTCATACGTGGCGCTGGTCGTCACACCGCCGGGAGCCGTCTGGCCCACCGCGTTCCCCAGGGCGTCGTAGGTGGTGGTCCACGTGCGGTCCGCCGCCGCCGGGGTCGTGGCGGTCGCCGGTTCCACTGTCGACTCCGGCGCCCCCCAGGACGTGTACGTGTACGTGGTGGCGTTGCCGTTGCCGTCGACGAGCCGGGTGCGGTTTCCGGCGGCGTCGTAGCCGAAGACGGTGCTGACCGTCGTGGTGGCGTCCACCTTCTCGTCTTGGCGCACGACCCGGTCGGCGGCGTCGTAGGCGTACGTCGTGACGCGGCCCTCGGGCGAGGTGATCTGGGTGACGTTGCCGTTGGGGTCGAAGGCGCGCAGCGCCCGCCGCCGCTCGATCAGGGGGTCACCCGCGTCGTGGGCAACCGTCACCGGCTGGCCGAGCAGGTCGTAGGTGGTCCTGGTGGTGACGCCGGCCGGGTCGGTGACGTGGGTCTGGCGACCCGCGAGGTCGTACCGGTAACTGGTCACCTTGCTGGTTGGATCGGTAACCGTGACCGGCTCGCCGGCGGCGTTGAAGGTCGTGGTCGTGGTGTGACCCGCCGGTGTCGTGACGCTGACGGGGTTGCCGGCGTCGTCGTACGCGTATCGGGTGATGAAGTAGCTCGGCTGCGGCAGCCGCTCCACCGCCGACGTGGTCACCGTCCGGCCGAGCTCGTCGTAGGTGGCCAGCCTGGTCGCGCCGGTGGGGTCGGTCGTCGACACCACCTCGCCGTTGCGGTCGTACTGGTACGTGGTGGTGCTCGGCCGGTCGGCGATCTGGGGCAGGGTCTCGGTGAGCACCCGGCCGTACGGGTCGTACGTGCGGGTGGTGCGGCGGTCCAGCGCGTCGATCGTGACCCGCGGGTTGCCGAGCTTGTCGTACTCCGTGCGGGTGACCGCCTCGATGCGCTGCCCACCGGGTGGCGTGTAGTCGGGCAGCCGCACGGACGTGCCGCGGCCCATCGTGTCGTAGCCGGTCACCGTGAGGGCGCCGTTCGGGTCGCGGTCGTGGGTTGGCTCACCGAAGGCGTTGTAGCCGACCGTCCGCTGTGGATGGACGCCGGTCTGTCGCTGGCCAGCGACCCAGGTGTCCACGGCGGGCCCGGTGATGGTTGTCTGCCGGCCCATCGCGTCGTACGTGTAGGTGGTGGGCAGGCGCCGCCGGTCGGTCCGCTCCAGGACCAGCCCGCGCTCGTCACGCCGGTACGTGATGGAGTAGACGCTGCCCGGGTCGTCCGCTACTGGTTGGACGTCTTCGCGGATCAGCGCGCCGGCGGCGTCGTAGCCGTACCGGGTCGCCTCCACCCGGCTCGACTGTGCGGCGCCGGTGCGGCTCACCGAGGCGGCGGCGCCGTCCGGGTCACGGGTGTAGGTGGTGGTGCGGGCGAGGCCGCCGGGGTCGAGCGTCTCGGCGGCCGGGTTTCCGGCCGGGTCGTAGGTGGTCGTGGTGACCCGCCCACCGGCGGTCGTGCGCCGGGTGATGTTGCCGGCGGGGTCGTACTCGTTGCGCTCCAACTCGATGTCGCGGCGGGTGCGCCCGTCGGCCTGTAGGACGCCGACGCGGGTCGCGGTGGCCAGCCGGTCGTCGTCGTAGTAGGTGTACCGGGTCTCGCGGCCCATCGCGTCCCGGCTGGCGGCCAGCCGTCCGGCCGCGTCGTAGGTGTGGGACTCCAGTGCCAGGGCCGTGGCGTTCGGGTCCTGCGGGTCGACACGCGGGCCGCTGGCGACGCGGCGCAGCGTCCGCCCCCGCGAGTCGAAGTTGGTGATCCAGGTGGTGCCTTCCGGGTCCGTGACCCGCTCCTCCAGGCCGGCGTCGCGGTACTCGCGCTCCTCCTTGCCACCGTCGGGATGTGTGGTGCTGACGAGCGTGTCGTGCGCGTCGTACCCGTACGTCGTGGTGCGCGGCGGGTCGCCGCCGGTCGTGTCGCGCAGCGTCATCTCGACGCGGTTGCCGTTGGCGTCGTACCGGTACTGGGTGACCAGCGTGTGCCTCACGCCCGACACCGGGTTGGTCACCGCGGGCTCGGTCACGGTCTCCACTTCGGACCGTGGCGTGTACGTGTATGTCGTCGTGCCGAACGCCTGCCCGGACGCCGTCATCGGCGTCTTGGCCGCCAGCCGGCCGATCCCGTCGTAGGTGTGGCGGGTGCGCAGCCCGGTGGGAGCGACCTGTTCGGCCAGGTCACCGGTGCTTCGGTACTTGTAGCTGGTGACCTGCCCCGAACGCTTGCCGGTGTGCTCGATCAGAAGGGCAGCGGGCACGGTGCCGCCGCCGTCGGCCGCCTCGAGCCCGCTGGCGTACACCCACCTCTCGGTCGGTGCCGTGGTGACGCCTGCCGGCTTCGGGTAGGTCGCCGAGATGAGCCGCCCAGCCGTGTCGTACTGGTAGTTGGTGCGGTACCTCGCGTCGTCCGGGCCGGTGGCGCGGGCGTCGGACTGGGTGAGGACGCGGTCGTTGCGCGGGTCGAGTGGGTTGTCGGCGTTCAGGAAGTAGGTCGAGTAGGAGGTCTGGCAGGAGTCCGGGGCACGGCACGTGGTGCGGGACAGCACGTTGCCGCGCGCGTCGGTCGTGAACTTCGCCGTGTGCCCGAGCTCGTCGACCTCCTCCGAGCGGAACCCGGCCTCGTTGTAGCGGTACAGCCGGGTGCCGCCGTCGTATGTCCGCTTGGTCAGCCGGCCGCCGGCGTCCGCGTCGAACTCGTAGATCGTGTCCGGGTAAGGGCCGTGCAGCACCACCCGGCGGGTTGCCTCGGCCCGCGTCGGGTTCTCCAGTCGCCAGGTGCGGCCCTGGTGGTCCACGTAGGTGGCGACGCGGTCGTTGACGTCGTCGTAGGTCAGCGTGGCGGCTACCCGGTCGTCCTGGGGCAGCGTGATCTTGGTGAGCTGCTCGGCCTGCCGGGCGGCCGCGTGGTGCTGCGCGGCGGCGGTAGCGCCCAGCGGGTGCTGGTAGACGGCGACCTCGTCGAGCGAGCCGGTGAAGTAGTAGTCGGCGTCGTTGCCCGAGGGCCAGTGCGCGGTGCTGCCCGTGCCGACCGCGAGGTGCGGCATCTCGTCGTGGTCGATGAGGCCGCGGATCTTCTCCGGCAACGCGACGCCGTCCAGGTACAGGGTCTGGCTGTCGACCGACGCGGACAGGACCACGTGGTGCCACTTGTCGTCGTTGACCGGCGCGGGAGTGACGATCTGCCGCGGGCCTTCGGGCGCGGGCACCCAGAAGCCGCCGCGCAGATGCCCGTCCTGCCCGACGTACAGCACCGGAGTGTGCGGGACGTCGGCGGTGGCGCCCGGCGCGAAGGGCTTGCTGGCGTAGCTGAGCAGGACTCCGCCCCCGCCTGGCGCGGCCTTGAACCACATCTCGACGGCGAGCGTCATCGTGGGGCTGATGAGCCCGGACGGCAGGTCGATCCGGCTGGCGGCGCCGTTGAAGGTGCCGGCCGTGTCGTCGGTGCCGGCCAGCGGGCCCGTGGACCCGAGCGTGACGCCGTCGTAGGTGCCCTTGTCAGCGCCCGGGCTGCGGGCGGTGGCGCTGGCCGCGCCGCCGGCGCTGTTCGTCTCGCCGAGGCGGTAGTAGGCGCGGGGATTGTCGTCGAGCACCACCGAGCGGTAGTGCGAGCCGCCCGTGTACTCGTACCGGGTGCAGTTGGGGGCCGGGGCGGGGTTGCACGCGCGCACCAGCCGGTCGCCGTCGTACCCGTACGTCCAGGCCAGACCCGGTGAGCCGGCGGCCGGCGGGTCGGTGCGGACCTCGGTGACATGGCCGCCCGTCCAGGTCAGATGCAGCTTCCGGCCGCTGGTCAGGTTTCGCACGCCGGTCGGCTTGCCATCGGGGCACGCCGAGGCGTACTCCAACTCCGCGACCAAGCCGGCCGGGTCCACGACGCGGTGCAGCTTGCCGCACGGGTGGAAGATCCACCGGCTGCCGGTCGCGTCCCGGAGCGTGTACTGGGCGGTGCTCGTCGCGTAGGTCAGGGTGAGGTTCTGGCCCGGCGGGGGAGCGAAGGTCAGGTCGATGTTCTGTCCGAACCGCACCTGGCGTCCGGACGGGAGCGTGACGACCACGTTGCCGGAGCCGTCGCTGTCCTGGGTCAACTCGGTGTCCAGGCGGGACGCCCAGCCCTCCCCGAACGCGTTGGTGGGCCTCGGGTCCAGGCTGTTGTAGGTGCGGGCGAGGGTCAGCTCCGGACCTGCCGTCGCCACCGAGGCGTCGGTGGCGACCATGCCGAAGTTGCCGACCTGCGGGTCCAGCCCTTCAGCGGGCGCGCCCTGCGGTGTGCCGCCCAGGTGGGCGGTGATCTGGGGTTGGGGCACGCGCGGTGACAGCGCGAGTGGCCCGGCGAACGGGCCGGCGTTGACGGTGTCGTGGGCCTGCACCCACCAGTGGTAGGTCTTGCTCCAGCGCAGCTTGCCGACCGGCGGTATCCAGGTCGCCCCTGTCCAGCCGGACTCGACGCAGCCGACCGGCGCGTCGTGCGGGCCCTCGCAGAGCTTGAAGTTGTACTGGAAACCCTTGTTCGGCCAGTTGTCGGCGTCCTTGGCCTGCGCGTACAGCGTTGGTGTGAGCGAGTCGACGATGGCGCCGTTGCCGGGCTGCTCCTTCTCGACGCTCGGCGGGACGTTCTCGACGGTCATGCCGAACACGCCGTACGGCACGCCGTAGGTCGGCTGGTAGTCGGCCGCGCCGTCGTACATGGTGAGGTAGACGTCGTAGTCGCCGGGGGTCAGCGACGCCATCGGGATGTCCATGGCCACCGAGGCGTTCGGCGCGACGTCGTGCGGCAGGTCGAACTTCGGCGAGGTCTGCACGACGGTGGCGCCCTGCTTGACGATGTAGCCGAACTTGTGCTGTCCGCGCGCCGGCCAGGTCTGCGAGCCGCGGTTGCGCACGGTCGCCTTCAAGCGGCCCTCGGGACCGGCCGTCGGCAGGATCACCTCGTCGACGTGGTACGCGGCGCCGTGCGGTGCGTAGGTGACGTCCAGGTAGGGCGCGGCGCTGCCGCCCGCGTCAGCCGACGCGAACCGCTTGAACGCGCCGGTGTCGCCCTCGTTCGCGGCGCGCACGGACAGCCCGTGGAAGGGCGCGCCGTGCGTCCAGTCGGTCACGACGTCGGCCGGCAGTCCGAAGCCCACGTACGCGGCGGGGCAGGCCGTGCGGCCATACGCGAACGACTCCTGCGCGAGATGCTGGCCCAGCGGTGCTCCCGGCCAGGTGCGCATCGTCGAACCCGACCAGGCCTGGCCCACCGCGTACACGTCGACGGGCTTGGCCGTGCAGGAGGGACTGTCCACGTTGTACAGGACGAGCGAGGCACCGTTGATGTACTGGTTGCGCAGGTCCGCGGCCAGGCGCGAGAAGTGCAGGTACGACGCGGAGATGCCGCCTCCCGCCTCCTTGCCCACCTTGAGCTGGAGCTCGCCCGACCGGTTGGCGGTGCTGCCACTTGTGACGTAGGTGTCGTCGAGGTCCGCGTTGACCCAGACGGACGGGTCCACGGTCACCGGGTAGGCGCGGCGCGGGTCGCCCAGCCAGTCCTTGTCGAGCTCGACCCGGAGCACCCACGAGCCGCCCGAGCCGGAGAGCCGGTACCGCACGTCGCGTGACTCGGCGCCGTCGGCGTCCCGCATCCAGCCCGCCGGGATCACCGCTCGCACCTTGCCATCGCGATCGGACAGTCCTATGTCGCCGGTCGCCCGGTCCAGTGTCGGAGTCAGTCCGCGTACGTTCAGGTCGAACTCGTACACCGCCGGCGCGGCTGCGGACCGCAGCACCAGGTCTTCCTTCCAGCCGGTCGCGGTCGCGGTGAGCACCACGTCGGTGTCCGGCAGCGGCTTGGTGTACGTGGTCCGGGCGCCGGCGACGCCTGCCCGTACCCGGTCGGCGCCGCGGAGCCCCAGCGCCACCGCGTGGTCCGCGTCCAGGTCGAGCCGGGCCAGGTCGGCACCGGTCGTCTCGCCGGCGAAGGTCACCTCGTGCGGGCCCACCCGCGGTGCCAAGCGGCCACCCGCTTCCGCAGCCAGTTCGAGGTCGACCGGAGCCCAGCTGCCGTCCGGCTCTCGTACCTGCACCGGCTGCTCGTACAGCCGCAGCGTGTTCGTGCCGTCCGCGTTGCGGTACAGCCGGGAGGTGGCCGTGCGGCGGCCGGTGTCCTCCTTGCTGGTCCGCGCGTCGAACCCGCCCTTCGCGGGAGCCTGCTGGCGCAGCGTGACGTCGGTCAGCTTGGCGGGCGGTGCCGGCTCCCGGCCGCGTACCACCGGCAGGGTCGCCTTGTCGGCCACCGCGCCCTTCGGGCGCACGGCCTTGCGCGCCGGGCTGCCCAGGGCCGTGTCGGTGTTTCCGGGCGGTCCCAGACCGTCCGCCGAACCGCTCGCCTGCCGTGGTGCCGTTGTGGACCCGCCGACGGGAAGCCCACCGGCACCGCCGGCCGGATCCGGCCGTCCTGTCCTGTCCGGTGCCGCACCGAGCGGCACCACAACCGCCAACACCAAGCCAGCCGCGATCAGCCGGATCGAGGTCCTCATCAGGCGCCCCCGTGGTCCGTGTTTTTGTTGTGGGCCACAGGATGACGCGCGCCGCTTTCAGATCGGCTTCATCGCTGCTTCACCGCTGGATCTGCACTGGTTGGCGCGGCGCTAGCTCCGAAGATCGCCGCGCTGCGCGTTACGCCGTCCGCGAAAGCCATCGTTCGGCGGGCGTGCTCAATGGCTGAATGAGGAGCATGGGATCGGTGGCGGCGTACGACGAGATCGCGGACTGGTACGAGGAGACGTTCCTGGCCAGGCAGTCGGAGGGCGACGTGCTGGGCATCCGGCGGGGGCTTGATGACCTGCTCGGTCCGGGCACCGGCATCTGCCTGGAGATCGGCTGCGGCACGGGCGTGTACGCTGAGCCGGTGCGGGCGCTGGGTTGGACGCCGGTCGGTGTAGACCTGTCAGCGGGGATGCTGCTGCACGCCAGCGGCCGGCTGCCGGTTGCGCGGGCCGACGCGGGACGGCTGCCGGTGCGCGACGGGTCGGTGCCGGCCGCGCTCACGGTCATGGCGCACACCGACATGCCGGACTATCCGGCGGTGCTGCGCGAGGTGCGGCGGGTACTGGCCCCCGGTGGCGTGTTCGTCCACATCGGAGCGCACCCGTGCTTCTGCGGTGCCTTCGCCGACCGCGGCGACCGCGAGGCGGTGGTCATCCGGCCCGGTTACCTGGACAGGGGCTGGAGTCGGGAGTCCTGGACCGACCAGGGCATCCGCGACAAGGTCGGCGCCACGCACTGGCCGCTGCCGGAGCTGCTGCACGCGTTTCTCGATGCCGGGCTGGTGCCGCGGCGGTTCGCCGAGGGCGGCGCACCCACGCCGATCATGCTGGCTGTGCGCGCCGCCCCTGACTGACTACAGGGCCGCCGCGCGCGGCGGAATGCTCGAGGTGTCGTTCGCGAACGTGGTGACATTGCCGAACCGTGGTCAGGAGCGAGGGAGCCCACGGGGGGCCGCCGGATCAGGACGCGCCGGGGACGGTGATGCCGGCTCGGTACGCGAACACGACCGCCTGGGCACGGTCTCGCGCCCCGATCTTCGCCAGGATGCGCTTCACGTGCGTCTTGGCGGTCGACTCGGCGATGACGAGCAGGTCAGCGATCTCCTCATTGGACAGTCCCTGCGCGATGAGGCGCAGCACCTGCACCTCCCGCTGGGTCAGCGCCGCGATCCGCTTCACCTCGTCGGCATCGGCGGCACCCGGCCCGGCGGTGGCCCGCAGGACGAAGTGCTCGACCAGCTCCCGGGTCACCGCCGGGTCGAGCAGGGTCTCGCCGGCCGCGACGGTGCGGACCGCGTCGACCAGCCGCTCCGGCGACGCGCGCTTGAGCAGGAACCCGCTGGCTCCCGCGCGCAGCGCCCCCCACACGTACTCGTCGTGCCGGAACGTGGTGAGCACCAGTACCCGCGTCGCGAGCCCGGCCGCGACGACCCGCCGCGTGGCCTCGATGCCGTCGACGCCGGGCATCCGCACGTCCATCAGCACCACGTCGGGCTCCAGCGTGCGGCACAGCTCGACGGCGCGCAGGCCGTCGGCCGCCTCGCCCACCACCTCGATGCCACTGGCGTTGTCCAGTACCACGCCGAGGCCGGCCCGCATGAGCGCGTCGTCGTCGGCCAGCAGTACCCGCACGCTCATTCCCGCTCGCCTCCCGGCGGAACCGGCAGCACGGCCCGGACCCGGAACCCGCCGCCCGCGCCGTTGCCGTGCTCCCCGCTACCGTGCTCCACAGTGCCCCCGAACACCGCCGCCCGTTCCGAGATGCCCAGCAACCCGCGGCCCGGCTCGTACCCCGGCGATGGCCCGCGCCCATCGTCGCAGATCTCGATCTCGACGCGCCGCCCGTCCGCGCACACGGCGACGGCCGCGGCCGTCGCCTTCCCGTGCCGCAGGGCGTGGGTGGGCGCCTCCTGCACCAGCCTGTTCGCCGACTGGTCGGGGCTGCCGGGCAGGTGCGGCTCTGGCGGGTCGACGCGCACCGTCACCGCCATCCCCGCCTCGGCCATGCGCTCGGCCAGGCGCGGCAGCGCGGCCAGGCCGGGGCGCAGGTCGGTGCCGTCGCTGTCGTCGCGGCGCAGCACGCCCAGCACCCGGTCCAGCTCGTCGAGGGCCTCCCGGCCCGTTCGTTCCACCCCGGACAGGATCGCGCGGGCTTTGCCGGGATCGTTGTCCAGCACCACGCGCGCCGCACCGGTCTGCACCAGCATCACGCTCATCGTGTGCCCCAGCAGGTCGTGCAGCTCCCGGGCGATGCGGTGCCGCTCGTCGACGACCGCGTCCCGGCGCATCAGCCGCCGGCCGCCCTCCTGGCGCTCCCGCCGGCGCGCGGCGGCGTATCCGGCGGCCCAGACCCCCAGCCACACGAACGCGACGACGGCGGGCACGGCGGCCGGCGGGCTGCCGTGGTCGCCCACGGAGGACGCCACGGTCGCCGCCACCATCTGCGGCGGGCCCCCCACCGCCCGCCCCGGGGTGGGGGGGGG
>NZ_JAIBNX010000055.1:18345-32258 GCF_026130045.1 Micromonospora sp. CPCC 205371
CCGCCCCCGCGGGGCGGCGGGGGCGGGGGCCGGCGGCCCTCCCGCCGCCCCCCACGAAGTACGCCACGATCCCCGCCAGCATCAGCGGCGCCCCCCACAGCGCGCGCCAGGGGTTGGAGTGGGCGCCGAGCGAGTACAGGCCGACCATGTTCGCTAGCGGTGAGAGGCCCGATGGACCCAGCCACAGCGCGTCGACGGCCAGCGCGGCCGCCCCCACCGCGTACCCGGCCAGCGGCCACCGGCGGCGGACCGCGAGGCTGCCGCCGATCACCGCGGCCAGCGCGAGCGCCGCCGGCCGGCCCACCCGCCCCCCCCCCGTCCCCGGCCGGCGGCCACCGGCGGGGGACCGCGAGGCTGCCGCCGATCACCGCGGCCAGCGCGAGCGCCGCCGGCAGCCGCGCGCCCAGCGACGGCGTGGTGGTCAGCCGCTCGCTCAGCATCATCGCCACCGCGACGCCGGCCAGCGCGCCGTCCCCCGCGCGGGTCCGGAGGGCGGTGGGCCACGGGGCGGGCGCGGCGTACCCGTGGCTGGCGTCAGGACACCACGCCCGCGCGGGTCCGTCCACGACCGCCCACGCGGGGCGCCGTAGCCTGGGCGGATGATCAGCGTCCTGGCTGTGGAGAACTACCGGTCGCTGCGCAGCCTGGTCATCGAACTCGGCCCTCTGACCGTGGTGACCGGCGCCAACGGCACCGGCAAGTCCAGCCTGTACCGGGCGCTGCGGCTGCTCGCCGACTCCGCCCGCAACGGTGCGGTCGCCGCGCTGGCACGCGAGGGCGGCCTGCCCAACACGCTGTGGGCCGGCCCCGAGATCATCGGCAAGGCGGTGCGCGCCGGCCGGTACCCCGTGCAGGGCACCGTCCGGCGCGGGCCGGTCAGCCTGAAGCTCGGCTTCGCGGGCGACGACTACGGATACGCGATCGACTTCGGCCTGCCGCCGCCCCGCACGATGTCCGCGTTCGAGCTGGACCCGGAGGTCAAGCGCGAAGCGGTCTGGTCGGGCCCGGTGCTGCGCCCCGGCACGCTGCTCGCCGAGCGCGCCGGCACCGCGCTGCGGGTGCGCGACGGCCGCGCGTGGCTGGCCTTGCACGACGCGGTGCGGCCCTTCGACAGCATGCTGAGCGAGTACACGGACCCGCGTCAGGCGCCCGAGCTGCTGACCGTGCGAGAACGCATCCGGTCGTGGCGCTTCTACGATCACATGCGCACCGACGCCGACGCTCCGGCCCGGCGGCCGCAGATCGGCACCCGCACCCCCGTGCTCAGCTCCGACGGCGCAGACCTGGCCGCCGCGCTGCAGACCATCGCCGAGATCGGCGAGCCGGACGTGCTCGCCGAGGCGGTCGACGCCGCTTTTCCGGGCAGCGAACTCGACATCGCCGTGCACGACGGCCGGTTCGAGCTGCGGCTGCGCCAGCATGGACTGCTGCGGCCGCTGACCACCGCCGAGCTGTCCGACGGCACCCTCCGGTACCTGCTGTGGGTGGCGGCGCTGCTCAGCCCGCGCCCGCCGGCGCTGCTGGTGCTCAACGAGCCGGAGACCAGCCTGCACCCGGACCTGCTGCGTCCGCTCGCCGGCCTGATCGCCGCCGGCGCGGCGCGCACGCAGGTCGTCGTGGTCAGCCACGCGCGCGGCCTGCTCGATGCCCTGGCCGACACGTCCGGTGACGTGACCGCCGTCGAGCTGATCAAGGACCTCGGCGAGACCCGCGTCGCCGGCCGGGACCGCTTCGACGAGCCCGCTTGGCAGTGGCCGAAGCGCTGACCGGTCAGCCCGGCTGGCGCTCGCCATCGGTCTGCGGCGAGGTGGACCTCGTCGGGCTCGGCGCCGGCGTGGTCGTCGAGCCGGTGGGGCTGGTCCCCGGAGTGCCTGCCGGCGAGGTGGGTGTCGAAGTCGTGGTGCGGGAGGTTGGGCTGGTGGGCGCCGGCTGCGCCGGCGCGGAGGGCGATCCCGTTTCCGGCGGCGTGCGCTCGGCCGGAGCCGAGGTGGGCGATCGAGCCGGCGCGGAGCGGCCGGACCGCTTCGGTTGGGAAGCGGTCGTCTCCTGGGCGGGAGACGCTTGACCCCCACCGCCGAATGCTGATGGTGGCCCGCCGGTGGGGACCGTGGGTGCTGGCTCGGAGGTCTGGACCGGATTGGCTGGCACCGGCGGTAGCGTGTCGACCGGTACACCGAAGACCGTCGCGGCCACAGCGGCTGTGACAGCGACCCCGGCCGCCGCCAGCATCCCCGCCGCCACCGGAGCCCTCCGAGTCCCGGGGCGTCGAGACGATGCCGCCGCAGCCGGCCGCAACGTGGTGCCGGCCAGGTCGGCGGTGACGGCCGTCGCCGGGCGAAGCGTGTCGGCCCGCGCGGCGGCTCGCGCGGCAGCCGCGAACGCCGCGCTCGGCGGACGAGCGGCGGGGTCCTTTGCCAGCGACTGGAAGACCAACACCTGAACCGGCTGCGGTACATCGGGCGGCAGCGGCGGAGGGCGGGCGTGCGCGTGCTGCATGGCGATCGTCGACGGGCTGTCGCCGATGAAGGGCGGCCGGCCGGCAAGGCAGTGGTACATCACCGCCCCGAGCGCGTACACGTCAGTGGCGGCCGATAGGGGTCGCTGGGTGACCTGTTCTGGAGCCATGTAGAGCGGTGTGGCGAGCAAGATGTCGCCGCTGAGCGTGCTCACCCCGGTCGCCAGGGCGATGCCGAAGTCGACCAGCACGACCGTCCCGTACCGGTCGATCATCAGGTTGGCCGGCTTCACGTCGCGATGGACGATGCCCCGCATGTGCGCGGCGTGCAGCGCCTCCGCCGCCTGCGCCACGACGGACGTGGTCTGCTCGACGGTGAGGCGGCCAGAGGCGGCGAGCCACCGCGACAGCGGCATGCCGTCGACGTACGCCATCACCAGGAAGGCCACCGTGTTCCCGTTGGCCAGCTGGCATTCGCCGTAGTCATAGACGTCGACCACTCCAGGGTGATCCACAGCCGCCAGCATGCGAGCCTCAATGTGAAATCGCGTCTTGAATGACGGATCGCCCAGGAGGCCGGGCATCAATACCTTGACCGCGACCGTGCGCCCCAGCACCGGGTCCGCAGCCTGCCACACCGCGCCCATGCCGCCGGCCGCCACGCGCCCGACCACGCGGTAGCGGCCTCCGAGAATGTCGCCCGGCCGCAGCAAATCCGCAGGTAGCACGTCATATCAGCTTACCGGCGAGGCGAGCTGCCAAACGTATTAGCGCCTAATTGGCGCACTTTTCCCGCTTTCTTCGCGCATTTCGCCTCATGCCCACCAACGAGCTGGCGGACCGGCCTAGGGGCCGGCGTTCGGCGTTAGCGAGCCATCGCTCGAAGGTGCGGGCAGGCGCTCCAGTAGTGGCCAGGACGCTGTCCGTCACCGGCTCGGGCCTCGTCCGGCGTGATCTCCTCCACCGCGGCCGCAGCACCCCTGTTGCCGCGCCTCCCAGAGCGTCGGCATCCCGCTGGCATTGATCGGAGAGGTCCTCGACTTCCTGCCAAAGGACGCGGCCCTCACGAAGGCTCTGGCTCCGCGCGTCCCAATGCTGGAAGGAAGCGTTGGACGCGCGGATCGCCAAGATGGAACGGACGCGTGACCGGTTCACGACCTGCATCGGCTGCGGCTGCCTGTCGTTCGAGGAGTGCGCCCCGGTGAACCCAGGTGACGAACTCGCCAGCCGCGGACCCGGCACCCACCTGCTCGACGCCGAGCCTCACTCAGGCGTGCCTAGGCGTCCGCCCGCGTCCCATCCGCAATGCTCAGGCGGCGAGATCGTGTGCGGTGAGGCCGAGTCGGGTTTCCGGCACGAGCATCGCCGCGGCTCGGCCGACGCGCGGGTGCTGGCCCTGGGTCGATGCCATTGCCGCCCGCCGGGACTGGCCGAAGTCCGCGCGTCCCCGGGATAGCGTCACGTTCGCGGGTGGTAGATGTTGCGTCGGGGTCTGCGGTCGTGGTCCATATAGGTCGGTGGGATGAAGTCGGGCTTGCCGTCGTCGGCGATCCGCACTTCCCATTCCCCGCGGTGGATGAGTCGATGGTGATACCCGCACAGCAACACCCCGTTGTGGAGTGCGGTCCTTCCGCCGGCCGTCCAGTGGGTGATGTGGTGCCCGTCGCACCACCGCGGGGGCCGGTCACAGCCCGGAAACGCGCACCCGCCGTCGCGTGCCACGAGTGCTCGTCGTAGTGGTCCGGTGAACAGGCGGCGGGATTGTCCGACGTCGAGGATTTGCCCGTCGCCGCCGAGGATCATGGGGATGATGTGGGCGTCGCAGGCCAGCCGCCGTACCTGCTGCGCGCTCAACCGTTCCCCGGTGTCGAGGTGCCCGTGCCGTAGTTCTTGGCGCAGCACGTCGTAGGGCACGGTGACCACGACCTGTGGCCGGTCCCCGCCGTTGGCCGGCAACTGGGTGGTGCGCAGCGCCAACCGGCACACCTCGGCCAGGGCGTCGGCGCGGCGTTGGGTGGCGGTCCGCTGGCCGTCGGGTTTGCACAGCGGGTCGAGGGCGGCGTCGATGGTGGCGGCGGCTTCGGCGTCGAGCCAGCCGGTGAGGCGGTATCTGCCGTCGCCGTTGTTGGTGAGCGTGAACGCTCGGGTTTGTTGGGCGCGTTTGGCGTCCCGTTCGGCGGCCCGCCGGTCGGCGTCCTCGGCCACCTCTGGTGCCACGTGGGCCAGAATCCGCTGCGCGGCTTTACGCAAGATGGCCGGCTCCCAGCCGGCGAAGTCTTCGACCAGGGTCTTCTCGGCCAGGTCCACCACATCCGGCGAGACCTCAGAGGCCAGATCGCGGACGGTCTTGGCAACGATCTGGGCCTGCTCGACGGTGACCGCCCCGGTGGACAGCGCCGCGTCCAGCACCGGCCGCTTATCCACCACCTGGGCCAGGTCGACCATGCGGCGTGCGGTGTGGATGCTGACATGGAGGTGTTCGCGGAGCCAGACGGCGGTGCTGGCGGCCTGCTGCCCGACCGGCAGATTGCGGCCGTCGATCTCCCGCACCAGGTGCAGCTTGATCGCGGCGAGCATCTGCTCCGCATCGTGCACCGCGTGCAACGAGGAGACGAGATCGGCGTCGGGCAGCGACCACACCGGGCTGCCGGCACACCGGCCGGCAACATCCCGCAGCTGCTCCAACGTTTGCCGCACGTATTGATTCTCGTACGTTTGTGCGGTGATCGTTGCCCGTGCGGGCGCCACGCCGAGCGCGACACGCCGACACCGGAAAAATAGTCCCGCAAGGGGGTGCCGGCGGTGTGGGCGCCACGCGCCGGGGTGGTCGCGATCGTCGGTGGTCGGGCCATCCGGGGCTTGTGTCCAAGTGGATGACCGGTCTGTGGCGGGCCCAGACGACGGCCGGGGCGGCAGTCGAAAGGCCGCATGCAACACCGGTATGAGACCTCCCGCCACCTCACCTCGCCCCCGGCCTCGCCGTGTGGGTGAACCCCAGACCCGTGCCACCCATTGACGTGGGCGGACGTTGTGTTCGTGGGTCACGGGTGGTGGGTGGACGCCGTCCTGCACGGTCGCCGGCGTTGGGCGGAGGCTGCATTCGCGCCGTCGTCGGCGGTGGGTGGCGCTGTCTCGTACGAGAGTGGGCGCTGGGCGCGGCGTTGTATTCGCGCGTGCCGTCGTCGGTCGCGGTCGGGCGCGTTGCGTGGTGTTGGGCCCGTCTCGGGGTGGGATGAGCGGGCGGTCTACGGCGAATCGGTGCCCCTCCAGGGGTAGCAAGTCGCCACAGACGGGCGCGATGTTGGCTTGGCCCGCGCGACGCGCTCGCAGGGGCGGCGGGCGGTGCCGCTTCGCCGCTGGCGGCGGGCCGGCGCGGTGCCGACCCGGCTGTGGCGGAGTGCAGCCGCGGCGCTTGTCCCGCGCGTTCTTGTCCCGCGCGTTCTTGTCCCGCGCGTTCTTGTCGCGAGGGCGGGGTTGTCACGGTGGCGGAGTCGTCCCGGCACGGCCGTTGTTCTGGCGGCGGTCGCTGTTCGGAGGAGGTCGCTGTCCAGGTGGGCTGCCGGGCCCGCGAGGGCCGGCCCCGATCAAGGGAATTTGCATGGATCAAGGGCGAACGCACGCGGAAATGAGATCGAACCGCGTGCATTTGGCCTTGATCGGCGGGCGCGGCGGGCGGCCGGCGTCCGGCCGCCGCCGGGCCGCCGCGGCCGTCGCCGTGAGCTGCGCTGTCGGCCGTGGGCCGCGCGGGGCCAGACGCGGGAGGCGGGGGGAGAGCGGTGGGGTCTGTCGGAATAGGGTGGCTGGGTGATCGCTCATCCGGGGCTGCGTTTCAGGTCGCACACTGTCGACGTTCCGTTGGACCATCGGCGGCCGGGAGGGGAGACGATCCAGGTCTTCGCTCGCGAGGTGGTGGCCGCGGACCGGGCGGGTGACGACCTGCCGTGGTTGTTGTATCTGGAGGGCGGGCCGGGTGGTAAGTCGCCTCGGCCGCTGCGTGCGGAGGGGTGGATCGGGCACGCGGTGAAGACTCATCGGGTGCTGCTGCTCGACCAGCGGGGTACCGGACTGAGCACGCCGGTCACCGCGCGGACGGTACACGGGATGCCTACCGACAAGCTGGCGGCGTATCTCAAGCTTTTCCGCGCGGACAGTATCGTCGCGGACGCCGAGGTCTTCCGCGAGCGGATCGCCGGAGGCGCCGTGTGGGACACGCTTGGCCAGAGCTATGGCGGTTTCGTCACCATGACGTACCTGTCCGCGGCGCCGCAGGGTCTGGGCACGTGCTATATCACCGGTGGTTTGCCCGGCCTGACCGCGACGGCCGACGAGGTCTACGCCCGCACCTACCCGCGTGTGGGCGCCAAGAATGCCGAGTTCTACCGTGCCTTTCCCGGCGACGCCGCCGCTGTGCGCCGGGTAGCCGATCACCTGTCAGGCGCGGATGTGCGCCTTCCGGACGGCGACCGGCTCAGCGTCGAGCGGCTCCGCCTGCTCGGCAACCTGTTCGGCATGAGCTACGGGTACGCGCAGGTGCACTGGCTCTTCGAAGAGGCGTGGAACGGTGCTGAGCTGTCAGACAGCTTCCGGTATGAGGTCATGAGGCTGACCGGCTTTGTCGACAAGCCGCTGTTCGCGCTGCAGGAGTACTGCTACGGCCAGGGCGGCACCCCGTCGGCGTGGGCGGCCGCTCGCGCCATTGACCACCACCGTGACTTCGCGCTGGACGCCGACCCGCTGCTGTTCACCGGCGAGATGATGTATCCGTGGATGTTCGAGCAGATCGCCGCGCTCACGCCGTTCGCGGCCGCCGCCGACATCCTCGCCGAGACGACCGACTGGCCGGTCCTGTACGACCTTGATCGCTTGGCGGCCAACGAGGTACCGGTGTGTGCCGCCGTCTACGCCGATGACATGTACGTGGACGCGGGCCTGTCGCTGGAGACCGCGGCGGCGGTCGGCAATGTGCGCACCTGGGTGACGAACGAGCACGAGCACGACGGGCTGCGTACCGCCGGCGAGAGCGTGCTGGGTCACCTGATGGGGATGGCCGCCGGCCGCTGGTAAGGCCCCGGAGGTTGACAGATGTCGATCAGGGGTCCTACCGTTTCCCCACGACGCACCGGGCGACCGCGTCGCATGTCACACCCGTTCGTGATGTCGACGATCCGGGGGTTCGATGCTTACGTCGCCCGAGGTGCACGGCTCTGCCGTTCCCTGCGCTGATCTTGTCGACATCCGTAAGCCTGAGGATGTGCGATGAGAAGACGGAACCTGCTTGCGCTCGCCGGTCTGGTGCCGCTGGCCGCCGCATGCGGAAACGACGAGGGCTCCGCGCAGAACATCCAGCTTCAGTTCATGTATTGGGGTTCGACCTTCGAGCAGAAGGCCGTGGAGAAGATGCTCAAGGCCTTCGAGGAGAGCAACTCGGGTACGAAGGTCAAGCCGCTGTTCACCCCGGACGAGTACGACGTCAAGCTCAACACGTTGGTGGCCAGCGGAAACGTGCCGGACGTCGGCTACGTCCCGATGGCGATGTCGTACCGGTTGGCCGAGCAGGGCAAGCTGGTCAACCTCTTCTCCTACCTCGACAAGTACCCGCAGCTGGCCAGCTACCTTCCGGACGCCTACCTGTGGTACGGCAAGGACAAGCTGCACGGGGTGGCGACGGCGAACGAGATCGAGCTGTTGTGGTACAGCAAGGCCGCGATCGCCGAGGCGGGCATCTCCACGCCACCGGCGCAGGCGTCCAGCGCCTGGACGTGGGATCAGCTCGTGGAGAACGCCTACAAGCTCACCGTCGACCAGAGCGGCAAGCACCCCGACGAGTCCGGCTTCAACGCGAAGCAGGTGCGGCAGTTCGGCATCTCCAGCAGCATCACCTACGCCGCGGCCTGGTACGGCTTCCTGCGTAGCAACGGCGCCGACTTCGCCGACCCGACCGGCACCAAGTGCCTGCTCGACACGCCCGAGGCGATCGAGGTGTTCCAGAACCTGCAGGATCTCATCTACAAGCACCGGGTGGCTCCGGGCCCGGGGCAGCTCGCCGCGACCGGCGACGACGTGCCGGGTACGAACATCCTGCTGAAGACCAAGCGGGTGGCCATGATCGTCGACGGTCACTGGAGCCTGCTGGATATGAACGAGAGCAAAGTGGACTATGGCATCGGCGTGCTGCCCAAGTACGACCAGCCGTTCACGACCAGCCAGGTCGCCGGCGCCTCGGCCGTCTTCGCGGGCAGCAAGAACGTGGAGGAGGCGATCGAGCTGTTCGCCTTCCACATCGACCCGCGCTACGTCGACCTCTACAAGCAGGGCCTGTGGATGCCCCAGGAGCGCAAATACTACGAAGACCAGGGCGCGATCGACTCCTGGACGAAGAACGACTCCCACCCGCCCGAGTTCCGTACGGCGGTGGTCGACTACGCGCGGGACCACGGCGTGCCGGATCTGCGCGGTCGGTTGAAGAACCTGTCGGTCATCAACAGCGACGTGCTGACGCCCGCGTTGCAGGAGATCGAGACCGGCAAGCGGCCGGCGGCGGTGGTGCTCAAGGAGGTCGCTCCCAAGATAACCAGCCGGATGCAGGGCTGGCAGCACACCCAGGAGCTGTAACACAGTGGCGGCTCTCTCCGGGCAGCGGCGCCTGGAACGGCGCTGGGGCCTGCTCATGGCCGTGCCGGCGATCCTCGGTTTCCTCATCTTCACGGCGGGACCGATGGTCGCCTCGCTCGGTCTCAGCCTCACGGACTGGCAGGTCGGCGGTTCGCTGTCGTTCGTGGGGACCGGGAACTACACGGCGCTGGCCGGCGACGACCTCTTCTGGAAGTCGTTGAGTGTCACCACCTATTACACGCTCGGCGCCGTGCCGCTTTCGCTGATCGTCGCGTTCGTCGTGGCCATGCTGCTCAACCAGCGGGTGCGTGGCCTACCCGTCTGGCGCACGATCTTCTACCTGCCGACGCTCGTGCCCGCGATCGCCAACGTGGTGCTCTGGATCTGGATCTTCAACCCGGACTTCGGCCTGCTCAACTCGTTGCTGCGACAGGGCGGGCTGCCGACCGGAATGTGGATCTACGACGAGAGCCTGGCCGTGCCGTCGCTGATCATCATGAGCACGTGGGCCTTCGGCAACACGATGGTGATTTTCCTGGCCGGGTTGCAGGGGGTGCCGCAGCACCTGTACGAGGCGGTCTCGGTGGACGGGGGCGGGCCGTGGCACCGGTTTCGCCACGTGACAGTGCCGATGATGACTCCCACCATCTTCTACAACCTCGTCGTCGGCGTCATCGGCACGTTCCAGGTGTTCAACCAGGCATACGTCATGACCGAAGGAGGTCCGAACAACGCCACCCTGTTCTACGTCTACTACCTGTTCCGCAAGGCGTTCCGGGAAAGCGAGATGGGCTACGCGAGCGCGTTGGCGTGGGTGCTCTTCATGATCATCATGGTCGTCACCTTCATGATGTTCCGCAACGCCCGGCGCTGGGTCTACTACGAGATGGCGGGTGGGCGATGAGGAGTAGGGGCAGGATACTGCTGTACCTGGCTCTGGTGGCCGGTGCGGTGCCGACACTGCTGCCGTTCGTGTGGCTGGTACGCAGCGCGCTGATGCAGGACGCCCAGATGTTCATCGCGCCTCCACAGTGGATTCCCGATCCGTTCCAGTGGTCGAACTTCACCGACGCGCTGACGGCGCAACCGTTCGGCCGGTACTTCCTCAACACGGTGGTCATCGCGGTCATCAGCGTCCTCGGCACGGTGCTCACCTGCTCGATCGCGGCGTTCAGCTTCGCCCGGCTGCGCTGGCGGGGTCGCAACGTGGTCTTCGCCGTACTGCTCAGCGGCGTGATGCTGCCGTATGCGGTGACGCTGATACCGACGTTCGTGATGTGGCAGGAACTGGGACTGCTCAACACGATCGCCCCGCTGACGGTGCCCAGCTGGTTCGCGGGAGCCGGCGGGGGAGTGCTCAACGTCTTCCTGCTGCGCCAGTTCTTCCTGACCATCCCGTTCGAGCTGGACGAGGCCGCCTACATCGACGGCGCCTCGCCGTGGCGGGTGTTCTGGATGGTCGTCATGCCGCTGTCCAAACCCGCCATCGTCGTCGTCACCATCTTCACGTTCATCGGCACCTGGAACGACTTCCTCGGACCGCTGCTCTACCTCAACGACGAGGAGAAGTACACGCTGTCCATCGGGCTGGCGTCGTTCCAGAGCATCTACATCACCCAGTGGGGCTATCTCATGGCGGCCTCCGCCGCTGTCATCGCCCCGATCATCGCGCTCTTCTTCTTCCTGCAGCGCTACTTCATCGAAGGGGTCACCCTCACCGGTATCAAGAACTGAGGTCCGACATGAAACGCGCCATCGCCCCCGCAGTACTCGTGCTGCTCGCCTCGTTGCTTCTGGTCGCGACACCGGCACACGCCGTCGGCTCGGCCACGGTTGTCGACAGGTTCGGCCGAACAGTCAACGACTACGGCGTGAAACTCGTCGACTGGGAAGGCTATCTGGCCAACCCGTACATCGAATTGACCGTGCGCCCGCCGGCGAGCGGCCCGTTCCCGGTGACCATCGACCTCAAGGCCGAGGGCACCTCCCGCCTGATGATGGACCTGCCGAGCCAGCTCACCGCCACCGGAGCCACGAAGCAGCTCACCTTCGCCAACGCGTCCGAGCAGAAGACCTTCAAGCTGGCCATCCACTCCAAGCGCGCGCCCGGCGCCGACGAGCTCTACACGCTGCGGCTCAACATCCGAGCCGCGGACAACAGCACGCTCGTGCAGACCATGCCGATCCGCGTGCAGCAGGACCAGAAGACCGCGCTCGAACCCACCATCCCGATCAACTTCGACTACCGGTACGACAACATCACCGGGTACTTCAACAACGCGGCCTTCCGCACCGCCGCCGAGGAGGCGGTCAAGGACTGGTTCCGGTTCTTCGACCTCCAGCCCTTCGACACCGTCGCCGCCGGTGCCGAACCCAACCACCTGCCCGGCAACGACTGGCAGAACACCATCAACGTGACCAACAACGTGGCCTACAACGGCATGTACGTGTACTTCCGGGGAATCCAGACGCCGTACTCCACCGGATACCCCGCCGCGAACGGCCGTTATCACACGCGCAACGGGCAGCAGCTGCCCGGCCCGATCCACCGTTCGACCGCGATGATTTTCGAGTACGACGAGGCGGGCAAGCAGCTGTTCACGTCCCTCGCGGACGAGGACTGGTACAAGACCGAGATCGCCGGGTCGGTGCTCGACGTGCACGGGCTGGTCATGCACGAGTACGGCCACGCCGTCGCCTATCACAGCGACTGGGCCGGGATGCGCAACTACGTCAGCACGCAGGGCGCGAACGACCAGGAGGTCATCGCCTACCAGGGCCGCACCGTGGCGCTGGACGGCAGCTACCACATCCCAGGCACCCAGCCGTACTGGGACCGCCTCAGTGGACAGAGCGGCGGCTGGACCCATTTCTTCCCGACCCGCAGGTGGATGCTGACGAAGCTGGCCCTGCTGGTGGCTGAGAACGCGGGATGGCCGCTGAACCGCAACCTCACGCCGTTCCTGGCACCGTCCATTGTGACCACCAGCCTGCCGAACGCCCCTACTGGCCAGGCGTACCAGCAGACCCTGGCGGCCAAGGGAGGCGTGCCCTTCTACGACTGGCGGGTCACCGGCGGCGCGCTGCCGGCGGGCCTCAGCCTCGACCGCTTCACCGGCACCATCAGCGGCACCCCGAACACGGCCGGAACCTACTCGTTCACGGTGGAGTTGCGCGACTATGACGCCCTCAGCACCCCGGTGACGCGTACCTTCCAGCTCACCGTCGGCGGGGGCGGCAACCCCAACCCCGGCGGAAACCTCGCCACGCAGGCGACCGCCTCGTGCTCGTTCACCTCGTCGTGGGAGAGCTGCGCGGCGATCAACACCGGTGGCGACCCGGCGAGCTCCAACATCGGCGCGCCGAACCAGGGCAACCGCTGGGGCACGTGGCCGAACCAGGGCGAGCAGTGGGCGGAGCTGACCTGGTCGTCGGCGCAATCGCTACGGCAGGCGCAGGTGTACTTCTTCGACGACAACCAGGGAATCGACCTGCCCGCGTCGTGGCGCCTACAGTACTGGAACGGCAGCTCCTATGTGGACGTGCCCGGCGCCAGCGGGTATCCGGTGGCCGCCAACCAGTACAACACCGTGAACTTCACCGCCGTGAACACCACGCGCCTTCGCGTGGTGTTGCAGAGCGCACCCAACTTCTCCGTCGGCCTGCTGGAGGTGAAGGCGTTCAGCTGAGCTGGTCCAACGCTGCCACGAGCGCGTTGACGACGGCTTGCCAGTGCCGGCGCTGCTGTTCCCGTTCAGCGGCGCCGGCCAGCCTTTCCTGATGGACGCCGAGCCTGGTGCGCCCCTCGCCCGCCGACGTCACCACCAGTTGCAGTGTCGTGTCGTGCGACCAGTCGGGCGGCTGCCAGGTGAGCCGGATCCGGTCGAGCTCGTGGAAGCTGCGGGTCTCGCCCCGCACACCGGCCGCGGTCTCGTAGCCCTCGCCGCGTTCCGGTGAGACGGTGACGCCGTCGCCCAGCCAGATCGCGGTGCCCGCCGGCGATATGAGGAAGGCCCACACGTCTTCGATGGGCCGGTCGATCGTCTTCGACACCCCGATCTGCCAGCCGGCGTCGCGGGTGCGTCCCACCTCGGAGCGCCGCCATCCCGCGTTCACGGTGTCACCGCCGCGACCGCGCTGACCTCGACCAGCGCTCCCGGTACCGCCAAACCGGCCACCCGCGCGACGACGACCGTCGGCGCGGCCCCGGCCAGCGCGGCGGGCGCGGCCGGGCAGGGCGCCGGGGGGGGCCCGCCGGCCACCAGGCCGGACGTCCTCCACCACAGATCATGGACGGTCGCACCGCCAGCGGTCAGCGCGACGTGCAGATTGGCCATCGTCTGGCGGACTTGGGCGGCGACGTCGTCGCCGCCGACGAGGGTGCCGGTGCCGTCGACGGCGTTCTGGCCGCCGACGTAGATTGTGGTCGCGTCCGGCGGCACCACGGCGACGTGGTTGAACGCCGGCGACTGGACCAACCCGTCGGGGCTGAGCAGCGATGTCTGCGTCACGGATTTCTGTGTCATGAGTCCAGCTTGGCACCCTACCCAGACAGATACTGTCAGGGTATGAGCACCACCAACCGCCGTCTCGAGACGCTCGCCCTGCTCCAGGCGCACCCGGGCATCTCGGCCACCCAGCTCGCGGCCCGGCTCGGCGTCACCGAACGCACCGCGCGGCGCGACGTCGCGCACCTGCGCGAGCTCGGCTACCACATCGGCGCCGAAGCCGGCCGGGCCGGTGGCTACCGGGTCGCGGCCGGCCGCACGATGCCGCCGCCGGTGCTCGACGCGGGCGGGGGGGGCGCCGGCGCCCCCCGGCTGCGCGCGGGGGGGGCCGCCGGGGG
>NZ_JAIBNX010000055.1:32268-40735 GCF_026130045.1 Micromonospora sp. CPCC 205371
GCCGGGCGCGGACGAGGGGCCCCCCGCCGCGCCGGGCCTGCGCGGGGCGCCCGCCGCCGAGGCCCTCGACGCCGCCGCGACCACCGCTCTGGCGAAGCTCACCCAGGTCGTACCGTCGCGCTGGCGGGCCCGGCTCGCCGCGCTCGCCGAGGTGCAGGCACCGTCCGAGCGATCCCGCCGCCGCGCCGGCCGCGACGTGCTCGTCCCGGCCGCGCTCGCCTGCCGGGCGAACGAGGCCATCCGCATCCGGCATCGCCGCCACGACACCGCGCACGCCACGCCGGCGGAGGTGCAGCCACACCGGCTCGTCACCCTGCGCCGGTACTGGTACCTCGTCGCCTGCCCGCGCGGCGCCGCGCACTGGACCGTGTACGCCCTCGACCGCATCGATCACGTCCAGCCGCTCGGGACGCGCTTCCCGGTGCCCGAGCCCCCACCCGACGCGGTCGCGTTCGTGTCCGACACCCTCGCGCAGGGGCCGTGGCGCCACCGCGTCCGGGTGCGGGTGCACACCTCGGCCGACCTGGTCCGCGAGCTCGTCGATCCGAGCGTCGCCACCGTGGTCGACGACGGCGACGAGTGCGAGCTACACCTCGGCACCGACGACCTCGACTGGGCGGCCCGCTGGCTCGTCTACCTCAACCTCGACGTCGACGTCATCGAGCCGGAATCGCTCACCGACCGGATGCGTGGGCTCGGCCGCTGGCTCGCCGACCGATACTGATCGCGTGCGGGTTGCGATGGCGAGTGTGGCGGCGGGTCGGGCCGGCCGTGTCAACGAGGACTTCGTCGGCGCCGTGCCCACGGCGGCGGTACTGGTCGACGGCGCCGGTGGGGTCTCCGGCATGGAGCTGGTCTGCCGGCACGGCACCGCCTGGCACGCGTACCGCCTCGGAACGGAACTGGTCGGCCTGCTGCCGCTCGGCGCCGATCGGACCCTCGCGGCGCTGCTCGCCGAGGCCATCGAGCGGGTGGCGGACGCACACCGGGCCACCTGCGATCTCGCCGATCCCAGGAGCCCGTGGGCGACCGTGGGCATCCTGCGCCTGCGCGACGGCCACGCCGATTACCTCGTGCTCGGTGACGCGGTCGCCGTCCTCGACCGAGCCGGGGCGCCGCTCGCCGTCTCCGACCACAGGGAGGTGGCGCTCGCCCAGCCGTACCGGTCCGCGCTGGCGGCGTTGGGCGAGGGCAGCGCCGAGTACGAGCAGGTCAGCCGCGAGGGCACCCGAGTGATGCGCGCCAACCGCAACCGGCCGGGCGGCTACTGGGTGGCCAAGGAGGATCCGCGGGCGGCAGCCGAGGCGATCACCGGAAGCTGCTCCCTCGCCGAGCTGACCGGCGCCGCCCTGCTCAGCAACGGTGCCAGCCGGATCGTGGACCGGTTCGGGCTCGCCGGCTGGCCGGAGGTACTGGCGCTCCTCGCTTCGAGCGGGCCCGCCGAGGTCATCGCGCGCGTCCGGCAGGCCGAGGCCAGCCAGGCGGTAGCGGCGGACGACGCCACCATCGCGTACTGCACCGACCTCGCCGGGAGCCAGGCGGCCTGACATCACCGTGACGCCACGCTGACCGCCTGGTGCGACTGTCGCCATGGACCGCAGATCGCGGCCCAGGCAACGGAAAGTAGGCATCATGGGTATGCCAGGCAAGCGCAAGCTGTTCCTGATCCCGGCGCTGGCGGCGCTCGCCCTCGGCGCGGTGGCGGTGGGCCATGCGAGCGCGGCAGCCGGGCCGGCGCGAGCCGCCGTCGGTCACGCTCTCACCGCCCCCGAAGACCTCGACCTGTGCGAGGGCAAGGCGCAGTTGGAGGCCGCGGTCCTGACCAAGTCCGCGGCCGAGACCATCGGCGAGAACGCCGGCTTCGTGCAGGTCACCGATGCGTCCGTCGAGGTCGACGGACCGGCGGCCGCCGCCGACACCGACCAGCTGATCGTGACCTTCACCGGCGAGGCCATGCTGGACGGTCAGCCCAACGTCCTCAATCCGGTCGTCGACGCGATGCAGGTCCGTATCCTGGTCGACGGCCAGGTGCTGCCGCCGGGCGCGGTCGCCTTCACGACCGACGCCGGCCAGTCCGACGCGCTCCAGGCCTGCACTCTCGTGAATGGACCCGGCACCCACACCGTGACGGTGGAGTGGCGGCTGTTCGACTTCGCGAACAACAGCGCACTCACCGGAACGCTGGGTAGCTGGGAGCTGCACGTCGAGCGGAACGACTGAGCGCAAGGAATGACCCGGCCTTTCGCCGGGTCATTCCGGCGTCGGTTGACGGCGCGATCGGCGAAGTGGGCACGATCGTGACAGCGGCCGTCTCGGGGCGGCTCCTAGCGTCGGCGCATCGGCGGACGACGGAGAGCCGCCGGGGAGGGGGCGGGACGAGATGTCACCGACGATGTGGGCGCGCCGCGTGCTGGGCGGGCTGGCTGTGGGGGCGCTGGCGGTCGCGGCCACCGGCGTGGAGGCGGCGCGGGCGGGTGCCGCACAGGCGGAACCGACGTTCACGCACACGTGGCGAGGTGATCAGTCGGGAGAGCGGTTCGGGTTCGCCGTCAGCGAGCTGTCGGACATCGACGGCGACGGCGCGCGCGAGGCGATCATCGGCGCACCGTTCCATCGGGACGCCGCCGGCACGGCCGCCGGGCACACGGACGTGGTGTCGGGACGGACCGGGGCGCTGCTGTACCGGTTCGAAGGCGAGGCGGAGGACCGGCACGGATACGCGATGGCGGACGCCGGTGACGTGGACGCCGATGGTGTCGCCGACATCGTGGTGGGTGCCACCGGTGTGAGCGCGCTGGCCTGCTCCGACGTGCCCCGCACCGGTCGGGCCTACGTGTACTCCGGCGCGGACGGGGCGTTGCTGCTGCGGGTCGGCGGCGAGGCGGCGGGCGACCAGTTCGGCGCGGCGGTCGCGGCGGCCGGCGACGTGGACCGCGACGGTCGGGCCGACCTGCTCATCGGCGCGCCCTGCCACGACGGACGGTACGGCGCCGACGCGGGGCGCGCGTACGTCGTGTCCGGGCGGACGGGCGGGGTGCTGCGGGTTCACGACGGCCGGGCGGCCGGCGACGGTTTCGGGTGGGGCACCGGTGCGCTGGGTGACGTGACCGGCGACCGGCGCCCGGACTACGTCATCGGCGCCAAGGACGCCGGACCAGGCGACCGCGGCCTCGCCTACGTGTACGACGGCCGGCACGGCTGGCTGCGGCACACTCTGGCCGGCAACCGGCAATCGGCGGAGTTTGGCTGGTTCTTCGTCGCCAGCGCCGGCGATGTCGACCGGGACGGACGCAACGACGTGTACGTCGGTGACTTCTGCGCCGACGACGCGGCCGGCGGCTGTAGCACCCCCCTCGGGCAGGCGTACGTGTTCTCCGGGCACACCGGCCGGCTGCTGCACCTGTTCCGGGGCGAGCAACCCGGTGACGGAGCCGGTCCGGGCCGGTCAGCCGGCGATGTCGACCGCGACGGTCACGCCGACGTCGTGGTGGGCCTGTATGCCAGCAGCGCGGCCGCGCCACAGGCTGGCCGGGTCATCGTCTACTCCGGACGGACCGGGCGGAAGTTGTTCGATTACGCCAGCCAGAACGCCGGCGAGACGCTCGGGTACGACGCGGTCGGGCTCGGCGACGTGAACGGCGACGGGCGGATCGAGTTGTTGCTCTCCGCGGCGGTGGGCGACGTGGTCTACCTCGTCAGCACCTGAAAGCCGGCCGCTCGCGCCTTCGACGGTGTGCAACCGAAGACCTGCCGGAACACCCGGGTGTAGTGGCTGTGGCTGCTGAAGCCGTACGCGGCGGCGACGCTGGACAGGTCCGCACCCGGGGCGGCCGCGTCTCGCAGCGACGCGCGCAGCAGCAGCTGCCGGCGGTACGCGGCGATGGCGTAACCGGTGTGGGCGCGGAACATGCGGGCCAGGCAGTAGGCCGAGTAGTGCACGCCGGCCGCGAGTTCGGCCAAGGTCCACGGCTTCGACGGGTCGCTGGCAAGCAGCGTCTTGACCTGCTCGACGGCTTGGCGCCGAGCCCGGGCGGTGGCCGGCCGCGACGGCCCGCTGCCGGCCTGCGGCGCACCGGCGACCCGGTCGGTCACGTGCCGCAGCACGGACAGCACGGCCTCGTCGACCGCGAGCAGGTCGACCGCCGGGTCGGCGAGCGCGGTGTGCGCCTGGTGCAGCAGGGCGTAGGCGCGGGCGCCGCACGAGCCGTACCGCAGGCGCGGCCGCCTGCCGCGGCGCTGTGGACGCTCGATGCCGAGCTCGGCGGCGAGGTCGTCGGAGACGATCGCGAACGTGCAACGGTCGCCCTCGGTGCTGACGAGCCGCCGGCGGAAGTGCACGTCGCGGTCGTAGACGAGCCCGTGGTTGACGGTGGACACGTAGGCCTCGTCGCCGTCCGGGATCAGCCGCACCGCCGTATCGGGGACCACCACGTGCGGCTGGCCGCCGATCCAGTTGACCGAGTCCCACCGGTCCGCGTCCGGTGGGCAGACGAATCGGCCCAGCAGGTATCCGGAGCCGTCGAACACGTGTCGTACGTACCCGTCGACCCGCCGGTCCAGCACGCCCACCATCGAGTCGACGCTACTAGGCCCGCACGCCGCGCGGCGTGCGGGCCGAGCTGAGCCCGTGCTCAGTTCACCGCCTGCTTGACGGGCGTGCCGGTCCTCCGCCTGTCGGCGGCGGTCAGCTCCTTGGGGGCGAAGGTTGTCGGCCACATGGTCCCGTCATCGAGGCTGGCGAGGTCGCTGAAGCTGAAGGTGGCGTACCTCGTCTTGAACTTCTGCGCGGGCTGGAAGTGGCAGACGACCTTGCCGTCCTTGGCGTAGGCGGGCATCCCGTACCAGAGCTTGGGTGTGAGATCCGGCGCGTTGGCCTTGACGATGGCGTGGATCTGCTCGGCCAGGGCACGGTCCGCGCCCGTCATCTCGCCGATCTTGGCGAGCACGTCGCTCTCGCCGGCGGCCTTGGCGTCGCGGGAGCCGCGGCGGGCGGCGGTCTTCAGCTCCTGCGCGTGCTCCTTCATCGCGGCGCGCTCTTCTTCGGTGAACCCGTCGTACGCCTTGGTGGCAGCGGCGGTGGTCTTGGCGGACTTCTTCGCGGTCATGTCAGTTTCTCCCTTTATGTGAAGGTGGGTCAGCTGTCCTGAAGCAGGCCGAGAACGTTGCCGTCGGGGTCGGTGATGGTGGCCACCACGCGGCCGCCGCCGACGTCGCGCACCGGCTCCTTCACGGTGGCGCCCGCCGCCGTCACCTCGGCGAGCTTCGCCTCGATGTCCGGCACGTGCCAGTAGGCCACCGGCGAGGTCATGCCCTGCGGTCCGCCGCCTGGCACCAGCCCGATCTGCTGGCCGTCGACCTCGAAGCCGACGTAGTAGGTGCTGTCGGTCTGCGGCTCGACACCGAGCAGAGCGGTGTACACCGCCTTGGCCGCCGCCAGGTCCGATACGGGGTGCAGCACGGTCTTGATCATGATTGCTCCTGAAAAGTCGTGGTTGTTTCGACGCATTCAGCATCGCCCCGGAGGCGGTGCGCCCACATCCGTGGTGACTACGGGGACCACCACGGAGTCGGGCCTACGTATGCGGCAGGATGGACCCCGTGGCAGCTCAGGCGGGGATTTCGGGCCGCGAGGCCGAGGTGTTGTCCCTGCTCGGCGAGCACCTCAGCAACGCGGAGATCGGCGCGCGGCTGTACATCTCCGTGCGCACGGTCGAGACCCACGTGTCCTCGCTGCTACGCAAGCTCGGCGCGGCGGACCGGCGGGCGCTCGCGCAGCTCGCGACCGAGTGGGGCCGGGCCGCGCGCGGTGGCAAGCCGGCCCTGGGGCTGCCCGCACCGGTGACGTCGTTCGTCGGCCGGGCATCCGAGCGGGCGGCGCTGACCGAGGCGGTCAAGCTGCACCGGCAGGTGAGCGCGGTCGGTCCCGGCGGGGTGGGCAAGACCCGCCTGGCGCTGGCGGTCGCGGCGCAGGCGGAGGCCGACTTCGCCGACGGTGTGTGGTTCGTCGACCTGGTACCGGTCACCGACCCGGCGATGGTCGGCGCGGCGGTGGCCGCGGCGGTCGGCATCGGTGAGCAGCAGAGCCAGGGCATCGACGAGTCGGTGGTCGCCGCGCTGGCCGACCGGCACGTCCTGCTGGTACTGGACAACTGCGAACACGTGCGGGACGGCGTCGCGCTGTTCCTGGAGCGGCTGCTCACCGGCTGCCCGCGGCTGACCGTACTGGCCACCAGCCGTGCCCGGCTGATGGTGCCGTTCGAGCGCGTGCATCCCATCCCGCCGCTGTCGCTGGACGGCGACGGCGACTCGGACGCGGTGGCGCTTCTTCTCGAACGGGCCGCGGCGGTGGGCTGGCCCGTGGCGCCGGAGCAGCGCGCCCAAGCGGCCGAGATCTGCCGGGGGCTGGACGGCGTGGCGCTGGCGATCGAGCTGGCCGCCGCCCGGTTGCCCACGCTCGGCCTGGACGGGCTCGCCGGCGTGCTCTCCGACCAGCTCCGGCTGCTGACCGGCGGTGCCCGCGCCGCCGACCGGCACCGGTCGGTGCGGGCCATGCTGGATTGGAGCCACGCGCTGCTGGAGCCGGCCGACCGCACGCTGCTGCGCCGGATCGCGGTCTTCGTGGCCCCGTTCACCCCTGACGCCGCCCGGCAGGTCGCCGGGTTCGCGCCGATCGACACGGCCGAGGTGATGAGCGGGCTGGCCAGGCTCACCGAGCAGAGCCTGCTGACGGCGGCGCCGTCGCCCGGCGGCACCCGCTACCGCACGCTGGAGACCATCCGTCAGTACGGCGTGGAGCAGATGGCCAGTGCTGGTGAGCTCGACGAGGTGCGGTATCGGCACGCGCGCTGGTGCCTGGCGAGCGCCGCCGAGCTGGCACGGGACGCCTCGCCGGGCACGGGAGCGTGGCGAGCCGGGTTCGACGCGGTGGCCGACGACATCCGAGCCGCTCTCGGCTGGGCGGCCGGCGAGCCCGATCACCGTGCCGACGCCTACGAGCTGGCACTGTCGCTGGCCGAGCTGACCTTCACCCGGAACCTGGTCGGCGAGGCCCAGCAGCGGTACGAGCAGGCGGCGCCGCTCGCCGGCGACCCGGCCGCGGCGGGGTCGGCGCTCCGGTACGCCGCCGCGGTGGCCGGTTGCCGGATGCGCGGGGAGGACATGTACCGGCTGTACCGCGCCGCCGCCGACACCGCCCGTAACGCCGGGAGCACCGCCGCGGCGGCCCGCGACCTGGCGACCGCCGCGGCCACCGTCTACCGGTTCTCCGGCACGTTCGCCCAGCCGCCAGCGCCGGGCGAGGCGGCGGCGCTGCACGCCGAGGCGCGCGAGCTGGCCGGCGACGACCCCGCCGCCCGGGCCGCGGTGGCCCTGGCCGAGTGCGGAGTGCTCGCCGAAAGCCACGAACCGGTCCTGACGGGCGCGATCGCGCGCGCCGAGCGGGCCGTCGACCTGGCTCAGCGGACCGGCGATCCGCTGGCCCTGAGCGCGGCCCTCGACGCGCTCACCGCTGTCCAATGCTGGGCGGGTGACACCTTCGCCACGGCTGGCACGACGCGCCGCCGGGTCGAACTGCTCGCCTCGGTGCCGGTGACGCCGGCCAGCGCGCACGAGCGGGCCAACGCGCTCTCCGAGGCGGCCGAGACCTGCGTCGGGGTGGGCGACCTGGCCGGGGCCCGCCGGTGGGGCGAGCAGCTTCGCGACCTGCCGCTACTGGCCGAGCGCGGTGACTTCGCCACGTCCCGCCTGCTGGTGGCGGACGCGCTCGCGGGCAACGTCGACAGCGTGCTCGCCGGCAGCAGACGGTTTCTCGACGCCTGGGAGCGCTCGGGCAGCCGGCACGCGCCCCACCTCGGCATGGCGGCGGCCGCCGTGGCGATGGTCCACGGCCTGCGCGGTGAGGGCGAGGCGAGAGCCCGGTGGCTGGCCATCGTCGACGAGCTCGACATCGCGCCGGAGCAGAAGTCCGGGTACAGCGCGGTGTTCGACGCGATCGTCCTGCTGCACCACGGCCAGGCCGACCGGGCCCAGGCGGTGCTGGCGGCCGAGCCCGACGAGATGGACGAATGGGCCATCTGGGTGTGGCGGCACTGGTACGTCGCGCTGCGCGCCGAGGCGGCCGCCCTGACCGGAAGCCCCGACGCCCGCGACCGCATCGCCGCGGCCCGTACGGTCGTCGCCGGCAACCCGATCGCCACCGCACTGCTGGAGCGGGCAGAGGCCCTGCTCGACGCCGACCGGGAGCGGATGCTCGCGGCCGCCGCGGCCTTCGATGCCGCCAGCTGCCCATACCAGCGCGAGCGAACCCTCACCCTCGCCAACCAATAGCCCGCCCCGCCCCGCCCACCTCGCCTGCCTCCGCACCCCGCCCGGCCCCGCCGCCCCGCCCCTCGCCGGCCTGCCGCCCGGGCCTGCCGCCCGGGCCTGCCCAGTCGGGGGGGCAAAGCGGGCTTAGGAAAACAATAGAGAG
>NZ_JAIBNX010000056.1 GCF_026130045.1 Micromonospora sp. CPCC 205371
GCGCCGCCGATCAAGGGCAAACGCACGTGGTTCGATCTCAAAACCACGGGCATTTGCCCTTGATCCATGCGATCTTCCTTGATCGGCGACGGCCGATCGCGGGGTCGCCCTACGCTTCGCGGTGGGCGAGGACGAGCGCTTGCTGGACCCTGTCGCGACCGATGCGCTCGCGCACCAGCGTCGCCGCCATCGCGAAGCCGGCGGCGGTCAGTTCCTCCGCGATCCGCTCGGGCCGTAGCCGCTGGAAGTCCAGCGACACGTTGTGGCCGAGTACCTCGGCCACATGCAGCGTCTCGTCGCCGATCTGGAAGGCGAGCAGCAGGGGCGCGCCGGGCGCCAGCGCCCGGTGGAACTCGGCGAACACCGCCGGGCGCTGATCCGGCGCGATGTGGATGATCGAATACCAGGCCACGAGGCCGGCCAGCTCGGCGTCCGCGACGTCGAGAGCTGTCATCGAACCCTCCTCAAAGCGCAGGTGCGGGTACGTCTTGCGGGCCACCGCCAGCATCCCGGGCGACAGGTCGATGCCGTACGCGTCGAGCCCCAGGTCGTGCAGCAGCGTGGTTACCCGCCCCGGGCCGCACCCGACGTCGGCGACGCGTGCCCCCGATCCCGCCAGCTCGGCGAACGCCGCCAGCATCGCCCGGTCGACGGGCCGGTCGTCGAGTTCGTTCGCGAGGAAGTCCGCGTAGTCGGCGGCGATTGCGTCGTAGGAGGCGCGGGTGGTGTTCTCGATCACGCCGAAGAACCTTAACGGCGCCGGCACGCGCGCGGTAGCACCCGCGACGGCCGCTTGCGGTGCCGCCCGGGCGCGGCGACCTGGCGGGCGGCCGATGGCCGTGATGTGCCTGGGGAAGGCGAGGCGGGTCCGCGATCAAGGGACATCGCATCGATCAAGGGCGAATGCACGCGGAAAAGAGATCGAACCACGTGCATTCGCCCTTGATCGGCGGGGAGAGCGCGCCTGCGGCGCGGGGGGGGCCCGCACGGCGTGGGGAGGGCGCGCACGGCGCGGGCGGGGGCGCGCCCGTGGCGCGGGGGGGGCGCGCCGCGGGGAGAGGCGGGGTGGGGAGTGAGTTAGAGGACGCGGAGGAATTTTTCGGCCAGAGGGACCGAGCTGGCGGTACTGTCGCCGCCGTTTTCGACGAAGACGGCGAACGCTATGTCGCCCTGCCAGCCTACGAACCACGCGTGCGTGTGCTCGGGGTTGTTGTCGAACTCGGCGGTGCCGGTCTTGCCGTACACCGCGCCGCCGGGGACGTCCTTGAGCGCGGTCCCCGTGCCTCCGGTCACCACCTCCCGCATCATCTGGCGGAGCGGCTCGACGGAGGATGCCTTGAGCTGCGGGCCGGCGGGCGCGGTCGACGCGGGTGCCGGGTCGAGGATCAGCTTGGGCTGCTGCCACTGGCCACGGGCGACCGCGGCGGTTGCGGAGGCCATGGCGAGTGGGCTGACCACGGTGGTGCCCTGCCCGAAGGCGGCGGCTGCGCGTTCGCCCTCGGAGCCGCCGGTGGAGATTTTGCCGGTGAACGCGTCGATGCCGAGGTCCCATTTTCCTTCGAGGCCGAGTGACCGGCCGGCGTTGCCGAGCCCGTCGTCGCCGAGCTTCGGAGCCAGCGCCGCGAACGCCGTGTTGCAGGACCTGGCGAAGTCGACCCGGAACGGCACCTTGCCAAGGACCATGTCGTGGGCGTTCTTGATCGGTGGACGGCCGGGCACGTTGAGGGTCTTGGGGCAGTCGACGGTGCCGTTCAGGCTGACGGCGCCCGCGTCGAGCAGGCCGAGGGCGGACACCATCTTGAACGTTGAGCCGGGCGGCACGGAGGCGTTGAACGCGAGGTTGTTGCCGCTGGCGCCGGGGCCGTTGGCGACCGCGAGGATCGAGCCGTCGCTGATCTTCAGGGCCACGATGGCGGTGTTGCGTGGGTTGCCCTTCAGGGCCGCGTCGGCGGCGTTTTGCACCTTGGGGTCGAGGGTGACCTTGAGCGGGGTGCCGGCCTTGGGCTCGCTGCGGAACACCTCGGCCACGGTCTCCGGGGGGCCTTCGGACTGGGGGTTCTTGCGAGTGACCACTACCGATTGTCCAGTGGTGCCGCGCATCTTCTCGTCGTACCGGCCCTGGAGCCCGCCGTGACCGATGAGGTCGCCGATGACGAACTTGCCGGGGTTCTTGTCCATGTCTTCCTTGAGCACGGGGTCGACGGTGCCAAGGAGTGCGCGTGCGAATTCGCGGCTAGGCGCGAGGTATCGCTGCTCTTGCCGGAACACGGTGCCTGGCAGGTCGCGCAGTGACTGCTCGATCTTTGCGAACACCTCCTGGCGCAGCGACACCACGTCGACGAAGGCGTCTGGTTTGGCCTTGGCCACCGTGTCGGGGAGGTCCGCCATGCCGACCTCGGTGTTCACCGACTTGAACAGGCGGTCCAGGTCTTTGATCAGCGCGTCGATCTGCGTGATGTGCTGTGGCTCGACGCCGACGACCATGACGGGTTTCTTCTGGACGATCGGCTGCCCGGCCGCGTCGACGATCTCGCCACGGTCGGCGGTGAGCCGGCGGGTCGCGAGCACGTCGCCGGTGGTGAGCTTCTCCTGGATGATCTTGGGTTCCCAGATCACCTGCCAGGCGTCGTCTTTGCCCTGCCGCAGCCGGAGCGTCGTCGGGTACGTCCAGTGCGCGCCGCCGGGGAGCGTCCAATCGACGGTAACGGTGCTGGTGGCGATGTCTTTGGTGACCTTTGGGTCACCTTCGCGCTTGAGCGCCGGCGGGGTCTCGCCCAGTTCGCCGGTGAGCGACTTGATCTGCTCGGCGATGTCGGTGGCGGGCACCTTCTGGCCGGTCGGGTCGACGAATCCGACCTCGTTGAGCTGGCCGCTCTTCCATCCGGCCAGGAACGCATCGACCGCCTTGTCGGGCCCGTCCCCGCCTGAGCAGGCGGTCAGTGTGCCCGCCGCCAGTACTACGCACGCTATCCCCGTGACACGCATGGTCTCGACAGTATTACGAGCGCTGTGATGTTCTCTGCCCCGCCGATGCCTAGTGCTGGTGAGCCCGGGTACTCAGACTAGGCTGATAGCGAAGCCAGCCCACAACGGTGTGGGTGAGGGGGGAGTGTGCACCCATGATCGGGCGTCCGGTCAAGGCGTCGAGTCTTCTCGAAGACGCGTTGCCACCTGACGAGGTCGAGGACGCTGAGATCGAGGAGCCGGTACCGAGTACCGAGCGCCTGGTCGCGCAAGCCGTAGCGCTCGCCGGCGACGACCAGGAGTCGGCCGCTCTCGTCGACCGGTTCTGGCGGTTCGCGCCCGATGAGGAATTGGTCGGCTACACCGCCGAGGAGATGCTGGCCGCCGCCCGCAGCCACCGCGAGTTGGCAGAGCAGCGGGTGCCTGGCGAGCTGAAACTGCGGATCAGCGAGCCCCGCCCAGACGACCACCACACCGTCATCGAGACCGTCACCGACGACATGCCGTTCCTGGTCGACTCTGTGACCGCCCTGCTCACCGCCCACCACCTCGATGTGCACCTGCTTGTGCACCCGCTGATCGTGGTGCGCCGCGAGCCGCTGGGCAAGCTCGCCGAGGTGGCCGCCGAGGTCGAGGCCGACGACGCGATCGTCGGTGACCTGGTCGAGAGCTGGATGCACATCGAGATCGACCCGGTGCGCGACCCGGTCGCCCGCGAGCAGTTGCGCCGCGAGCTGCAGCGGGTGCTCACCGATGTGCGCGAGGCGGTCGAAGACTGGCCGAAGATGCGCCGCCGCGCGCTCGTCATCGCCGACGAGCTCGCCGCCGCGCGCAATACGCCAGACCGCCCACCGGTGCCGGACAAGGACATCACGGACTCCGTCGACCTGCTGCGCTGGCTCGCCGACGACCACTTCACCTTCCTCGGATACCGCGAGTACCGGCTGATCGACGGCGGCACCGAGGGTGAAAAGGTGCTCCAGGCGGTGATGGGCACCGGGCTCGGCATCCTCCGGCAGGACCAGACCGCGCCCCGCGTGCTGTCGTCGATGACGCCGGAGGCGTACGAGAAGGTGCTGGAGAAGCGCCTGCTGATCATCACGAAGGCGAACTCTCGGGCCACCGTGCACCGGTCGGCGTACCTGGACTACATCGGCATCAAGATGTTCGACGCCGCCGGCGACGTGATCGGCGAGCGGCGGTTCCTCGGGCTGTTCTCCGGCGCGGCGTACCGGACGAGCGTGCGCGAGCTGCCGGTGGTCCGGCGCAAGGTCGCCGAGGTGCTCGACCGCTCGGGCCTGTCGCAGCGCAGCCACTCCGGCAAGGACCTGCTCCAGATCCTGGAGACGTACCCGCGCGACGAGCTCTTCCAGATCAAGACCGACGACCTGTACCGCGCGGTGATCGGCGTGCTGCGTATGGCGGGTCGGCGCCAGCTCCGCCTCTTCCTGCGACGCGACGGGTACGGCCGGTTCATCTCGTGCCTCATCTACCTGCCTCGTGACCGGTTCACCACGCAAAACAGGCTTCGCATGCAGGAGATCCTGCTGCGCGAGCTCAACGGTGTGGGCGTCGACTACACGACCCGCGTGACCGAGTCGACGCTGGCGCGGGTGCACTTCATCGTGCGCACCGACCCGACCAGCCCGCCCGGTCCGGTCGACGCCGACGCGCTCGCCGAGCAACTCGCCGACGCGACCCGGCTGTGGGAAGACGACTTCCGCCTGGTGCTGGAGCGCAAGCTCGGCGACGAGCAGGCGAAGACGCTGTACTTGCGGTATGCCGACTCGTATCCCGAGGGGTACAAGGACGAGCACGCGCCGCACGAGGCCGTGAAGGACCTCGCGAAGCTGGAACTGCTCGATGAGCGTGGCCAGCTCGAAATGCACCTGTTCCACAAGCGGCAAGACGACGCCGACGTCCGGTTCAAGATCTACCGGTACGGCGAGCCGATGATGCTCTCGGCGGTACTGCCGGTGCTGCACTCGCTCGGCGTGGAGGCGACCGACGAGCGGCCGTACGAGATGCACCGCCCCGACGGCACGATCTACCTGTACGACTTCGGGTTGCGGCTGCCGGAGGCGCACCGGGCGCTCGCCGAGGTGCGCCCGCACGTGGAGAACGCGTTCGCGGCGGCGTGGCGGGGTGAGGCCGAGGTCGACCGGTTCAACGAGTTGGTGCTGCGTGCCGGGCTGACCTGGCGGCAGGTGGTGGTCCTGCGTGCGTACGCCAAGTACCTGCGCCAGGCCGGCACGGTCTACTCGCAGGACTACATGGAGTCGACCTTCATCGCGTACCCGGCGATCGCGGCCCTGCTGGTGCGGCTCTTCGAGACGCGCTTCTCGCCCGGCCAGCCGCCGGCCGACCGGGAGCAGCGCAGCCAGGAGCTGATCGACGAGATCCGCCATCGCCTCGACGACGTGGCGAGCCTCGACCAGGACCGCATCCTGCGGGCGTACCTGACCGTCATCCAGGCCACGCTGCGCACCAGCTTCTTCCAGCGCGGCAGCGACGGGCGCCCTAAGTCGTACATCGCGTTCAAGCTCGACCCGCAGGCGATTCCGGACCTGCCGGCGCCCCGCCCGAAGTACGAGATCTTCGTGTACTCGCCTCGCTTCGAGGGCGTACACCTGCGTTTCGGCGCGGTGGCGCGCGGCGGCCTGCGCTGGTCCGACCGGCGGGAAGACTTCCGCACCGAGGTGCTGGGCCTGGTCAAGGCGCAGATGGTCAAAAACGCGGTGATCGTGCCGGTGGGGGCCAAGGGCGGTTTCGTCCTGAAGCAGAAGCCAGGCGGGAGCGCGAGGAGTGAGCTTGCGAGCCCCGCAGTCGCGACCAGTGCAAGCTCAGTCCGCGACGAGGCGGTGACCTGCTACCGATTGTTTATCAGCGCGCTGCTCGACGTCACCGACAACATCGTCGGCGGCAAGGTCGTCCCGCCGCGTGACGTGGTGCGGCACGACGTCGACGACACGTACCTCGTGGTGGCCGCCGACAAGGGCACCGCCACGTTCTCCGACTACGCCAACGAGATCTCGGTGGCGCGGGGCTTCTGGATGGGCGACGCGTTCGCCTCCGGCGGCTCGGCGGGCTACGACCACAAGAAGATGGGCATCACCGCGCGCGGCGCGTGGGAGTCGGTCAAGCGCCATTTCCGTGACCTCGACCTCGACACCCAGTCGGAGGATTTCACGGTCGTCGGTGTCGGTGACATGTCCGGTGACGTGTTCGGCAACGGCATGCTGCTTTCGCAGCACATCCGCCTGGTGGCCGCGTTCGACCACAGGCACATCTTCGTCGACCCGACGCCCGACGCGGCGACGTCCTATGTGGAGCGGCGGCGCCTCTTCGAACTGCCGCGCTCGTCGTGGGACGACTACGACCGCGCGCTGATCTCGGAGGGCGGTGGCGTGTTTCCGCGTACCGCCAAATCCATCGCGATAACGCCGCAGATGCGTGCGGCGCTCGGCCTCGATGAGAGCCTCTACGGCGATGTCACCGCGATGTCGCCCGCCGAACTGATGCGCGCGATCCTGCTGGCCCCGGTCGATCTACTGTGGAACGGCGGCATCGGCACCTACGTCCGGGCGAGCGACGAGTCCAATGCGGACGTCGGCGACAAGGCGAACGACGCGATCCGTGTCACCGGCGGCCAACTGCGCTGCAAGGTGGTGGGTGAGGGCGGCAACCTGGGCCTGACCCAGCGCGGCCGGATCGAGTTCGCGGCCAAGGGTGGCCACATCTACACCGACTTCATCGACAACTCGGCCGGTGTCGACTGCTCCGACCACGAGGTCAACATCAAGATCCTGCTCGGTGGGGCGGTGGCAGACGGCGAGCTGACCACGCCGGAGCGCGACGCGCTGCTGGCCGAGATGACCGACGAGGTCGGCGACCTGGTCCTGCGCGACAACTACCAGCAGGCGCAGGCGCTCGCGAACGCGCGCTCGCAGTCGGCGTCGCTGCTTCCGGTGCACCGCAGGATGCTGGCGGAGCTGGAGCGCTCCGGTGGGCTCGACCGTGGGCTCGAAGCGATGCCGAGCGACGAGGAGTTGGAGGCGCGCGACGGCGGGCTCACGACGCCGGAGTTCGCGGTGCTGCTGGCGTACGTGAAGATCCTGCTGGAGCGGGAGCTCCTCGCCGATGCCCTGCCGGACGAAGCCTGGACGACCGAGGTCCTGGTCGACTACTTCCCGACGCCGCTGCGCGACCGGTACGCCGACCGCATGATGGGCCACCGCTTGCGCCGCGAGATCGTGACGACGCAGCTCGTCAACGAGGTGGTCAACCGCGGTGGCACCTCGTTCGTCTTCCGGGCGATGGAGGAGACCGGCGCGTCCCCCGCCGACGTGCTGCGCGCCTACGTGGTGGTGCGCGAGATCTTCGGCCTGCGTGACATCTGGGCGGCGGCGGAGGCGCTGGACAACAAGGTGCCGACGGCGGTGCAGACGATCGTCCACCTGGAGAGCCGGCGCCTGCTCGACCGGGCGGTGCGGTGGCTGGTCACGTCGCGCCGTTCGCCACTCGACGTGCCGGGTGAGATCCGGCGCCTGCGGCTCGGAGTGTCGGAGCTGCTGCCTCGGCTGGAGGTACTGTTCCGCGGCGCCGAGCGGGAGACGCTGCGGTCGCACGCCAAGGGCCTTGCGTCGCGAGGGCTGCCGGAGGAACTCGCGGTTCACACGACCCGCATGGTGTACGGCTTCGGCCTGCTCGACGTCGTCGAGACGGCGAACACGATCGGTCGTGACGTCTCCGAGGTGGCGTCCGTCTACTTCGTACTGTCCGAAGAGTTCCGTGTCGACGAGCTGCTGTCGAAGATTTCGTTGCTGCCCCGCGAAGACCGGTGGCAAACGCTGGCCCGGATGGCGCTGCGCTACGACCTGTACGCCGCGCTGGCCGCGCTCACCGCTGAGGTGCTGACGTCGACGCCGCCCGAACTGCCGCCCGACGAGCGGGTGCGGATGTGGGAGCGCGCCAATGCCGCCACGATCAACCGGACCCGCAACGCGATAGGGGAGTTCGGGGACTCGCGGGCCGACCTGGCGGCGCTGTCGGTGCTGTTGCGCCAGATCCGCACGCTCGTCCGCACATCCGCGGCGGTATGAAGGCCGCGTGATCACCGTCACCCCCGACGCAGAGCCCAGGTCACATGTAGGGTTCTGATCGATGCTCGACAAGCGCCTGTACCACCACCTGGTGACGTGGCTCGGCCAGTGGCCGCCCGGCCGGGAGCTCACCGTTGTCGGCTCGGAGCGGCGCACGTTGCCGGGTTGGGACGGTGCCGTGCACCCGCTGGTCGGTGTCGGCACGCCCGTCGGCACGGTGCTGTCCGTGCCGCCGTCCCGCGCGGCCGCCGTTCGTGCGCTGGCCGACCTTCCGATGGAGGACCTGCTGGCGAAGCTGCCGGAGGCGGCAGGGCTGGACGCCGACCGCCGCGTGTACCGGGGCGTGTTCCGGTACAGCCTCGGGCCGGAGGACCTGCCCGATGCCGGGGAGTGGCTGCCGGTCGACGATCCGGTGGTGCCGGAGTGGCTGCGCCCGTTCGGTGGCGAGGTCCTGGTCGCCCGTTCCCCGTCGGGCGGCTACCTGGCGGGCGTCGGCATCAAGCGGCACGACCAGTACGGCAACGAGATCGCGGTCGGCACCGAGGAGGAGGCCCGCGGGCGGGGTCTGGCTCGACGGCTGGTCGCGCAGGCGGCTCGCCGCATTCTCGATGAGGGCGCGGTGCCGACCTACCTGCACGCGCCCGACAACACGGCCTCCGCTCGCGTTGCCGAGGCGGCCGGCTTTCCCGACCGCGGTTGGTCGGTGTACGGCGCTTAGGGCCTAGCTTTCGACCGCGCGCGTGCCTTGGCGCTTGATGAGCGGCCGGCCCGGTTCGCGCGGCGGTTGCGATGGCTCGGGTGTGGGCGGCGGGGAAGGCGGTGGCACCACCGCTTCCGGGTCGATGCGGCCAGACTCGGAGCTGGGTATGCGGTTGAGCACGCTATGTGCCTGCCGGTCGACCATGCGCGTGACGAGCTGCTGGGCGTACCCGAGCACGATGGCGTATCCGACTATCTGCTGTGTGCTGTCCAAGGCGGACAGTCCAGGTAGGAACCTCCCGGCGAGCAGGAGCAGCGCGGTGAGCGATATGAGCGCGCCGGCCGGCAGTTTCAGCAGCGCGAGGGCGACGGGTACCCCGTACGGCGTGGACGTGCCGCGCATCCCGCGGATCGACACCATCGCGCTGAGCGCACCGCCCACCAATCCGAGGAACTCGACGAGCGCGATGTCGCCACCGCTCGGCTGACCATCCCGGCCGGTGGGGCACCGGGCGCCGTCGAAGCAGAGGTTGATGGTGGAGGGCTGCCATACCCCGAGCGCGGCCAGCCCGGCGGCAAGTAGGAAGAGCATCACCGTGGTCGCCAGGATGACGTTGCGCAGGCTGCGCACCCGCGTGTACTGCTCGTCGGACGCGATGAAGGCCCACTGGAGCGCTGTGCGGTACGCCGACCGGTCGGCGGCGCTGACCCGGCTGGTGTCGCCCCATTCGTCGATGAGCCGGCGGCTCGCCTCGGCGCGTCGGCGGTCGTCGGCGGCGAGGGTCCGCTCGACAAGTCCAACGACGGCGTGCCGCCCGGTGTTCAGGTCTTCGGGCGGCTGCACGGAGACGAGCAGCAACTCCGCGTTGTGCAGGTTGATCCAGGCCGCGTCGACGAGCGCGCCGTTCCACCAGTCGTGGAAGCGCGTCCACCAGTGGCCGCGCGTTATCGCCGCGTCGATGGCGGCTTTGAGGTGCCCTTCGACGGCCGGCGCGACCCGGTCCCAGCCCTCGGTGTCCTGGACGGCGAGGAGTTGGGCGCGGAGGTAGCTGGCGCGGGCCACCACGAGTTCCCGCCAGCCGGTGGCTTTCTTGGGGCGCGGAACCGCGAAGGTCGGCGCGGGGTGCGTCATACCCTTTGGGATCTCAAAGGTCCCGGTGCTCTGTCAACGCCTTTGTCGCCTAGGCGTCCCATATGCGAAGTGATTCACCGCGAGCGCAGAACCGCGGGCCCGGTCGGGGGGTGCCGGGCCCGCGGCCCGCTGGTTTCCCCAGGCCGTGGCTTACTGCGTCGTAACGCTACGTGGTGCTAAATCGCGTTTCAAGAGGAGAAGGGGCGAATTGAGCCGTTCGGCCGAGTACGGACCAACTACTCTCCGTGACTTCCGGTCAGTCCGAGCGCTTCCGCCGCTGCCCTGCCGTTGGCGTGGCTCGCGCCAAAGGTGGTGACGAACGCCCGCGCGCCCACAGGACGCCAGCTCGACGGCCAGCCCATCTCGACGACCGCGACCGGGTGCTTGACGGCCAGCGCCTCGATCAGCGCGCGGGCCGCGGGCACCCGGTGGGCGTGCCGCCCGACGACCACGATCGGGCGGTCGCCGGCCCGGGCCAACATCTCGGCAGTGTCGGTCTCGGCGGCCACCACACGAAGGTGCTCCGGGCCATTGAGGTGCGGACCGAGCCCCCAGGGCACCCGGCCCTCGGCGATGGTGGACGAGGACACGAGCTGTATGACGAGGGGAACGCCGGCCCCATCGAGCGAGCCCTCCACGCGTACCGCTTGACGCGCGGCGGCGTACCCGAGATCCGGCGCTGAGACGCCCGGCGCGGGCCGTGCGGCCCACGCGGCGAGCGCGGCGACCCGCTCCGCGGCGTCCTCGACCCGTGCCGCCGGCAGGCGGGCGCCGGCGAGGGGCGGCGCGATCTCCCCTGCGACCCCCTCCCCCAGCGCCGCGTCGACCCTCGCGCCGATGCAGAGCAGGTCGGCACCGGCCAGCAGCGCGGGTACCGCGGCCCGCGCGGTGCCGCCAGCCGCTAGCGCGGCCCCTTTCATCTCCAGCGCGTCGGTGACCACCACGCCCGTGAAGCCCAGCTCGTCGCGGAGCAGGTCGACCAGTGCCGCCCGGCTGAAGGTCGCCGGAGCCGAACCGGTGAGCTCCGGCACCCGGATGTGCGCGCTCATGACCGCGCGCGTTCCGGCATCGACCACGGCCCGGAACGGAGGAAGGTCCCGGGTGCGCAGGAGGTCGAGCGGCGCGTCCACGGTGGGCAGTTCCAGGTGCGAGTCGGCGACGGTCGCGCCGTGGCCGGGGAAGTGCTTGGCACAAGCGGCGACACCGGCCTCCTGGAGCCCCGCGACGGCCGCGGCGGCGTGCGCGGCAACCCGTTCGGTGACGGCGCCGAAGGACCGGGTGCCGATGATCGGGTTGTCGTCGGCCGTGTTGACGTCGACGGTGGGTGCGAGGTTCAGGTTGATGCCGGTGCCGGCCAAGTCATTGCCGATCGCCTGATATATCCGCCGGGTCAGGTCCGGATCGTCCACCACGCCCAGTGCGGCGTTGCCGGGATACGGGCTCCCCGTCGCGTGCGCGAGCCGGGTGACGTCCCCACCCTCCTCGTCGATCGCGATCAGTACGTCGGATCGCGCGCCGCGCAGGGCACCCGCGAGCGCCGCAATTTGCGTAGCCTTGTTGATGTTGAATCCGAAGAGCGTGTATCCCGCCAGCCCTTCGCCGACAAGGTCGAGGGCCCATGGCGGCGCGGTCGTGCCAGGAAAGGCGGCCAGCAGTGTGTGTAGCGCGAGCCGGCGTAGCCCTGGATCGGTCGACACCTTGTGTGCTCCCCTTTCTAGCGAGTATCCCCCCGGCCGGCCGGATGACCGCACCCATGCTTCCGCGGGACTACGCTACGGCTTACTCGGTTAAGTCGGTAAGGTCAAACTGTAAGGTTTCTTTAGTACTAGAGGACGGTACATGGCCTCCCCGCGCCTGCCCGGCACCCCGCGTCTGCTCCGCGCGCTCAACGACCGCGCCGCGCTGGAGCTCCTGCTATCCCGCGGCCCCCTTACCCGGGCACAGCTCGGTGAGTTAACCGGTCTCAGCAAGGTGACAGCCTCGCAACTCGTCGAACGGCTAGAAGAGCGCGGGCTCGTGACGCGCGTGGGCGAGCAGGCCGGCGGCCGCGGTCCCAACGCCCAGCTGTACGCCGTGACGCCGAGCAGCGCCCACGTCGTCGGCGTGGTGGTCGATGCCGACGGGGTCGTGGCCGCCTGTGCCGACATCACCGGCACGGTCGTCGGTCGGGTCGAGCAGTCCACTAAGGACACCGACGACCCGGTGGGCGTGGTGCACAACGCGGTCGTGCGCGCCGCCAGCAGCGCCAAAGCCGACCTGGGCACCGTCAAGCGGGTCGTGCTCGGCACTCCCGGCCTCGTCGACCCCGGCACCGGTGACATCACGTTCGCGTGGAACCTGCCCCGCTGGCACCGCGGTCTGCTCGCCGCGTTGCGCGAAGACCTGCACACGCCCGTCGTGTTCGGCAACGACGTCAACCTCGCCGCCGTCGCCGAGGCGCACGACGGCGCGGCCAAGGGCGTCGACGACTTCGTGCTCATCTGGATCGGCGGCGGCGTGGGCCTCGCGATCATGCTGGGCGGTCGGCTGCACCAGGGCAGCACCGGCGCCGCCGGTGAGATCGGATACCTGCCGGTGCCGGGCGCGCCCATCCCGCGCGACGCGTACCGGCGGTCCAAGGGCGCCTTCCAGCAGGTGGCCGCCGCCGACGCGGTGCGGGCGGTCGCGCGCGAGCACGGCTTCCGGGCCGCGAGCGCGGCCGAGGCGGTACGCACCGCCCTCGCCGCCGGCACCAAAGGCGGCCCGGTGCTCGACGAGGTGGGCCGCCGGCTGGGGCTCGGGGTCGGCCAGCACGTGCGTGGTGCTCGACCCACCGCTCGTCGTGCTCTCCGGCGAGGTCGGCCAGGCGGGCGGCAGCGCGCTGGCGGAGCGGGTACAGCACGAGGTCGCCGCGATCACGCTGGTGGCGCCGCGGGTCGTGGTGAGCGAGGTGGCCGAGGAGCCGGTGCTCAAGGGTGCTCTGCTCACCGGCCTTCACGCGGCGCGCGACGAGGTGTTCGGGTCGACGGTGTAAGCGCTGCGCTCGCTTATGCCAGGTCGCGCTGGCGGAAGGACGCGAATGCGCCGACCGCCACCACGGCCACCAACGCTGTCAGCACGATCAGGCCGTGTGCCCAGGTCAGCGAGTAGGAGCATTCCGCGAAGGACCCTACGCAAGGCCCGTCGTAGAACGTGACGCGGCCGTCCATCCACGCGCCCAGGTAGGTGGACAGCATGAACGTCTCGGGCCGGCCGGTCTCGACGACCTCCATCACGATGCGCGCGCCGACCTCCCAGACGATCGCGTACCCAGCCACGACACCCATCGCCGCGGCCGTGTGCCGGCCCAGTGTGGCCAGGCAGAAGCCGAGCGTCGCGGCACCCAGCCCGAGCAGCAGGCCGCGGACGACGACCATCGCCAGATCGCCCCAGAACTCCGCGTCGACGTCGCCCGGCAGCCCGTTGACCTGTGCGATCACCCAGAACGACGCGATGTATCCGACCGTGGCGACGACGGCTACCGCAAGCACTGAAGCGAGCAGGGTGCCGAGCTTCGTGCCCAGGACGGTGAGCCGCTGTGGTCGCCACAGCAGCAGGTTCGTCATGCCGCCCGAATTCAGCTCCGCGCCAACGAACGAGGCCGCCACCAGAAAGCTGAAGAGCGCGAGGAAGGCCACCATGAAGTAGACGAGGTCGCGGATCTCGCGCTCGAAGACGAAGACGCCGAACAGGTAGTCCTCGAGGCGGGGCTTCCGCTCGCTCAGGGTCTGGCAGAAGTCCGTGGTCCCTTGGCCGGACTCGCAGAGCTGCTGCATCTGCTCCTGGCGCGACTCCTCCTGTACGACCTGGAACTCGGCCCGCTCCCACTCGGCGGCGGTCGGCACATGGGAGCTCGCCACCGTGGTCCCGATCGTGACCACGAAGGCGCCGACCAGCAGCACCAGCATCAACTGCGTGAACCGGCGGGCCAGCAGCCGGCTCAGCTCGGCGCGTACCAGGCTCATTTCGCGTCTCCCTCGACCACCGTCACCGACAGATCCTGCTCGGCGCCGGGGCGCACCGCGTCGTCGACCTGCTTGTGTGCCCCCGGCTCGGGCACGGTGCCGGTGAGCTGGAGGAAGACGCTCTCAAGGTCGGGAGTAAGCGGGGTCAGCTCGCGCACCCACATGCCCTGGCCGCCCAGCGTCTCGCTGACCCACGCCGGGTCGGCCAGGTCGCCCACCACGAAGTGGTCATCGTGGACGGTCACCGGCAGCCCAGCACCGCGGATCACCTCCGCGGCCCGTTCGTGGCCGGCGACGCGTACTCGATATTCGCCCTTGTCGAAGCCCGACACCACCTCGGACACCGGTCCGCTCACCACCCGCCGGCCGCGCGAGATGATCGTCACGTGGTCGCAGATCAGCTGGATCTCGGCCAGGATGTGGCTCGACACCAGCACGGTCACGCCGGCAGCCGCCAGGTCGCGCATCAGGTCGCGCATCTCCCGGATGCCGGCCGGGTCCAGGCCGTTGGCCGGCTCGTCGAGTATCAGCAGCTCCGGCTGCTTCAGCAGCGCCGACGCGACCGCCAGCCGTTGCTTCATGCCCAGCGAGTACCCCTTGACCCGCTCGTCGCCGCGATCACGCAGCCCGACCTGGTCGAGCACCTCTTCCACGCGATCGTGCGGCACACCGCCGGCCGTGGCGAGCAGCCGGAGCGTGCGGCGGCCGGTGAAGTTGCCGAAGAACTGCGGGCTCTCCACGATCGCGCCGACCCGGCCGGCGACCGCTGGCAGTTCGGCGGGCGACTGACGACCCAGTACCGCCATCCGGCCATCGTCGGCGTGAACCAGCCCGAGGAGCGCGCGAAGGGTGGTGGTCTTGCCCGAGCCATTCGGGCCGAGGAACCCGTGCACCTGACCGGCCTCGACGGTCATGTCGAAGCCGTCGAGGGCGACCCGGGCGCCGCCGCGCAGCGTGCGGAACGTCTTGCGCAGCCCCTCGATCTGGATGACCACACTCATGGCGTTGAACCCTACGGTGAGCGTCACACCTGTGGGGGGTAGGCCGGTCCGCCGTGGTTGGATGGTCCAGTGCCCGCGGCGAACGACGATCTGGTGATTGACCTCGACGGAGTCGGTGTAACTCGCTCCGGCGCGCATCTGTTGCGCGACCTCACCTGGCGGGTCGAGTTGGACGAACGGTGGGTCGTGCTCGGCCCGAACGGCGCCGGCAAGACCACGCTTCTCAACATCGCAGGTGCCCGGCTCTACCCCAGCACGGGCACCGCGCGCGTCCTGGGCGAACGGCTCGGACGCACCGACGTCAACGAGTTGCGCACCCGGATCGGCCTGTCCAGCGCCGCGCTCGCCGAGCGGATTCCCGGCGACGAGATCGTGCACAACGTCGTGGTGACCGCCTCCTGGGGCGTCGTCGGGCGCTGGCGCGAGCGGTACGAGTCGATCGACGAGGTGCGCGCCCGGGCGCTGCTCGACCAGTTCGGCGTTGCGGGGTTGGCCGACCGCGCGTACGGGACGCTGTCGGAAGGCGAGCGTAAGCGCGTGCAGATCGCCCGCGCCCTCATGACCGATCCCGAGCTGCTGATGCTCGACGAGCCGGCCGCCGGGCTCGACCTGGGTGCCCGCGAAGACCTGGTGAACCGGTTGGCCGAGCTGGCCTACGACCCGGACGCGCCGGCGATCGTGTTGGTCACTCACCACGTCGAGGAGATACCGCCAGGCTTCACCCACGCGATGTTGCTGCGCGAGGGCGGCGTGGTCGCGCAAGGTCTGATCGGCACGGTACTGACCAGCGACAACCTGTCGAAGACGTTCGGCATACCGCTGAAGCTGGAGCGGTCGGGAGAACGATTCACCGCCTTCTCCTGATCGGACTAGACTCCGTTGATGCGTCAGCCCCGTGTCGTTGTGGCCGGCAGCGCCAACATGGACCTGGTCGCGACCTCTCCGGTGTTACCCCGACCGGGCGAGACCGTGCTCGGCAACGCCTTCACGATGGTGCCCGGCGGTAAGGGAGCCAACCAGGCGATCGCCGCGTCCCGGGCCGGCGCCTCCTGCTCGTTCCTCGGTGCGATCGGGTCCGACGCGTTCGGCGTGACCCTCAAGGCGCGGCTCGCCGCGTCCGGAGTCGATAGCGCGCACGCCAGAGTTGTTTACGGCTCATCGGGCGTGGCCCTCGTCGTCGTCGAAGCCGAAGGCGAAAACACCATCGTCGTCATCCCAGGAGCCAACGGCGCGTTCACCGCGCTGACCGAGGCTGAGCTCGCCACCATCCAGGGCGCCGACGTGCTCGTGTGCCAGCTCGAGATCCCCGTCGAAACGGTCACGCAGGCGGCCGTCGCCGCCCGCGCGGCAGGAGTCCGGGTACTGCTGAACGCCGCCCCCGCGCGCGACCTGCCCGACGAGTTACTCGCGGCTGTCGACTTGCTCGTCGTCAACGAAGGCGAGGCCCAGGCCATCCTCGGCAGCGGTCGCGACGACCCGGCGGCGTTACTTTCGGTCGTGCCGCGCGCGGTCGTCACCCTCGGCGACGAGGGCGCCTGGTATGTATCCCGCGATGGCGAGGCCACCCGCGTGCCGGCCTTCAAGGTCGATACGGTCGACTCGACGGCGGCCGGTGACGCGTTCACCGGCGCGTTGGCGGTGGGATGGGGCGAAGGGCGCGATCTGGTCGACGCGGTGCGCTGGGCGTGCGCGGCCGGCGCCGTCTGCGCCCGCCGTCTAGGCGCGTCCGTATCGCTGCCAACCCGCGACGAGATCGACGCACTGTACGCCTCGGCTTGAACCCGCGAGTCATGCTGGAAGCATGATCCGGATCATCCTCAACCTGCTCTGGCTCATCTTCGGCGGCGGAATCGTGCTGGCCATCGGGTACGGCATCGCGGCCCTTATCTGCTTCATACTGGTGATCACCATTCCGTTCGGGGTGGCGTCACTGCGGCTCGCGTACTACTCGCTATGGCCGTTCGGTCGTACCCTCGTGCCGAAGCCGGGCGCCGGCGTCGGATCAGGCCTCGCCAACGTGCTCTGGGTCGTGCTGGCTGGCTGGTGGCTGGCGCTCGCACACATCATCGCCGGCATCGGCTTGTGCCTGACGATCATCGGTATCCCGTTCGGCATCGCCAACTTCAAGCTCGTGCCAGCCGCGTTCTGGCCCCTTGGGCGGGAGGTCGTCGAGGTCGATGACCTGCGGGTTTCCGCCCGCGCGTGACGGGTACCCGATCCGTGTGGACGCGATTCTGGTGGGCGGGCCGCGCGACGGCACCTTCTTCGACCCAGAGGACGCGGCGATCGTGGAGCTCGACATCGACGGCGTACGCCACCGGTACGTCCTGACCGACCAAGAGCGCCACGGTCACCAGCTCTACGCCTACGACGGCACCGTGACCCCCAACCCCCACCCCGCCGTCCCCAACCCCCCGTAGCGCCACGCTGTCGCGCCACGCTGTCGCGCCGCGTCCTGGCGGCGCCTCTCTCCCCGCCGATCAAGGGCGAATGCACGTGGTTGGATCTCTTTTCCGCGTGCATTCGCCCTTGATCCATGCAGATCTCCTTGATCGACGCCGTCGAGTGAAGGGAGCCGGCCACGCTCCGGTCGTGGCGCGCCGTAACCGCGGCGCCCATGCACGCCCATCCCGCCCTGCGCCATCAAGGTCCGCGAAGGAACGCCGCATGAAAGTTTTTGCCAAGATGCGGAGTCGGACTGTAGATTCCAGCCATCCGCGTTGGTGAATGCAGAGAACGGAGCTCTCCATGGGTTGGACGAGAAGACGTGTGCTCGCGCGTGGAGCGGTCACGGCAGCGGCCGTGGGCACGAGCACGGTGTTCGCCACCGAAGCGCTCGCCCTGCCGGTCGTCGACATGGAGATGGTCCTGCTGGCTTCCCAGGTCGACCCGCCCAAGGCCGACACCGGCCTCACCCCCGGGGCGAGCAGCCACGTCATCGAGGTGGAGCGGGCGCTCAACGCCAAGGGTCTGCTCACCTCCGGCGCCGTCGACGGGCACTACGGCACCTCGACCATCTCCGCGTACGCGGCGTGGCAACGCTCCCTCGGCTACACCGGCATCGACGCCAACGGCATACCCGGACCCACCTCGCTGACGTCACTCGGAAGCGGCCGGTTCACGTTGACCAGGACCGTGTCCACCGGCTCGCGCACCGACACGTACGGCGGCCAGCGGGTCAACACCCGCACCCGCAGCATGCTGGCGGCCGCCGACGCCATGCTGTCGTGGAGCCTGGTCCTCTCACAGGGCTCCTACACCTCGGCGAACCCCAGCTCCGCCGGCACCCACGACGGCGGCGGGGTCGTCGACATCTCGGTGACGAGCATGACCACCACGCAGCGCTGGGAGACGGTGCGAGCCCTGCGCACGGTCGGTTTCGCCGCCTGGCTGCGCAACCCGTCCCAGGGCTCGTGGCCGTACCACATCCACGCCGTCGCCGTCTCCGACCCGGACCTGGCCTCGGCCGCCCGCAACCAGATCCACGACTACTACTTCGGCAAGAACGGCCTAGCCAACCACGCCCCAGACGACACACCGACCGCCTACCGCTCCACCTTCACCTGGTGGGAAAAGCACCTCCGCACATAACCCGCCCCGGGCCCTCCGGGCCTCCTCTGCCCGCCGATGATCTCCTTGATCGGCGAGGGCCGCGCGAGCCGTCATGCACGCGGCTTCGGCGCCGCAAGGCCCGTCGGCCAGCCGCGCCCAGCACGACTGACCGTGAGTCGCGGCCGGGCGTTGGTCCGGCCGCGACGGCTTTACGCTCGAGCAAATCACTGACATTCACGATCGCTTAGGCAACAGCGACACTTTGGGTGCCTATTTGCGTGCGCTGCGGGACATCGGCATCGAGACCTACGATTCCTACATTACCGACGGGCACTCCGAATACTTCGGTGCGAACGGGCAAGAGCTGGTCGGCCCGGCGTTCCACGAGACCTTCGCCGTCGCCGAGACCTGCGACAAGGACCGGTTCTTGCAGTACATGCAGCAGGTTGAACAAGGCGGTATCGGTTACGAAGAAATGTCCAAGGCCTTGGCTGACAACGGCGTCGAGAAGTGGCGTTTCGACACGAAAGAATTGACCATCACGTACCTCGACAAAGCCGGCAACGTGTTGCTGAGTGAAAAGCTCGATTGACTTAGCGTGGGCGCGCGCCGTCGCGGCGGCGTACACTTTGCTCATGACGCGCGTCGCGTCGACCAAGTGGTGGGCCGCCTAGCTGGCGGCTCCGACGCATCCTGTTCAACGGCCGCCCGGGAGGCGGCCGTTCGCACGTCAGCAGTGGCCCCCCTTCCCGGCGGAAAGCACACGGAAGAGGCACTGGCATGGGAACAACACTCTCCCTGGTCGTTCCGAGCGGTCCCCTGACCCTGGGAAACCTGCTGGGAGCGATCCGGAACTGGAGCGGTGAGCAGCGCGGCCCGGAGACTCTGTACGGTGTCGCGGACCTGCACGCCTTGACCCTCGAACATGATCCGGCGGCGGTCCGCCGCCTGACCATGGAGCAGGTCGCGCTGCTGATCGCGGCCGGCCTCGACCCGGACCGCTGCACGATCTTCGTACAGAGCCAGGTGCCCCTTCACTGCGAGCTGCACTGGTTGCTGGAGGCCACCGCCTACGACGGCGAGCTGCGGCGGATGATCCAGTTCAAGGAGAAGTCGGCCAAGCAGGCGTCGGTGCGGTCGGCGCTGCTGGCGTACCCGGTGCTGATGGCCGCCGACATCCTGCTCTATGGGGTGGACGCGGTACCCGTTGGCGAGGACCAGCGCCAGCACCTTGAACTGGCGCGCGACCTGGCGATCCGGTTCAACTCGCGGTACGGGGAGACGTTCGTCGTACCGCGGGCGGTGACGCCAGCGGTCGGCGCTCGCGTCATGGACCTTCAGGACCCGGAAACGAAGATGAGCAAGTCCGCCGCGCTGGCCGCCCCGGGCGTCATCCGGCTGCTCGACCCGCCCGACGTGGTCAGGCGCAAGATCACACGGGCGACGACCGACAACGGCACGGACGTCGTCTACGACCCCGCGACCAAGCCCGGCGTCTCCAACCTGCTGAGCATCATCGCCGCCTGCACTGACACCCGGCCCGAGGAGATCGCCACCGGCATCGGCAGCTACCGCCAACTGAAGGAGTGCTGCGCCGACGCGGTGCTCAGCGTCCTGACGCCGTTGCGGCAGCGCTACGCGACCATCGCCGCGGACCCCGGTTACCTGGCCGGCGTCCTGCGACACGGCGCCGAACTGGCCGCCAGCCTCGGTTCACCCACCCTGGCCAGGGCGAAGGCCGCCATCGGACTGGTGCCGGCGTGACTACGATGTGGCTGCGAGGAAGCCACCGACGAAGGCGTCGCCCAGCCCGATGGTGGTCGGCTCGGCCACGTCGAGACGGAAGCCCGGTATGCAGCGAACGGCCACGCCCATCCGCGCTTCCAGGGCCGCGGCGAACTCCACCGACTCCGGCCGCCTGGGCCGGTGCCGCATCAGCTCGTACTGCTCGTCGGTGTAGTCGTCGCCATGGCCGTACCGCGTGCTGGCCACCACTATGCCCCCGTCGAGCGCGCCCGCGTACCGGCCGGCGTGCTCGCCGAACGCCGCCGCCCAGTACTTGGTGTGCACCACGAGCGTCGGCACGGGGATGAGCGCCCGCAACGATTCGAGCGCGCCGGCCACCTCGGCCACGGAGAGCAGGTCGACGGTGCGGCCAAGGTACGCCTGCGTCTCGTCCTCGTTCAGCCCGTACACGTCGATTGCCGGAAGCAGCGCGTCGCGGAGCCGCTGGCTGAGCTCCGGCTCGTGGAATCCGGCATCCTCGTAGTAGACGACCGCCTCGGCGGGTAATTGCCGCATGTGGCCGATCAATGTGGACAGTCGGCGATCGAGCAGTCGGCCTTGCCGTATCGCGTTGAAGCCCGAGATGAGAAAGACCCGCGCGGTGCGCAGCAGCTCGCCGAGCTCGGGGCTGAGCAGCATGGACCCGTTCGCCGGATCGTTGACGTAGATCAGCCGGTTCGGAAACGGCGCGCGGATGTCGATGTCGCCGGCCTCGATCCGCAGGCCTTGGTCGTACTGCACGATCAGGTGGGGGTAGAACGTGTCGCGGTCGTCGCTGCAGATGTAGTCGCAGCCGGCCGGCAGCAGCCGCCGCATGACGTCGTTGATGGTGACCAGGTGCAGAGTGGACGGTACGCCGAGGCGGCTCATCTCCTTCGCCGCGCGCACCGACGTTCCCCCAAGTGTGGTGCGGGTGGGGAAACGCTCCGCGAACGCGCGCAGGCACGCGGAGGAGGCGACGAAGTGCTCGCCCCCTCCGCCTTTCCTCAGATATGTGAGGATCGAGATGACCAGCTCACGCTCGGTTGTCACCGTGGTCGGTGGGGTCAGCTCGCCGTCGCGGATTCGGTACTCGCCGACGAGCCGCTCCATGACCGGCGCGGAAAGCTTGAGCTCATAGTCGACGCCTCCACCGAGGCCTAGGACGACGCGGGTGCTCATGTCAGTACAGGGCTGCCTTCCCGGTCGCCTCGAACAGGTCGATCTTATGGGCGGCGACGGCCTTCATGGCCTCGATGCACGGCGGCTGGATGTTCAGCGGCTCCCGCAGGCCGGTGTCGGCGAGGACCTCGCGCATCTTAGCGTGGTAGGCCACCTTGATGTCGCTGGAGATGTTGATTTTGTTGATGCCGAGCTTGACCGACTGTGCGATCTCGTCGTCCGGGTTGCCTGAGCCGCCGTGCAGCACGAGCGGAATCCGCACCGCGTCCTTGATCTCCTTGAGCAGGTCGAGCTTGAGCTCCGGCTTCAGGGTCGCCGGGTAGAGGCCGTGGTAGGTGCCGATGGCAACGGCGAGGCTGTCGACGCCGGTCCTCCGTACGAAGGTCACCGCGTCCGAGGGGTCGGTGTAGATGATTGCGTCGGTGCCGGCCTCACCCTCGGCGTCGGCCTTGCCGATGGTGCCCAGCTCCGCCTCGACCGAAAGGCCCACCGCGTGCGCGGTTTCGGTGACCTTACGGGAGATCGCGACGTTGTCCTCAAAGGACTGGAGTGACGCGTCGATCATCACCGAGGTGAAGCCGATCTTGATGGCGGTAAGCATCTCCTCGTAGGTCGCGCCGTGGTCCCAGTGGATCGCGATCGGCACGGACGAGCGGTGGGCCCGCTGCGTCATCGCGGCGATGACGTCGTGCCCGATGTGCTTGACCTCGTCGGGATGGATCCCGATGAACAGCGGCGCGTTCTTCTCCTCGCTGATGTCCACGATGCCGTTGAACATCGCGTAGTCGCTGATGTTGAAGGCAGGCACGGCGAAGTTTTTCTCGTGCGCTACGTCCAGGATCGCCTTGCCGGTCGTCAGCATTGCTGCGTTCTCCTTCTGGGGTTGGTTCCCGCTCGCCAGAGCGGAAATGTCATGCCTTGACGGCGCCGGAGGTGAGGCCGCCAATGAATCGCCGCTGGAACAGCAGGAACAGGATGAGCACCGGGATGGACCCGAGGATGCTCATGGCCATCATCTGGTTCCACTCGTAGGAGTGCTGGCCCATCAGGAGCTGGATGCCGATCGGCACGGTGCGCATGTCGTCGGTACGCGTGAGCGTCAGCGCGAACAGGTATTCGTTCCACGAGATCATGAACGTGTAGACGCCGACGGCGACCATGCCGGGCACCGAGACGGGCACCAGTACCCGCCACAGCGCCGTCCAGCTCGACGCACCGTCGACCTTGACGGACTCGTCCAGCTCCTTGGGCAGCGTGTTGAAGTAGGCGGTCATCATGATGATCGCGTACGGCAGCGTGAACACCATGTGCGTGAGGATCAGCCCGGGATAGGTGTTGTACAGCCCGAGCGTCACGACCAGCCCGAAGTAGGGAATGACGAGCGTGATCGGCGGTACGGCCTGGACGCTGATGATGACGGCGTTGATGGACTTCTTCAGCGGAAACTCGTAGCGGCTGAACCCGTAGGCGGCCAGGATCGCCACGAGAAGCGTCAGCGCCGTGACCGAGAGCGCGACGACGTAGCTGTTGAGGAAGAACCGCAGCTGCGCCCCGTCGCTGAGGATCGCGGTGTACGCGTCGAACGAGAAGTTCTTCGTGAACAGCTTCGGCGGCACCGCGAAGACCTCGCCGTTGGGCTTGAACGACGTCGACAGCATCCACACGACCGGCAGGCCGGCGAAGGCCGCGCCAAGGCACAGGCCGGTGAACACGGCGATCTTCGCGCCGAGGCGCCGCCTCTTTCTTGTCAGCACGGCGGTCACCTCTCCTTTTGCAGGCGGACGTAGAAGAACGCGAGCACCATCGTGAGAAGCAGGACGATGACCGCCGCGGCCGACGCGGTGGCGAACTCGTAACTGCTGAAGGCTTGCTTGTACGTGTACGTGCTGAGCATCTCCGTGACGTTCAGCGGGCCGCCGCCTGTCGTCATCCAGATGAGCGCGAACTGCTGCGAGGTCCAGATGAGATCGAGCACGGCCATGCTGATCAGTACCGGCCGCAGCTGCGGGATCGTCACGTTCCAGAACTGCCGCACGGGGCCGGCGCCGTCGACGGAAGCCGCCTCGTACAGGTCACCCGAGATCCCCTGGAGCCCGGCGAGGATGCTGATCATGAAGAACGGGAAGCCGGCCCAGATGTTGATGAACGTCAGCGCCCACAGCGCCTTGCCCGGGTCCGAGAGCCAGTTGACGCCCTCCTGCATCCCGCCGAGCGTGGTCAGCAGGTAGTTGACCACACCGGACGGGTCCAGCATGAGCCGCCAGATGACCGCGATGACGGCGACCGTGAACAGCCAGGGCAGGATGTAGATGATCCGGAAGATCGCCTTCGTCCAGCCGCTCAACAGCGAGGTGTTGAGCATCAGCGCGAAACCCAGCCCCAGAACGAGGTGCGCGACCGTGCTCACGGTGATGAAGACGAAGGTGTTCTTCAGCGCCGCCAGGAAGTCGGGGTCGGTGAGCACAGTGGTGTAGTTGGCGAAGCCGACGAACACCGAGTTCTGCTGGACGATCACGTTGTCTTTGAACGAGTAGCTGATGACCATCACAATGGGGATGATCATCAGCACGAAGATCAATATCATCGTCGGCGAGAGATAGCCGAACGGGGCACCGCTCTTCGCCAGGAAACGCCGCGCCCTGCCAGGTGGGGCGGCGCGGGTCTGCGGTGCCACCACAGCCACCGGCGCGGGCGGCGCGGGCGGCGCGTGATCCAGTTTCGCAGAGTTCATCGATGTCTCCTTGTGTCGGGGCCGCGCCGCGGTGTCGGTGCGGCCCCGATGTGTGGACAGCCTCAGAGCACCGACGCCCAGTCCTCTTGCGCCTTGCTGAGCGTGTGGTCGGCGCTTTGCTTGCCGGTCAGCGTGAGCTGCAGCTGCTCGTCGAAGCTACGCATGAGGTCCTCGGACTTCGGCAGGCCCACGAACTCGTTGGCCGGGTAACCCGCCTGGTAGATGTCGAAAGCCGTCTTGAACAGCGGGTCGCTGTTGCTGAAGTCAGGCTCGGCGGTCTTGTTGCCAGGGAAGCCGTTGGCGAGGGTGCTGAGCTCCGCGTTCTTCTCCTTGCTCATGAGGAACTCGACCAGCTTGAACGCCTCCGCCTTGTGCTCGGACGAGTCGGCGACGCCGATGCCCCATGACGCGTACGGGATGCCGCGCTTGCCGGTGTAGCTGTCCTCGGCCGGCAACGGCAGCACCGTGAAGTTCAGCGACGGGTTGTTCTTCTTGATCAGGTTGATGTGCGCCAAGGAGTCGATCACCATGCCGACCTGGCCGGTGGTGAACTTCTCGACCTTGTCCTGCTCCTTCATTGTGAGGGAGCCGGGGGCGATGACGTCGGCGTCGTTGAGGCTCTTGACGTACTCGATCGTGCTCTTGACCTGCGCGCTGGTCAGATCGGGCTTGCCGTCCTTGGTGAGCATGGTGCCGCCGGAGGCCCACAGCCACGACATCACGTCGTTCTGGATGCCGTTGGGCACGGCGGTGTCGAGCGGAAGGGCCCAGCCCTTGACGTTGCCACCGAGCGCGGTGACCTTCTTGGCCGCGTCCAGGAACTCGGTGCGCGTGCTCGGCGGCGTCGTGACGCCGGCCTTCGAGAGCAGGTCGTTGTTGACGAACAGCGGGTACACGAAGTTCACCACGGGGATCATGTAGGTCGTCCCCTGGATCTGGATCTGGCTCGCGAGCTGGTTCTGGTCGTAGTTCGCGTCTGTCATGAGCGCGCTCAGGTCGGCGATCGCACCCTGCTTGGCGAAGTCGTTGACCCACGCGCCGTCGAGGCCCACGACGTCAGGCAGCGTCTTGGACGCCGCGCCGGAGACCAACTGCTGCTTCGTGGACGCGTACGGCCCGCTCAGCAGCTTGACCTTGATGTTCGGGTTCTGCGCCGTGAACTCGGTCATCAGCTTGTCGAACGATCCCGCCGGAAGCTCCGGCGCCCACCACTGCGCGAACTCGAGCGTGACGCTCCCGTCCGCGCTCGCGCCGTCGTCGGAACCGCCACACCCCACCGCGGCGGTACCGAGCAACGCGGCCACCGCCATCACCCCGAGTAGCTGCCTCCGTCGGGTCATGCCGAACTCCTTCTATGTCAAGGTGTTACCGCTCTATGCTGGTCTGCGCAACGTTAACAGCACGTTACATTGCTTACAAGACCCAGTGCCGCAAAATCCTGCTTGATACTGCATAGTTCGGCAGACTGAATCGGAAATCAGGGCCGAATGTGGCAGTCAGGTCTGCATATGGGTCGCAGATGCCGGCACAACACCGCACGAAACGGGCAGCGCGATGCTGTACCCTGCCGTTCTAAGCTTGTTTCGAGCTAGCTACCGCAGACCTGGGAGGACCAGTGACCCTGGACAAAGAGGACCGGCAGCGCCGCCTGCCCGCGGGCCGCAAGGCTCAGCTGGCGGCGTACGTGGCCGAGACCGGGGAGGTCACGGTCAACGCGCTCGCGGAGCGCTTCGGCGTCTCGATCGACACCATCCGGCGCGACCTCGACCAGCTCAGCGCCGACGGCGTACTCGTGCGCACCTACGGCGGAGCGGTCAGCCAGTCGACGTTCTCCCGGGTCGACCGCACCGTTGACGTGCGGCTCACCATGGAGAAGCGCGAGAAAGAGAAGATCGCGGTACTGGCGGCGTCCCTTGTGGAGAACGGGTCCGTCATCATGCTCAACGGCGGCACGACCACGCTCGCCGTCGCCAAGCAACTGCGCAACCATCGCGACCTCACGGTCGCCACCAACAGCCTGCTGGTACCGCCGGCGCTGTCACCATCGGCGATCCGCGACGTGTACGTCTTCGGCGGCGCGGTCCGCACGCTCACGCTGGCCACAGCCGGGCCCGTCAGCTTCCGCACCGCCGGCGGCAGCGAGCTCGACATCAGCTGCGACCTGGCCCTGATCGGCGTCGGTGCCGTCTCGGCCGCCGCCGGGTACACGACCAGCAACCTCGCCGAGGCCGCGATGATGCGGGAAATGATCTCACGCGCCGCGCGCGTGGCGATTCTCGCCGACTCGTCGAAGTTCGGCCGCAGGCTCTTCGCCCAGGTCTCCGAGCTCGGCGGCGCCGACTACCTCCTCACCGACTCCACCCCGCCGCCCGACCTGCTCGACGCCCTGCGGGAGGCCGAGGTCGAGCTGGTTACGCCAGAAACCGCGTGATCGTGTTGTCCGGGTCAGAATGACGACAGTGATGACGGCCGCGGATGTCCAGGTGGCGAGGATGTGGCACATGGACGACGCCGTCGAGCTGGCGGACCTGATCTGGCAGTTGCGTCACGAGCTGAGCCGGGCGATGTGGGCCGGCGAGAATGCGGATCTCAAGTTCAGGGCCGAGAGCGTCGAACTAGAGTTGACCGTCGGGCTGGAGCGGGTTCGCGAGCCAGGGGTCAAGGTGCGGTTCTGGGTGTTCGACGCCGGAGCCGGTGGTAAGCGGGCCGCGACCACGACCCAGACGATCAGGCTGACGCTGAGTCCGATACAGCCGGGCAGTGCCGAGCAGCCCGCTATCATCAGCGATGACGAACTGTCCAACGAGGACTGAACCGGCACCACCGAAGCGAGACCACCAATGGCTGGCCCTCCGTCACCCGAGGTCGATCCGAGTCGGGCGGGATCCGACGGGTTCGACCCGAGACGGTGTGCCGAAGTCATCGTCACGCGCGCAGACGGCCGTCGCGGCCGGGCCTCCGGTTATCGCGTCACGAACACGACGGTGCTGACCGCGGCACACGCGACCGCGGACGCGGTGCTTCTGCGCCTGCGGTTCGACGCCGGCCGCTCCACGGAGCGAACCGTGGAAGCGGCCGTACTCTGGAGGTGCGCCGACCACGACCTTGCGATTCTCATCTTCGAACCAGCGCCGGACGACCAGGTCGCCTCAGTCCGGTACGGGCGGATGAGTGACCGGCACGCCGTCATCGGAGTGCACGCCGCGGGTTTTCCACGCTGGAAGGCACGCACGCGGCCGGACGGCCGGCAGTTCCGGGATCTGCACGTCGCCGACGGCACGCTTGCCGTGCTGTCGAACAGGCGCAGCGGCAGCCTTGAGGTCACAGTGGCACCGCCCCGCGAGGACCCGGACCCGGACGTGTCGCCCTGGCAGGCGATGTCAGGCGCCGCCCTCTGGGCCGGAAACCGCGTCATCGGTCTGATCGTGGAACACCATCGCGCGGAGGGGCTCAATCGCCTTACCGCGTGCCGGATCGACCGCTGCATCGAAGGTGCGGCTACCAAACGGAACGAGCTGATCCGATGGCTCGGCATCGCCGACGCGGCGAACATCGTCGACGTTGTACCGACGCCGCCAGCCCAGCGGACCCTGTCCGGATATGCCGCGCAGGTAGGTGACATCGCGCCGGCACGTGGGCTCCTGGACCGCGAGACGGAGCTCGACGAGCTGGCGGCCTTCTGCGCGGGCGACGAGCCCTACGTCTGGTGGCAGGCCGATCCATGGGCCGGCAAGTCGGCTCTGATGTCCACGTTCGTGCTGAACCCACCCGCCGGCGTCGACGTGGTGTCGTTCTTCGTCACCGGCCGCCTGGCATCGCAGTCGGACAGCGATGCGTTCACCGAGGCGCTGCTGGACCAGCTCCACGCCCTGCTTGGCGAGGATCCGCTGCCGCAGCTGAGCCTCGCCGGCCGTGACCCGCACCGGCGTGACCTGCTCGGCAAGGCCGCCGAACGCGCCCGCGCGGACGGGCGCCGGCTCGTCCTCGTCGTCGATGGGCTCGACGAGGACACCGGCACGGCGCCGGAAGTCCGGCGGGCAAGCATCGCCAAACTGTTGCCGAAACACCCCGCCGAGGGGCTGCGGATCATCCTGGCCGGTCGCCCCCATCCGCCCATTCCCGACGACGTCGACGCCGATCACCCGTTGCGTACCTGCAGGATTCGCCGGCTCAGCCCGTCGCCGCACGCGCGCGCGATCGAACACGACGCTACACACCAACTCCGGCAGCTGCTGAACGGCGCCCAGGAGCACGTCGACATCCTCGGCCTCATCGCGGCCAGCGGTGGCGGCCTCAGCCTTGCCGATCTCACGGACCTCACCGGCATCCCGCCGTTCAAGCTGTCCGGTGCGCTGCACAGCGCCTTCGGCCGTACCGTCGCCCGGCGTGACCGCGGCCCCGGGCGGCCGGAAGCCGCCTCGGTCTACCTGTTCGCCCACGACAAACTGCGCGAGACCGCCGAACAGCAGCTGGGCCGATCGCTGCTCACCACCTACCGCGACAAGATCCATTCGTGGGCCGACCGGCACCACGCGGCCGGCTGGCCCGCTGACACCCCGGCGTACCTGCTCAACGACTACCCCCGGACCCTGTTCACCGAGGAAAACCTCGGCCGGCTCGTCGCGTACGCGATCGACCCCGACCGGCACGACCGGCTGCTGGAGGCCACTGGCGGCGACGCGGCCGCGCTTACCGAGATCCGCTGGGCGCACACGCTCGGCCTCGCGGCGGACGACCCGGACCTATCGTCGATCGTGCGGCTGACGATACAGCGCGAACGGCTCGCCGCCCGCAATGCCAACATCCCCACCGACCTTCCGGCGGTGTGGGCGACTCTCGGCTACCTCGACAGTGCCGAAGCGCTCGCGCACAGCATCGCCGATCCCGCGCGCCTGGCCCTCGCGCTCACCGCCATCGTCGAGGCGACGGCCCGCGCCGGGGCATACGAAGAGGCGGCGACGGTGGCATCGAGCATCGCTGGCACCAGCCGAGCGGCCTACGCGCTGGCCGGCGTCGCAGAGGTCGCCGCGCATGCCGGCGCGTACGACGTTGCTGAGACCGTCATCGCCCGCGTCGTCGACCCGATCCGACGGGCGTGGACCCTCGCGAACCTCGTGGAGCTCGCCGGAACGGCCGGTCACCACGACGACGCGGCACGCTTCTGCGAACTCCTGCTCGACGCCGACGCTGACCCCCCACCTACCGCGGCGCTGGTCGCCGCCGTACGGGCGATCGCCGAGACACGAGATCTCGACCGGGCGGCCGCCCTCGCTATAGGACTCGACGATCCAGCGGTACAGGGCGCCGCACTCGCCGCCACCGTCGAGGTCGCACTCGATCGCGCTGACCTCGCCCGGGCCGCAGCCTTCGCTACACGGATTCCCGACCCGCGGGCGCGCGCGTGGACCATCACACCGGTGGCACAGGCGATAGCCGCGACGGGCGATCACGACCGAGCCACCGAGCTGGCGCACGGCATCGAGATCCCCGGCCTGAGATCCTGGGTGCTGAACCTGCTCGCGACGGCGTCAGGCACGGCGCGGGAAGCGGCGCCGCCGCCCGCGCCATCCCGCGGCGGGGCCTGCGGATCGCCAGAGTCCGCTCACCCATCGCCCACGCTTGTCCCCACGCCGACGGTCGAGGCCACCGAGCCACGGCCCGAACCGCCTCTTGACCCAGCGCGACCCAAAACAACGCAGCCGGAGCCGCTGCCGCTACCGGAGCCGCAGCCGGCCGGTCCGGCACCGACCACTAACCCGGCTGTCGAACGAGTGCGTGCCGCGATCGAGACCGGCGATCACGGGACGGCCGAAACCACGCTGGGCGAAATCGATGACCCGGTCGCGCACGCGCAGGCGGCCGCCTCACTCGCCGCGTCGGTCGCGACCACCCAGGACATGGACAGCGCGGTTCGCATCCTCGACTCGATCCAGGACCCAATCCGGCGCGGCTGGGCACTCACGTCGACCGCTGGAGCCTTGGCGGCCGCCGGCCGAGACCACGACGCGGCAGCGCTGGTGGGTCTCATCGACGACGCATCTCGCCGTGCCTACGCGATCGGATTGGTCGTCCGGAAACTCTCGGCCGCGGGTTTCCACGCTGAGGCGGGTGGGTTCGCCCGCGACGCCGCAGGGCAGATCGGCGCCTCCCTCAATCCCCGCCCGCCAGCCTGGGCCCCTTCCGCCTTGGCCGACGCTCTCGACCGCGTCGGCAACGCCTCGCGGGCTGCCCGAGTCGTTGGCCAGATCGTCGATCCGGTGTTACGCGCCCAGGCCGCGGCCCGGCTCGCGGAGTCGTTCATCGGCGCCGGACATGTGTACGAGGCCTCCGCGATCGCCGACATGATCCCCGAGCCTGCGCCGCGTGCCGAGCTGCTGATCGCTTTGGCCAGGGCCGCGGCCGCCCGAGGCGACCCCGATCACGCCCGTGACTTGGCGAGCGCTGCCGCCACGGCCGCGCGGTCGGTCACCGCGCCGGACCCACAGGCCCGGATCATCGGTATCCTCGCGGGCTGGGCGCTCGACACCGGCTCCGCCGCGGAGGCAATCGCGCACCTGTGGGCGATTGACGACCGGAATCGGCGCGCACGCACCTTGCTGGTCCTGCTCGACCAAATCGTCGACGCGGGGCTCACCGACGCCGCCGCCGCGATGGCCCGCAGTCTTGCACCGGCTGGAACGACACAGGCGTTCAGCACCCTAGCTGAGGCAGCGGCGAGCCGAGGTGACCATGACCGCGCGGCCGCCTTCGCCCGCGAGATCCCCGACCCGCAACAACAGGCCGCGACGTCGGTGGCACTGGTGTACACGTTGACGAAGGCCGGCGAGCATGACCGGGCTGCCGCCGTCGCCAGAACCATCATCGACAGAACCGAGCAGTCTCGCGTCCTGAGCCAACTCGCCAGGGAGGCTACCGCTGCGGGCGACTACGACCGAGCTATGGCACTCGGTCGCGACGTCGTCGACGAAGTCGGGCAAGCCATAGTCCTGACTGGACTGTTCGACGCCTTCTTGGCCAGCGGCGACCATGAGCGGGCCGCAGTGACCGCGCACGCTATCAGCGACCGCGCTGGGCGGGGAAGCGCACTGTTCCGGCTCGTCGAGACAATGGTGGCGGCCCGGGGCCTGGAGCGGGCCGCCACCGTGGCGCGTGACATTCCCGATGCTGGCCGTCAGTCGCTGGCGCTCACCGCTGTCCTGGAGGCGGCCATTCGCGAGGGCGACCACGGCCTCGCCCTTCGTATGCCGGCGTTGATCGCCGACCCGAGCCAGCGCGCGGAGGCGCTCACGACCCTCGCCGGAGCTATGGCGAGCGCTGGGAGCCATGACGAAGCCGCCGTACTCGCGGTCGAGGCCGCTGGCGCGGCGCGAGCCATCCAGAACACGTCGTGGCGACAGGATGCCTTGACGGCGGTCCTCGCCTCCCTCATCGCCAATGGAGACCGGGACCAGGCGCGGGTGGTGTGCCGGGCGCTCGACGATCCCGAGCAACGGTGGTGGGCCCAGGCGATCCTGGTCGAGGCCACGGCCGAAGCCGGAGACCTCGCCAACGCCGAGACGCTGGCCGACGAGATCGCCGATCCCCAGCACCGGTCGGCCGCCCTGATCGCACTCGCCGAAGCCGCCGTTCGTGCCGGCGAGCACGCGCTTGCCCTGACGGTCGCCGGTCGCGTCGACACCGCCGCCGATCGTGCCCTGGCTCTGACCGCCCTCGCCGAGGCCGCGAACCGCGCGGCGCAGGGCGATCTCGCCGTCCGAGCCTGCGGCCTGGCGAGGGCGCTCGTCCACGAACTGGCCGACGCGGACCGGCGGCTAGTGACGCTGGTACTGATCGCGCGATGCTTGGCGGCCGCGGGCGCGAGCGAAGCCGCCGTCGAGATGGCCGACGAGATCGTCAAATGCGCGCGCGAAGCGCCGCCGGTCCTACCCAGCGTCCCGGATCGCCGGGACGTCGCTGATGCCGCACGACGCCTGGTACGCCGAACGGGCACCGCCATCCGGCTAGCTCGGCTCCGAGAGACTCTGGGCTCCACGGGGATCCCCTCGATCGCCGCGACGAGTCCGTCCGTCCTCGCCGGTCTCTCCACAGCCGCTCCGGACGTCCTCGACGCCGCGTTCGGTGAGCCGAGCAGATGGGCGCGGCAGCTTGCGACCGGTGCGTCAGGCGTCCTTCCCAGCCGGCGAAGCACGCAGGGTCGGATCGACTGGGGTATCACCGCACTGGCCCATGCGCTGGCCAGCGCCGGCGACGTCAAGCGGGCGGTCATGGTCACGCGCGTCCTTGGCGCACACGCTCCGGCACCCGCGCTGCTGGCCGCGCTCGCCGAGGACGCCGCCAGGACGGGCCGGTCCGGCGACGGGCACGCGCTCGGCGCCGGCGGAAAACGGCCCCACAAGGCCCCCCTCCCCGAGGGGGTCACTGCGGCGGTGAGAGCCGGAAACGAGGCGCTCGCCGCCGACCTGCTGCGGAGGACATCCCTGCGGTACGACCGCCCGATGATCCTGAGGATGATCGCGGCGACCGCGAGCGACGCTCGCGAGGTCGCATTCGTTCTCGCGCAAGCGCCGGACGTCCGCGCGGGGGTCTTGCCCGCCGCGGTCCGATCGCTTGCCCGCACCGGCGAGCACGAACTCGCCGGGCACGTGGTCACCGACAGGTCCGATCTCGATCGAATCGGCCTCGCCGCCTTGGTCGGCATCGGGGCCGGCACGGACTTGGTCGAGACCGCCGTCGGCAGCCTTCTCCACCTCGATCCGGCCAACCGCCCCGAGCGGCTGGCCGGCCTTCTCGTCGATCTCGCCGAGTCCGGCGGATACGAGCGGGCGGGCGATCTCACAGGCATGATCACAAACCCGGTTCACCAAGCCGCCGCGAGGGTCTTCGTCGCCAGGTCGGCGGCCGAGGTCGGGCGGGTGGACCTCGTTCTCGATCTTGCCGCAGGCGTAGACGACCCAGGGCTGGTCGCGGACATCCTCGGCTTCCTGACCAGCCGCAACACGGACGCCCATCAGATAGACCGGGCCATGGCCCTGCTCACCCGCGCGGCGAGCATCGCCCGGGAACTCTCCGACCGCACGGAACGGTCACAGCTGCTGGCCACCATGGTCCAGGTCATGACGGGCCTCGGCCGGATCGATGAGGCGCTCGCCCTGGCGCCGGAGATCGTTACCGTCGTACAGCGACTTAGAGCGCTCACGGGGCTGGCCGCCGCACTCGCCGCCGCGGGCCGCCTACCCGAGGCTCTGGCCCTCGTCCAACGGGAGGCCGTCCCCACGCAGCGCGCCGCCGCGTTCAGCTCCGCCGCTCGATCGGTGGCGGCCCTGGGTCGGGGGCGGGAGGCCCTGGCGCTCGCGGAAGCGATCGACGACGGCGAACAGCGCACGAGCGCGCTCATCTTCGTGGTCGAGGAGATGTCCCGCGCCGGGCACCACGCCGAGGTTGCTGGGCCAAGCCGTGCGGCGAGCGCGGCCGCGGAAAACATCGAGGACGCGAACCGGCAAGTCTGGGCCATGAGCGCCCTGGCGCGCGCGGCGCTCGCCAGTGGCGATGCTGAAGAGGCCGCGGCGCTCCTCGACAAGATCGCCGATCCCCACGCGCGGGCGTCGACGCTGGCATCGGTGCTCAGAGATACGCCACCGACGAGCCCGCTCGCGGGTAAAACCCCCAGCGCCAACGCGGTCGCCGACACACCGTTGTCCATGTCTTTGGCGTCCGGGCTCGCCGAGGCCGCGGGTGTCGCCGGCGACTACGAACGGGCCGAGGCGCTCGCGGACCAGATCGCGGATCGGGCGCGCCGCGACGAGGTGCTGCGCCGGCTTGCCCGCCAAGCGGCGGTGGCCGGGCACCCGGGCGAAGCAGCCAGCGTCGCGCGAGCAATCGGTGCCGACGATGGCAGCGGGCCGCTCGCTGACCTGGTCGAGGGGTTAGCGCATGCGGGAAGCCTCGACGCGGCGGTCGCGGTAACGCCGGAGATCGTCGACCCGGTCGAACATGGCCGCGCGGTAGCCGTTCTGGTGTCCGCCTTCGTGGCGGCCGGCGCATACCAGAAAGCCATCGACCTCACCCGTGTGATCACAAGTCAACGGTGGCGAATCCGCGCGGTGAACAGTCTGACGGAGCGGCGCGAATGCCCGCCCGAGGCGTCCGGGGCCATCCGGCGCCTCGTCGCCGAGGCACTCGCCGGTGAGTGCTGGCCGGAGGCGCTAATGGCGCTCGAACGAGTCGACTCCGATGTGTTCCGGCACCTGCCGGGTCTCCTCCTGCGCGAGGAGTAAGCGGCTCGTCCAAAGGCGTGATCGGCGCCCCTCACACTGCAACAGCCACTGTGGTCGGCACCGACGTGGCGTTCGGCCCCAACGACCCGCACTCTTTGCGTCATCGTCGACGACGCGGTGCAGCGGTTGGGACGCCGCCGCCCTGACGCAGGCGTAACGGGGCCATCCCGGCGGCCTCACGCGCGTCGGTTCTGGTACCACCGTCCCCAGTCGTCGAGCTGCTCCATGAGCGGCACCAGGCTCTTGCCGATGTCGGTGAGCGCGTAGTCGACCCTGGGCGGCACCTGCGCGTAGACGGTGCGCAGGACGAGCCCGTCGTCTTCCAGCTCGCGCAGCTGGCGGGTCAGCATCCGCTGCGTGATGGTGGGCATGGCGCGCTTGAGCTGGCCGAAACGCTGGGTGCCGGCGACGAGCTTGTTGAGAATAGCCAGCTTCCACTTGCCGCCGAGAACCTCCATCGCCGCTTCGATGGCGCAGTAGTCATCCGCCACTCGTAAACCCCCGCGTCGGTATACAACTTGTCACTACGTCACAGATTAGTGCGTACTTGCCGTAACTGCCGTCGTTGACCAGGCTCGGAGTATGCCGCTCAGCGATCTTCAAAAGGCTCCAGCCACAGTGGACAATCGCCGGTGGGTCGTACTCGGCGTGCTGTGCGCCAGCCTGCTGCTGATCGGCATGGACGTCACCGTGCTGCACGTCGCGGCGCCAAGCCTGACCGTCGCCGTAGGCCCGAGCGCGACGCAGCTGCTGTGGATCGTCGACGCGTACGCGTTGACGGTGGCCGCGTCGCTGGTGACGGCCGGCACACTCGCCGACCGGTTCGGGCGTAAGCGAATGCTGCTGTGGGGCTTCCTGGTGTTCGCTCTCGCCTCGGCCGCCGCGGCGTTCGCGCCGACACCGGGCCTGCTGATCGCGGCCCGGGCCGCGCTCGGCGTCGGCGGGGCGATGGTGATGGCCGCCACCGTCGCGATCATCAGGGTCGTCTTCACCGCCGGGCGCGAGCGCGCGCTTGCCATCGGCGCGTGGACGGCCAGCTACAGCGTCGGCACCGCGGTGGGTCCCATCGTCGGCGGCGCGCTGCTGGAGCGGTACTGGTGGGGAGCCGTCTTCCTGGTCAACCTGCCGGTAGCCGCGGCGGCGATCACGCTCGGCGCTTGGCTGATCCCCGAGTCGCGGTCGTCGCGCCCGAAACGGTGGGACGCCGGTAGCGCCGCGCTATCGGTGGCGGGGCTCGCGGGCCTCGTGTACACGGTCAAGCATCTCGGCGAAGACGGCCTGGCACGGCCGTCGACCGCGGTGGTGGCTCTGGTCGCGGCGGGCCTGGTGGCCTGGTTCGTACGCCGGCAGCGGCGGCCGGAGCCGCTGCTCGACCTGACCCTGCTCGCCACCCGGCGAGTGTCGACCGCGACGATCGTCGTACTGGCCAGCTTCGCTTCGTACATCGGCCTGCTGTTCTTCCTTACCCAGCTCCTCCAGCTCGTCGCCGGGTACTCCCCCTTGCGCACCGGCCTCGCGCTGTTGCCCCTCGCGGTGGCGAACGCCGCCGGCTCGGTGCTCGCGCCCCGAATGGCCGCACGGTGGGGCGAGCGCCTGTGCGTCGCCGGCGGTCTCGGCCTGTGCGCCATCGCGATGGCCGCACTCGCGATGCCATCGGTCCTTGATGGACCGTCAGGCTACGCACCGCTCGGTGCCCTACTATTCCTCGTCGGCCTCGGCACCGGCGTCGTCAGCACCCTCGCCTCCGACGTCATCGTCTCCGGAGCCCGCGCGGATCAGGCCGGCGAGGCAGCCGCTATCCAGGAGACCTCGTTCGAGCTCGGCGCCGGGCTGGGCATCGCCGTATTCGGCACCGTGCTCGCCGCCACCTATCGCGCCAACCTGGTTCTGCCGCCCCATCTTCCGGACGGTGCCGCCGACGCCGCCAAGCAGTCACTCGCGACCGCCGTGCACTTCTCCAGCGGCCGGAACGCGCCCGCATTGGCGGAAACGGCCCAGTCCGCGTTCGTCACCGGCCTGAGCGCGGCCGCGTGGTCCGCCGCCGCGTTGCTACTCGCCGCTGCCGCGATGACCGCGATCCGGCTCAGGTGACCCGTCCAGCCGCTCTCCGACGTCCCGAATGTCGCGGGAACTCATCGAGCACGATTCACGACTACCCATCCGACGGTCCGAGGATTTCGCCGGTCAGGCCGGCGGGTGGCGAAGGAGTGCAGATGCGGGTACGGATGGCGGCCGGGCTCGGCGTGGCGGTGCTGGCCGGGGTCGTGGCGAGCCTGGGCGTGGGGGTGGGCCCGGCGTCCGCGCACGTCACGGTGAACCCGCGGGAGGCGACACAGGGCGGATACGCGAAGCTGGCGTTCCGGGTGCCGAACGAGCGCGACAATGCCTCGACGGTCAAAGTGGAGGTGACGATCCCGACGGAGACGGCGATCGCCTCGGTGTCGACCCGGCCGACGCCCGGATGGAGCGTCACCGTCGAACGCGCCAAGCTCACCACTCCGCTGAAGGTCCACGACAGCGAGGTCACGGAGGCGGTCTCGAAGATCACCTGGACGGCCGCCTCCGGTAGCGACGTCAAGCCGGGCCAGTTCCAGGAGTTCGAGGTCTCCGCCGGGCCGCTGCCCGAGGTGGACCAGATCGTGTTCAAGGCCCTGCAGACGTACTCCACCGGCGAGATCGTGCGCTGGATCGAGGAGCCGCAGGCAGGGCAGGAGGAGCCGGAGCACCCCGCACCGGTACTCAAGCTGGCCAAGCAGGGCGCGCAGCCGGCCGGTACCGGAGCGGCTGTCGTGAACGCGAACGCCAACCTCGCCGATGAGGGCTCGGACGGCGGCGCTTCGGGCTGGTATGCCGCGGCCGGCGTCGCCGGCCTGGTCGCCGGCCTCGCCGGCCTGGTGTTCGGCGTACTGGCCTGGCGGCGCTCCGGCTCCCAGCCCAGCTGACGGTGTCAGCGGTCGTCGGGTTCGTCCCGGCGACCGCCCTTCCTGTCCTCGTTTCCGCTAAAGGGCGCGGTGGCGTCGGTGTCCGGCGCCGCCGTCCGGGCGCGCTGTTCGTCCCTGCCCTCGTCCCCGTCGGCGCCGGGCTTACTCTGATCGACCACGCTGTCGCGATCGACTGGGTGTCGCTTGCTCATGCCCGGCATGTACCCGCCGCCGGCCGGGAGAAACGGACGCTCAGCCGAGGAGGGTCTCGCCGATCCAGCCTCCGGGCCGGCAGCCGGGTGGGATGGCGAAGACGGCGGAGCCGATCGGGGTGGTCCAGTCGTTGAGCAGGTCCGCCTCCGCGAGCTTGCGCTGGATGGGCAGGAATTGGGCGCCGACGTCGCGTTGATAGGACGCGAAGACCAGCCCACTGTCGGAGCGGCCGTCCGGGCCGGGCCCCTCGTCGTAGTTGTACGCCCGGCGGAAGATGCGTTGCCGGTCACCGTCCACATGGGCCCGAGCGATGTGCGAGGTATCGGAGATGACGGTCAGGCCCAACGGATTGGTGGCCTTGTAGTCCGGCAGGTCGTGCTCGCGGCTGCCGGTCAGCGGCGCACCACTGGCGAGCTTGCGGCCGACGGAGAACTCCTTGCCTGCGCTGTCGACGGCGTCCCAGGTCTCCATCTCGGCCCGGATCCGCCGCACCACAAGGGTGCTACCGCCGTGCAACCAGGACGGTCCACTGTCGACCCAAACGGCTGCGGCGAAGGCGGCGGTGCCGAGACCGGGGTTGCGGGTGCCGTCGAGCTGGCCCATCACGTTGCGTTGGGTGACGCCGTCGTCCTGCACGCCGCGGCTGTTGCGGAATCCACGTTGGACCCAGCGCGGCTTCGTGAACGCGAGGGCGTCCTTGACCAGCATGCGCTGCGCGTGCGTGACCGCCATCGGGTCGTCGGCACAGATCTGGATGAACAGGTCTCCCCCGGTCCACTGAGGTTGGAGGCGGTCGATGGTGAACGCGGGCAGCGGCGCGACCGACTCCGGCCGCACCGTCTCCCGTCCGGCGGCCGCGAACAGGCCGGGTCCGAAGCCGAACGTGACGGTCAGGTGGGCCGGCAGCGCGGCCAGTTCCGGTTCGGTGTCGGCGAGCGCGGGCTGGCCCTGGGTGAGGCGGGCCGCGTCGTCGGTCAGCAGCCGCATCATCCGGCCCAGCGCCGCGCGGTCCACGCCAGCGGCCAGGTCGAACGCCAGAAACGTCGCGTGTGCCTGGGCCGGGGTGTCGATGCCGGCCTGGTGCGCGCCGTGAAACGGCACGACGCTTCCACCGAACATCGCCGGCGCGGCGACGGCGGATGCTGGCTGCGCTGAGTCGCCGCGCAGGCTGGCGGTGGCGGCGGCACCGGCCACCACGCCGCTGACCGTCAGCGCTCCGCCGGTCAGCAGCCGCCGCCGGCTCAGCGGCCCCGTGGCGGCGCTCATCCGTGGGCGCCCGGCTGGTAGCTCTCGTTGCCGCCCGCGAAGTCCTTACCGATCGCGGTGAACTCCATCGTCTTGCCGTCGGCGAACGTCAGCGTGAAGGTGACCTCGGTGCCAGCGGTGACCGGCGTCTTGATGTCCATCATCATCAGGTGATCGCCGCCCGGCTTCAGCTCGTGCGTGCCGCCCGCCGGGATGGTGATGCCGCCCTCCTTCGGGCGCATCGCCATCTCTCCGTCCACTGTGGCCACCTCATGCAGCTCCATTACGGGCGAGGCGGTGGACGTGGCCTTGACGACGGTGACGTCGGCGCTGCCGGTATTCAGGAGGGTGCCGAACGCGGCCGTCATGCCGGATGCGGCGGTCTTGACCCACATGTCCTTGACCACCAATGGCTGCGCGACCGCCGTAGGCGAGGCGGACGGGGTGGCGGCGCCAGCCGGTTCGGCATCGTCGCCACACGCGCCGAGCAGCAGCGCGGCTGCCGCCAGCATCGATCCCAGCCCCAGCACGCGGCGTTGCCCGAGCGCGGCCATTGTCCCGATCATCGAATGGTCCTTTCAGGATCAAGTTCGGTCAGCAGGTGGTCGCTGCCGAACCTGGGAAAGTTCCAAGCGATGATCGATTTGTTGGCGACGCCGCTCAGCCGGTGCGGCGCGACCGGGTCTCAGCCATCGCCGCGACCAGGTCCTGCCTGGCACGGGCGACCCGGGAACGGATCGTGCCGACCGGGCAGTCGCAGACCTCCGCCGCCTCCTCATAGGACAGACCGAGCACCTGGGTCGCGACGAATGCCTCCCGCCGGTCGGGTGCGAGATCGTCCAAGAGCCGGCGCAGCACCACACCGTCCTCGAACCGGGGACCGCCGCCCGCTTGGGCGGCGTCGGCCGCGCTCTTCCAGTCGTCGGTAGCCGCTATTCGCGGTCGCGCGCCCGCCGCCCGGATGTGGTCCACGACCACCCGCCGCGCCATGGGGTCCGGGGTTGGCCCCGCGGTCCCGGGAGCGCAGGGCGGGGCATGCGGCGACCCCCGCGAGCCACCGGCCTGCGCGGTGCCCGCGGGAGCAAACGGCCCGGCACTGGCACGGACCGGGGCACATGAGCTCCGCCGATCAAGGGCGATTGCATCGATCAAGGGCGAATGCACGCAGAAAGGAGATCCAACCACGTGCATTCGCCCTTGAT
>NZ_JAIBNX010000057.1:0-2754 GCF_026130045.1 Micromonospora sp. CPCC 205371
CCGTGGTGGCCCGCGCGCTGGCCACCAACCCCGGCGGCCGGTATCCGGGCGCCGCCGCCTTCGCCGTGGCCATCCGCGCCGCACAGGACGCCACCGCCGTCGTGGCCTCCCCGCCGCCCGCGGGCCCCGGCGGCCCCGGAGCCGCCCCCGCCTTGGCGGAGCCCACCCGCGCCGCCCAGCCCGCCACCGCGGTCGTCGCTTCGCCGCCGCCAGCGAGCACCGGCGCCCCCGAAGCCGCCACGGCGGCTGTGCCGCCCGTGCCGATCGACCCGTTCGCGCAGTTGCGCGCCGGCCCGGCGGCGGAGCAGCCGACGGAGGTCCGGCCCGCTGCCGGCGGCAACCGGCGGCGAAACCTCACGCTCGCCGGCGTGGGCGCCACCGTGCTCGCCCTGATCGCGGTGCTCGCTGTCGCGGCGTTCGGCGGAGGCTCGGAAGCGCCGCAGGCGTCTACGCCATCGCCGGTGGAGACCTCCGCGCCGAGCGCCGGCAGCGGCGTCGCTGAGCGCGTCGGGCCGGCCACCGACGGGCCGGTCCAGCCGGTACGGCCGAGTCCCTCGCGCACCACGCCGGCCCCGGCGCAGGCCAGCGCGTCGCCGGAGAGGCCCAGCAGCCCGACGCCGCGACCGTCACCGAGCGGCGGCTCCACGACCAACCCCTACACGCCAGCCCAGGTCTGCGGCAGCGGATACAAGGTCATCGACTCCGCGGCGCTCGGCGCCTCCGGCAAGGTGTACCTGCTCTACAACGCCGGCAACGGAAACAACTGCGTGGTCACCCTCAAGACCACCTCGGTCGGCACCGCGACGACCGTCTCGGCGTACCTGCAGGCGAAGGACGAGTCCCGGGTCACCGACAAGGGCTCCTTCGAGTTCTACGCCGGTCCGGTACGGGTCAAAGCGCCCGGCGTCTGCATCGCGTGGGGCGGCACGGCCGGCGGCGTCACCTACAACAGCCCGTTCGAGCACTGCGGCTAGGCCGCGACGGCGTCAGCCGCGCTTGCGCCGGTCGAACCAGAGGGTCGAGAGGGGAACCAGGAGGCCGGCCCAGAAAAGCACCTGCGGAACGGTGCGCGCGGTCCACGGCGGCAGCGTGATGAGGAGGGCGCAGAGCTGCGTCCAGGCGGCCTGGGCGAGCACGATCCGCGCCCACCGGCCGCGACGCACCAGCGACCGCACGCTCAGCCGGACGCCCGCGCGCAGCCGCCGGTACCGGCGCCAGGCGCCGAAGCCCCAGATGGCGGCCATGATGGTGAGGACCCAGAGGCGGTTGCCGAGCGGCACCGGCAGTTCGCGTATCTCTTCGCCCTGGCTGGGGAAAAGGTCGATCATGGCGCCGGCGGCGGCGAGGCAGAGGAGCGCCAGCCAGCGGACTCCCCGCAGCAACCGGTACGTCGCCCGGTCGAGGTCCTGCCGGAGGCCGGGGCTGTCCGGGTGTACCGCGAGGGCGTCCGCGAATATCTCCGCCGCGCGGCCGGCCGTGACGCCGGGCTGGCCGGCCTCCTGGCCGCTGACCAGCATCAGGGCCTGGCCGTTGGTGGGCTCCAGGCGCAGCACCTGGCGCAGCGCCCAGTTGTAGGTCTCCGTGTCGGAGGCGCCGGCGGCGGTCATCCAGAGGGCCTGGTACGCCCGGACCTCCTCCGGGTCGAGGCGCACGGCCTCCCGGGCCAGTTCGAGGGCCTCGGCCCGCCGGTTGGGGTAGAACAGCACGAACTGGGCGAGCGAAGCGTGGACGGCGCTGTTCTGGGGGTCGACGCGGAGCGCGGCGCGCAGCGACGCCTCGGCCCGCTGCCAGCGCTCGGCGAGATCCAGGTGGTTCGCCCGCCGCAGCACCTGGGCGTGCATGTAGAGCGCGTTGATGTCCTCCGGGGCGCGTCGCAGCGCCTCACCGATGGCGTCGAGCGCCTGCTCAGGGTCCTTGGCGGCCAGCCGACATCGGGCGAGCTTCGTCCAGGCGCGGACATCGTCGGGTTCCTCAGCCAGCCGCCGACCGAGCAGGGCGGCAGCCTCGTCGTACCGGCGAACGTCGACGAGCGCGTCGGCGCTCTCGACCATGGGATGCAAGGTCACAGCGACTCTTCCGGCATGGCACCGGACTCTACCGAATGATCTTCAACCGGACGCCGTGTGCCTACAATGGCTACGGCTGCCAGGAAGCCTCCGGTCCGCGGAAATGGGCTCAGCCCACCTGGTGCGCGTACATCTCGTGCCACCATCGCTCTCCTTTCGGCCTGACGAAGCGGACATCAGGCAGACGAGAGGAGGCCATCGTGCCGACCCTGGGCATGCCAAACCGTCCCCACATCGACAGCTTCCGCCGGCAGGCGCGCGACCTGCAGCGTGCACTTCGAGCCGGCGACACCGACGCCATGGCGCGGCTGGCACGCCACCATCGCGGTGCGGTGCCCGACGACGCCAAGGGCATCCAGCTCAGCCTGGCGCAGCTCGTCGTCGCCCGCGAATACGGCTTCACGAGCTGGCCCGCGCTCACCCGATACCTGGACACCGTGGCCGAACACGGCTGGGACACCGAGCTCGGCGCGGCGGCCGCGGACGAGCCGGCGCAGGAGTTCTGCCGCCTCGCCTGCATGACGTACAGCAGGGAGGACGGGCCGGCGCGCTGGGCGCGGGCCAGAGAGCTGCTCGTCCAGCACCCGGACCTGACCAAGGGGAGCATCTGGGCGGCCGTCCCCGCGCGGGGGGGGCCGGGGCGGGGGCGGGAGCGGGTTCTTCGCCCCTCCTCCGGGTGTCGGCCCCC
>NZ_JAIBNX010000057.1:2764-39843 GCF_026130045.1 Micromonospora sp. CPCC 205371
GAGCCGGCCGCCCTCGCCCCCCGCGCACCAGCCCAGGGGGAGCACCGGGGCCCCCCGCGCGGCCGACCCCGCGGACGACGTCGGCCGGTTGCTCGCCGAGCGGCCGCGACGGGTTGCCGAGCGGGGCGGCCCGTTGCGGTGGCGGCCGCTGTTCTACCTCGTCTACTCGCGGTTCGACCCAGCTATCCCAGCCGAACCCGTGCTCGCGACCGCTCGGCGGCTGCTCGACGCCGGCGCCGACCCCAACGACGGCTACCTGTTCGACGGCCTGCCGTCGCCGTTCACGCTGCTCACCGGTGTGTTCGGCCACGGCGAGCTGGGCCCGCGCCGCCAGCCCAGCCACCCGTACTGGCAGGAACTGGGCCGGCTGCTGCTTGACGCGGGCGCCGACCCCAACGACGCCCAGACCCTTTACAACCGCATGTTCTCGCCCGACGACTCGCACCTGGAGTTGCTGTTCGAGTACGGGCTCGGCAGCGGTGACGGTGGCCCATGGAAGGCGCGTATCCCAGAGCTGGCCACGCCCGAGCGGATGCTGCGAGTCCAGCTGCGCTGGGCGGTCGAGCACCATCAGAGCGCCCGGGTGCGGCTGCTGGTCGAGCACGGGGTCGACTTCCGATCGCCATTTGAAGACGGCGGGCCCGCGTGGAGCCCCGGTGACGGCCGGACGCCGGTGGAACTGGCCCAGGTCAACGGCGACACCGAGATCGCCGACTACCTCGTCGCGCAGGGCGCCACACCGCCCGGCCCCGACCCCGTGCGCGAGCTGATAGCCGCGGCGTTCCGGGCGGACCGGTCCACAGTAGACGAAATCCGTGCCGCGCATCCCGGCGCCGTGGCGGATGCCCGCCGGGACCGTCCCGGGCTCGTCGTGTGGGCCGCCACCCAGGCTCCTATCGAGACGGTCGCGCTGCTGGTGGAGCTAGGCTTCGACGTGAACGCCTACGGGCGTGGCGACGCGCCCGTCGAAGAGGCATGGGAGACCGCACTGCACCAGAGTGCGGCGAACGGAAACGTCGAGCTGACCCGCCGTCTGCTGGACCTGGGCGCCGACCCCGACCTTCGTGACCGGCGCTTCGACGCGACCCCGCTGGACTGGGCCAGGCACCTCCACCAGCCGTGGACCGCCGCACTGCTAGAACCCGTGACGGCAGCGGGATGAAGCAGAAGTGAAGCATTTTTGAAAGGGCCTGAGCTGACACTCAGCCGATGAGGCTGATAGCGCCGGTCCTGCTCGCCGGAGTCGCGGCGATCTTCCCGATCGCTCCGGCCGCGCCGGCGAGCGCGGCGGTTGCCGACCCCGCGGCGCTGGTCAACCCGATGATCGGGACGGCGGCCGGCGGGAACACGTTTCCGGGGCCGAGCGTGCCGTTCGGGATGCTGCAATGGGGGCCGGAATCGTCTCCGACCCGCTACGGCGGCGGATACGGGTACGAGGCGACGGCCATCGCCGGTTTCGGGCTGAACCGGATGAGCGGCCCCGGCTGCCCGGCGTACGGTGACGTGCCGTTCCTGCCGGTCGCCGGCGCGGTGCCGGCTGACAAGAACGCGGCGACGGTCGGGCTGAACCACGCCAACGAGTCGGCCACCGCGGGGAGCTACGCGCTGACGCTGGCGAGCGGCGTGCGGACCGAGCTCACCACGGCGAAGCGGTCCGCGCTCGGCCAGTTCACGTTCCCGGCCGAGCAGGCGGCGACGCTGCTGCTCAAGGCGGCCGGTGGCGCGGCGGTGTCGGGCGCGAGCATCGCCGCGACCGGGACGGCGGAGGTGACCGGGACCGTCGACAATGGCGCGTTCTGCGCCGCCGGCAACCGCTACCGGGTCCACTTCGCGGCGGCCTTCGACCGGCCGTTCACGTCCGCGGTGAAGTGGGCGCCGCCGGCCGGTGTGTCCGGTGACGGTGGGATCGCGCTGTCGTTCCCCGCGGGCAGCGTCGTGCGGGCGCGGGTGGGGATCTCGTACGTCAGCGTCGCGAACGCCCGGCTGAACAGGGACACCGTCGCCGGCTTCGACCTGGCCACCATGCGCACGGCCGCCAAGGCCGAGTGGAACGCGCTGCTGTCCCGCATCCAGGTGACCGGCGGCACCGCCAACCAGCAGGTGATGTTCTATACCGCGCTCTATCACGCGCTGCTGCACCCGAACGTGTTCGGTGACGTCAACCGCCAGTACCGTGGCTTCGACGGTGTCGTGCGCACATTGCCGGCCGGCCAAGGCGAGCAGTACGCGAACTTCTCCGGTTGGGACGTGTACCGCACGCAAACGCAGCTGGCGTCGCTGCTGGCGCCCGGCGTGATGTCAGACTTCGTGACCTCGATGCTCAACGGCTTCGACCAGTCCGGGCGGCTGCCGAAGTGGTCGGTCGCCAACGACGAGTCGTACATCATGGTCGGTGACCCTGCGCTGCCAGCGATCGCGTCGGCGTACGCGTTCGGCGCGCGCGGCTTCGACACCGCCCGGGCGCTGCGGGCGATGGTGACGCAGGCGTCCCGCCCCGGCAACGCCCGCCCCGGCAACGTGTACCTGGACAACCGCGGGTACCTGCCGGTCGACGGCGGGTACGGCTGCTGCGGCGCGTACGGCTTCACCTCGACGTCGTTGGAGTACAACATCGCGGACGCCGCCCTGGCCGCCTTCGCGCGGTCGCAGGGCGACGAGGCCACGCACGCCAGGTTCGCCGAGCGCGCCCAGGGCTGGCAACACATGCTGCACCCGTACAGCGGTTTCATCCAGCCACGGCTGGCGAGCGGGGCGTGGAAGGCCGACTTCGACCCGGTCCGCTACGACTACGTCGAATGGGCCGAGGGGAACGCGTGGAAGTACACGCCTATGGTGCCGTTCAACCCGCGCGGGCTCATCCGCGCCAAGGGCGGCAACGCGGCGATGGTGTCCTACCTGGACACCCACCTCGCCGAGCTCAACGTGATCGAGGGCCCGCACGCGTGGATGGGCAACGAACTGTCCTTCGGCACGCCCTGGCTCTACAACTGGGCCGGCGCGCCGCACAAGACGCAGGCGGTCGTCCGGCGCATCCACGACGAGCTGTACCGCAACGCACCCGGTGGCCTGCCGGGCAACGACGACCTCGGCGCGCTGTCGGCCTGGTACGCCCTCTCCGCACTCGGCATCTACCCGGCCATCCCCGGAACCGCCGACCTGACCGTGACCGGACCGACGTTCACCCGAGCCGACATCACGCTTCCGAACGGGCGCACCCTCACCCTTGACGCCCCCGCCGCGGCCGCCAACCGCCCATACATCCAGTCCATGACCCTGGACGGGGCGGCGTGGAACAAGGCGTACCTACCACCGTCCGTACTCACCGACGGTGGCACCGTCCACTTCGAACTCGCCGCGACCCCGAACGCCGGCTGGGCCGCCACAGCCGACGCCGCACCGCCGTCGTACGGGGCGAACGCCGCCGCGGCGGCCAACAACCAGGGTGTGTCCTCCGACGGTGCGGCCGGCCAGAGCGACTTCGACGGCTGGGGCACCGGGTACTCCCTCCAGGCGCTCGTCGCGGCCGGTGTCGTGCCCGGCAGCCCGGTGACGCCTGGCGGGGTCGCCTACACCTGGCCGAATGTCCACCATGGACAGCCAAACAACGTGGTGGCCGCCGGGCAACGCCTGACCGTCGCGAGCCCGCCCGGAGCCACGCGCCTCGGGCTGCTCGGCAGCGCCGAGGGCAACTCGGACGGCGCCTCGGGCACGCTCACCGTCCACTACAGCGACGGCAGCACCGGCACCGCGAGCGTCGGGTTCTCCGACTGGACCCTCGGCGGCGCCACCGCCGCGATGCGCCCCGACAACATCGTCGCCGCCCAGATGCCGTACCGCAACGACCTCTGGGGGCAGCCGCACTCCGTGACCACCTACCTGTTCTCCACGAGCGTCCCGGTCGACCCGGCTCGCACCGTCGTCGGCGTGACGCTGCCCTCGCCCCAAGCCGGGCGGATGCACGTGTTCGCCGTCGGCTTCGGCGGCCACCGCACCAACGCCGGCATCAGCGACGACACCTACATCGGCGGCGGTGACTTCGACGGCACCGGCACCAGCTACTCGCGCCAGGCGCTCGCCAGCGCCGGACTCACGCCGGGCGCGGCGATCGACCACGCCGGCGTTACGTACCGGTGGCCGGACACCCAACCGGGCGAGCGCGACAACACCGTCGCCGCCGGCCAGACCATCCCGCTCGCACCGGTCGCCGGCGCCACCAAGGTCGGGCTGCTCGGCGCGGCCGACGGCTGGGGATCTTCCGGAACGGCCACCATCGACTACACCGACGGCACCCGGCAGCAGGTCGCGCTCGGCTTCACCGACTGGACCCGCGCGAACGGCCAGGTGCCGGTGCAGCACGGAAACACGGTCGCGGCGCAGATGCCGTACCGCAACTTCACGATCTGGGGCGGCGGCCGCGACCCCATACCGACGTACGTGTTCGCCGCGACGTTCCCGCTGAGTCCGGGAAAGACCATCCAGGCCATAACCCTGCCAGCGACCACCAATGGCGGGCGGATGCACATATTCGCCGCCGGGACGGGATGAGCGATGCGTACACCCTTGGCCCTGCTCCTCGTGGCGGCGGGGCTCGCGGTACCGGCCACCGCGCCGGCGTCGCCTTCCGTGGCGGCCGAGCCCGCCACCGTGACCCGCGCGGTCGGCTGGGACACCTACCGCCGGCTCGACCTGCTGCCGTACCTGCCTCGCGACGGCGAGACCCGCCAGTTCTCCAGCTTCGACCGCACCGGAGCCAATGACAGCGACGGCTTCAACGGCCGGTACACCTGCCGGCGCACCACCGTGGACGGCTGCGTGATCGCCGAGGACGCGGGCGCGGGGGAGATCGGCTCGATGTGGTTCACCTGGGACTGGGGGAACGTCAGCGGGTACGGGCGGATGAAGGTCGAGCTCGACGGCCGGACCGTCCTTTCCGCCGCGGTACAGGACGTGGTCAACGGCGCGCTAGGTGCGCCGTTCGTGCATCCGCTCGTGGCCAACGCGAGCCAGAGCTCCGGAGGCGTCTACATCAAGGTGCCGATGCCGTACCGGTCGTCGATGCGCGTGACGGTGCAGAACAACCCGGGCTTCTACCACCTGTCGTACCGGCACTTCCCCGACCCGGAGGGTGTTACGACATTCGACCCGGCGGACCGCGCCGACGACGTACTGGCCATGCTCCGCGCCGCCGGCACCACCGACCCCAAACCGGCCCGCCCCGGACACGTCGTCGTGCCAGGACCCATCAACCTGGCCCCGGGTGAGCAGAGCGTGCTCGCCAACCCGAGCGCGTCGGGAGTCATCAGCGCTCTGTCGATCGGTCTGCCGCAGGTCACCGGTCACGGCGCGGCCCACGACGAGGTGCTCTCCAAGACCCGACTGCGGATCGCCTTCGATGGGCGCACCACCGTGGACGCGCCGATCGGTGAGTTCTTCGGGTCCGGGCTCGGGGCGTACTCCGTGCGCTCGCTGCTGTTCGCGACCAACCCTGCCAGCGGCGTCAGTCTCAGCTCGTGGTGGCCCATGCCCTATGCGCGGAACGCGCGCGTCACGCTCGTCAACGGCAGCAGCCAGCGGCTCACCAACGTCCGGGCCTCGGTGACCGTGTCGTCGGATCCACAATGGGCGGCCGCGCTGTCTCCGGACGGCGATGCCGGCTACTTCACCGCGCTGTCCCGGAGCGCCGACGTCGACTACGGCGCAGACTGGATCTTCGCCGAGCAGGGTGGCCGCGGCAAGCTCGTCGGCGTCTCACACACCATGAAGAGCAAGGACAATGGCGACTGGGCTCGTACCTACCTGGAAGGCGACGAGCGGATCTACGTCGACGGCAGCCGGACTCCACAGTGGCACGGCACCGGCACCGAGGACTTCTACGAGGGCGGCTGGTACTTCAACTACGGCCCGTTCAGCGCGCCGCTCAACGGCCACAGCGCGCACGAGGACGTGGCCAACAACTGCCAGTTCAAGTGCGACGCCGCCTACCGCATCCTGCTCAGCGAGGCCGTGCCGTACCAGACTCACCTGCGCTTCGGGATCGAGCACGGCTTCACCAACTTCCAGCCAGCCGAGTACGGCTCGACCACCTTTCTGTACCAGAAGGCGAGCCGCGGCGCCCGGTTGACCGACTCGCTGGACGTCGGTGACGCCGCCGCCCGCACCGCGCACAGCTACGCCGAAGCCGGTGCCGCCACCCAGAGCGACCTCAACACGGTGTTCGAGGGCGACCACGACGACGTGACGGTCGCCGACCAGGTCAGGTCCACGAGTTCGGCGGTCACGTTCCGGATGGCGGTCGCCCCGGACAACCGCGGCGTTACCCTGCGTCGCGTCTCCGACCAGCACAACGCCTACCAGGCGGCCCGGGTCCTCGTCGACAATGTGGCGGTCGGAGTGTGGTCGCAGCCGTTGAACAACACGGTCCAACGGTGGCTGGAAGATAGTTTCCCACTGCCGGCCAGCGCTACGGCTGGCAAGTCCGCCATCACCGTGCGGCTGGAGCCACAGTCGGGGTCGCCAGCGTGGACGGCCGCCCGCTACGCGGCGGTCTCCGCGGTGCCGCCGGTACGTGCCAGGTCGGCGGGCGGCACCGACGTTGACGGCGACGGCCGTGACGACGTGCTGGCGTTCAACCAGGGCCGGGTCGAGGTGGCCCTGTCGGCCGGCGGCGCGTTCGGTCCGAAGTCGACCTGGCACGGAAACTTCCCGTCACCAGCCGGGCGGTGGCTGAGCGGCGACTTCGACGGCGACGGCCGCGACGACGTCCTCTCCGTCGGCCAGCCGGCGGTCGACGTGGCGCTGTCGACCGGCGGCGCGTTCGCGGCGACGACCCGATGGCACGACAACCTTGCCCAACCTGGCGGCTGGCTCCTGACCGGCGACGTCGACGGCGATGGCCGCGACGACGTCATCACCGCCAATCAGGGCGCACAGGTCGACGTGGCCCTCTCGACAGGCACCTCGTTCGGCACACCGTCCCGATGGCACGACTTCTTCGCCCCGGCCGGCGAGACGCCGGCGGTGGCCGACGTCGACGGCGACGGCCGCGAAGACCTCGTCACCTTCACCCACCAGTCGCCCTGGGCCGTGGTCTACGTGGCCCTGTCGACGGGGACGTCCTTCGCACCATCGCAGCGGTGGCACGACTACTTCGCCCCGGCCGGCGAGACGCCTCGAACCGGTGACGTCGACGGCGACGGCCTGGCCGACATCATCACCTTCACGCAGAACGCCGACGCGGACGTCTACATCGCACTGTCCACAGGCAGATCCTTCGGTCCCGGAATCCGGTGGCACGACAACTTCGCCCCGCCCGGCCAGCTCCCGCATGCCGGCGACTTCGACGGCAACGGACTCGCCGACATCGTGGCCTTCACCCTGGCGTCGGATGTTTGGGTCTCGCCCTCCACCGGGTGGATGTTCGGGTTCGGAGGGTTCTGGCACACCGACTTCGGCCTCCCCGCCGACGCGGTCCTCTGATGGGCGCGCTCTGGCTCGGGCGCCGGCGGCTGCGTGAGCGATACCTGACCCTCGCCAGGCGCCTGGGCATCGACCGGGAAACCACGATCAGCGTGAACTTCAGCGGGGGAGGGCTGGCAACGCCCCAGTTGGCCATCGTGTCGTTGTGGCCCGGCACGCCCGAGGCGGTCGTCGAGTCGATCACCGCGAGCGTGAGCCCGGCCGGATACACGGTGTTGAACCCGTGGCTGCCGGAGGCGCCCGTCGGCCGGCTGACCTTCCGGGCCCCGCCCGGGGAGGGCCTGCCACCCCTGGGTGTCCTGATCTACGGCCCCGGCCAAACCATCCAAGGCACCGACGTCGTGGTTCCGCCCGCGACAACGGGACTGCGGTTCCAGCTCTGAGGAGACAGCTATGCGGCACAACAGCCAGGCACGCTCGCTGACCGCGATAGCGGTGGTCCTGCTAGTCGTCGGCGCGCTGCTCTCGGTGCCGGTGCGCAAGGCGACCGCCGACGTTCCGTGCCCGAACTATCTCCTGCTCGGGTCGCGTGGCTCCGGCCAGGCTCCCCCCGGAACGGAAGGCGACCTGAACGATGGGCTTGGTCAGGAGGTGGCGCAATTCCGCAACGAGTTCCAAGCTCTCCTACCAGCCGGCCGCACGTTCGGCGTCAAAGCGAACACCTACAAGGCGGTCGCGGTTTCGGGGAAATCGCAATACAACAAGGAATGGTGGCTCTGGAACCTGTTCACCGCCCGTTGGGCGATACCCAGTCCCTACCACATGTCCGTCGCGGAAGGCATGGGGTGGCTGGCCGCCGAGGTGGACGAGGCCATCAACCTCTGCGCGAGTTCCGGGACCCGGATACTGCTGGCTGGGTACAGCCAAGGGGCGCAGGTGACCGGGAACGCCTACCAGGCTCTGAGCGCCGCACAGCGGGACCATGTGTGGGGCGTGGTGCTGATCGCCGACCCCCGCTTCAACGGATCCGATGGCACGGCCAACGCCGGCTCGTACAGCCCACGCCGTAGCGGGGCGGTGCGCGAGCTGGCGACTCCGCATCAGAAGGGCCGGCCGGAGTTTCCGGCAGACAGCAACGGCCGGGTGCTGTCGTACTGCCTCGCCCGAGATCCTGTCTGTCAGGGCTTGTTCAGCTTCCGCAATAGCGGCATGGAGCTGTCCACGCCCGCACAGCACACCAACTATCACCTCGTGGGTGACGACTGCAGTCCGCAGACATATCCACAGCGGGCCGCCGCCTACTTCGCATTCCGGGCCGGCAACCAACGGGTATCCAGCGGACCGGTGGCGAGGCTCACCTCGGTGGAGGACGCGGCTCGGGGCAGGCAGGTGGAGATCTCCGCGGCGGGCTCGTGTGAGCAGGCCGGCCGCCCGGTCACCTATCGATGGGACCTGGACGGAAGCGGCGCCTACGCCACCGACACCGGCAGCCACCCGGAGCTGACCACGTCGTTCGGTAGCAACGGTGCGCATCAGGTGTCGGTGCGGGTCACCAACGACCAGGGCCAGACATCGACTGCCACGACCACCGTAAACGTCAGCGACCCGGGCGAGTACACCGACGTGCCGTCGGCACCGACCAATGTGGTCAGTACACCGGCACCCGACGGCACCTCCGCCACCCTCACCTGGGACCCGCCGGCGTCCGGTCCACCGGCTGAGGCTTATCTGATCTACACCAGTGACGGGTTCCCGCTGGAGGACGTCCAGCCCGGTGCGGCGCGGTCGGTCACCATTCCGGAAGGGTTCCTAGGACTCGAACTGCAAGTGATGGCGGTGAACCGGGTCGGCATCGGGCCGCCGTCCGATCCAGTCACGGTGCATCCGGCGTGGCCGCCGGGACAGCCCGGCTCGGCGGCCTCGTGCGGCCCGCTTAACACGATGTTCAACACGTACGGGAACACGGGTGGACGCTGGTCGGGTGCGGACTCCACGGGCTCGGTGAAGCTGCCGGACGGCCGCACGGCGTGGCTGTTCTCGGACACGTTCCTGGGCACCGTGAACGCCGACTACAGCCGGCCGGCGTCCACGCCGTTCATCCACAACTCGATCGTGGTGCAGAACGGCACCTCCCTGACCACGCTGACCGGTGGCACCGCCGCCGCGCCGAAGTCGCTCGTCGGCGCTGAAACCGACTCGGAGCCTGGGGACCTGGGCTGGTGGGTCGGTGACGGCAGGGTGAATGGCTCGACGCTGCAGGTCTTTTACCACCACTACAAATCCGGTGGCGGGGGAGCGCTGGACTACGTGCCGCAGGGCACTGGCATCGCCACCTTCTCCCTGCCCTCGCTAACCTTGCAAAGGCTCGTGCCGCTGGGCAACAATCCGCAGATCGACTGGGGAGCGGCGCTGGTCAACGGCAACGACGGCTTCACGTACATCTACGGCGTCGAGGCGGCCGATGGCGCCAAGCATTTGCGCATCGCTAGGGCACCCAGCGGCAGCCTGCTCGGCCCGGTCGACGCACCAACCCAGGAATGGACGTACTGGACGGGTAACCCGGACGGCGAAAACAGCGGCTGGGCCACAGACGAGAACGACGGCGCGCGGGTCATGACCGGTGTGGGCAACGGCTTCAGCGTGAAGTATCTCAACGGCCGGTATGTCTTGGTCACCATCGACAGCGACCGGACGTTCAGCCGCAGCGTGTTCGCCTACTTCGCGGACAAGCCGACCGGTCCCTTCGGCCGGCAGACCTGGCTGTACGACGCCCCGGAGGCGACCGGCTCGCGCATCGCCTACGACGCCCGGCTGCACCCGGAGCAGAGCTGCAACGGCAGCAACATCGTCATCTCGTACAACGTCAACTCGCTCGACAACGCCGAGAACTACGCCGACGCCCGCATCTACCGGCCACGGTTCATCGTGGCCACCCTGCCCGCCGCACCGGACGTGTCAAGCCTGCCGGGTCCGCCCACCGATCTGGCCGCGACGGTGGACACCGACGCGCGCGTTAGCCTTTCCTGGAAAGCGCCGACCGGACCGAACAACACCAACCTCACCTACCAGGTCTACCAGCGGGCGGCCTCCGCCGGTCATACGCAGTACACCCCGGTGCCCGGCACCGCCACGACAGCCACCAGCGCGACTGTCGGGATCGTCGACGGTGGCGTGTACAACTACCGCGTGACCGCCCGCAACACCGCCGGAGAGGGGTCTCCCTCGCAGATGGTCTCGGTAGAGGTGGACGTCCCTCCACCGGCGGCGGCTCCGTCCAACGTGAGGGCGCGGACCATTCCGAACGGTGACATCGGACTGTCCTGGACCTCGGTGCCAGGGGCCGGTTGGGTCAACTATCGCGTCTATCAAAAGGACCAGGCGACGCCGGACGCGGACTACGAGCCGGCTATCACCGGCGGGTCGACCGCGACCGGTGCGACGGTGACCGGACTGACGCCCGGACACACCTACCAATTCACGGTCAGCGCCTACAACTCCGGCGGCGAAGGGCCACGGTCGGCGCCGGTGACAGCGACATCCACTGTGGTATCGCCGACGAACGTGACCGCGCAGCCGCTCAGCGACGGCCAGATCAAGGTGTCGTGGACCGCGCCGGGGCCCGATCTCTGGTACTGGGTGTACTACCACGACGACACCGCCGATCCCGACAACGAGAAGCCGTTCACGCAGACCGCGTATCCGGTCGTCGGCGGGACCAGCGTCACCTTGGGCTATCTCACCGGCGGTAACACCTACAGCTTCTATGTCACCACGGTCAGCAGCCGCGGTGAGAGCGCGCCGTCCAACCGCGCCACCGCGACCTCGGCGTTGCCGATCGCTCCGCGCCTGACGGCGACGGCGCGCAACGACGGCGGGATCGACCTGGCCTGGACAGCGCCGGCGCCGGGCTACATGTACTGGGTGTACTACCACGACGACACCGCCGACCCCTCGGGTGCTGCCGGGTTCACCCGCTACGAGCTCCCGTTCACCAAGACGACGTTCACCGCTACCCCGCTCTACATTGGACATAAATACACCTATTACGTCACCTCGGCCAGCGGCGGCGCGACCTCGGTGCCGTCCAATCGCGCCTCCGCGACGGCGTACCTGCCCTCCCCCACCGGCCTGTCCGCGTCAGCTGGCGACGGCAAGATCCAGCTGTGGTGGCAGGAGCCGCTGCCCGGCCAGTGGTACTGGGTCTACATGAAGGTGGGCAATGGCAGCTACACGCGAATGACCTACCCGGTCACCTCCGGCACGTCGATGACAGCATCGCCGCTCACCAACGGGCAGCAGTACTCCTTTTACGTGACCACCATCGGCTCCGGCGGCGGCGAGTCGCAACCGTCGAACGCGGTGAGCGCCACCCCACGCGCCACCCCGCCGAACGCCCCGACCGGCGTCACGGCGGCATCGAACGCGGACGCCTCCATCACGGTGAGCTGGCACCGTGCCAACGCCAACGACTGGTACTGGGTGTACTCCCACGACGACACCGCGGACCCGTCCGGGTCGGTCCCATTCGCCCACGGTCCCTACCCGGTGACCACCGGCTCCTCGCTGCGGATGGAAGGACTACAGGCCGGGCACAGATACTCGTTCTACGTGACCACGATCAGCTCGGTCAACGGCACCGAATCAGGGCCGTCGGACGTCGCACGCGCGTGGTCCCGGCTGGCGCCACCCACAGGCCTGCAACGATCCGCCAACGCGGACGGCAGCGTATCCCTGTGGTGGAACGCCTCGGTCGGAAACGTCAGCTACTACTGGGTGTATATGAAGGCGCCGGGCAGCAACTCCTTTACCCGCATGGCGTACCCCGTGCACAACCAGACCGGCTTCGTCGCCAGAGGCCTGCGCGCGGGTCAGACGTACCAGTTCTACGTCACCGCCGCCGGCAGCTACGGCAACGAGTCCGACGGATCCAATGTGGTCACCGTCGTACCGACCCTGAGCCCGCCCAGCAACCTGACCGCCTCGGTAAGCGGCTGGGGCACCGTCACGCTGCGCTGGACGAGGCCGTTCGCGGGCGCGTACTACTGGGTGTACTACCACGACGACACAGCCGACCCCGGGCGCACCCAGCCCTACTCGCGACTGAAGTACCCGCTGACCGACGCCAGCACGGACGGCTTTCCCATGGGCGAGGGCCTGACCGGCGACCACACGTACTCCTTCTTCGTCACCACCGCGTTTGACGGCAACGAAAGCGGGTGGTCGAACGTCGTCGCACCCAACCGCCGGATCGCCGCACCGACGGGACTCCGAGGCTGGACCGTCGCTCGGGGCCCGACACTCGACCGATGTGGCGCGCTCACCGGGCCCACCTGCCACATCCATCTACAGTGGAACGCTGTCGAGGGCGCTCACCACTATGACGTGTTCCGGCGGCTGGATTCCGCCGATGACGTGGCGTACCAGTACGTCGGAAGCAGCAACAGCAACTCGTACGACATGCCAGTCGGCACGTTGGCGCAATATCGAGTGTCATACGAGGTGGTCGCTGTGCGCTGGTACGGCACCAGCCACTCGGTGCCATCATCCCCGGTCAGACTCACGATGGGCGACTATGGTGGTGACGGCACAGACTGCTACGCCATCGCCGGCGCACCGTACATAATTGGCTCCACGGTGCGGTTCACCAGTATCGGCACCTGTCCCCGCAGCAAGAAATTCAAAATCATCTGGTCCATGCCGGTGGTGGACAACTCGATTCTGCCGGCCGCGCCGCCGAATTACTGCCACGGCACCACGAGTGTCTGTTCGGTGCAGGCCAGCACCCAGTTGCGCGGGGGATCACACAACTATTGCACCGCGGTCCAGCTGCATGCCGTCGACGTGGTCGGCAGTAACGGTGGCGCCGGAATGGTCATCAGCCTCATTTCACGGTGCGTGCGGTATACAGGATAGCGTTGCTCAGTTGTTCGAGCCGGCGGGAGACGCTGCTGCGGTGCAGATGGAGCAGATCGGCGGTGCGGGTGGGAGGCGTGGACGTACACGCCATCGGCCTCAGCTCAGTGCGCTTTGGAGCTGCTCCTTCGTCATCCGCGAGCGCCCCTTGATGTCGCGACGCTTCGCCTCGTTGTACAGCTGCTCCTTGGTGCGGCCCTGCGCGCCGCTCTGCGAGCGCTGACCACCGCGGCGGCTGGACGATATGTCCTTTGTGGACGACTTGCTTGCGGTGCGCGACTCACCCGCACGGGCGCGTTCCTTGTTGACCGTGCGGGCGGCGATCTCCTTGGCCCGCTTGGTCGACGTGCCGCGCTTCTTGGCGCTGTCCTTGATGTGTTCGTACTGGCGTTCTCGTTTGGCGCTGGAACCTGCAGGCATGATCGACTCCTACGTCACAGGATGGGTTTGCCGCCGGTCACCGGGATGACCGCGCCGGATATGTAGCTGGCCTCGTCCGAGGCGAGCAGGACGAACGCCGGGGCGACCTCCTTGGGCTGGCCCGGCCGGCCCAATGGCGTGTTCTTGCCGAACTCGGCGACGTGCTCGGGAGGCATCGTCGAAGGGATCAGCGGGGTCCAGATCGGGCCCGGCGCGACCGCGTTCACCCGGATGCCGCGATCGCCGAGCATCTGGGCGAGGCCGGCGGTGAAGTTGGCGATGGCGCCCTTGGTGGTGGCGTACGGCAGCAGCGTCGGCTTCGGTGCGTCGTAGTTGATGGAACTGGTGTTGATGATCGAGGCGCCGGCGCCCAGGTGTGGCAGGGCGGCCCGCACGATCCGGAACATCGCGGTGATGTTCACGTCGAAGGTGTGCTGCCACTCGTCGTCGCTGATCTCCTCGACCGTCTCGTGGGTCATCTGGTAAGCGGCGTTGTTGACGAGGACGTCGATCCCGCCGAATTCGGCGACCGCCCGGTCCACGACGGCCCGGCAATGCCGCGGGTCGGCGAGGTCACCGGAGACCAGGATTGCACGGCGGCCGGCCTCCTCGACCAGCCTCGCGGTGTCCTTGGCGTCGTCGTGCTCGCTCAGGTACGAGATCAGCACGTCGGCGCCCTCGCGCGCGAACGCGATCGCCGCCGCCCGGCCGATACCGCTGTCGCCGCCGGTCACCACGGTCCGCTTGCCTTCCAGGCGGCCCGAACCCCGGTAGCTGTCCTCGCCGTGGTCAGGCTTGCGCCGCATGGCCTCCAGGGTGCCGGGCGGTTCCTGGGTGGGCTCGGACTTCTGCTGGTCAGACATGTTTTGAGCATTTCCACTGCCGGTCCGGTTAAACACGCTGGCACCGGGAATGTATGAGTCATGCATACCGGAAACGTCGTGGCTGCCTGGATCACCGCCGCGGTGGACAGGTTCCACGCCGCCGCCCGCTCGACAGGGCTGGAGCAGCGTGACCTGAGCGCGCTGACGCTGATCGCCACGCACGAGGGCTGCTCGGTGGAGTGGTTGCGCGGCCGCGTCGAACTGAGCCAGTCCGGCACCGTGCGCCTCATCGACCGGCTGGCGAGACGGCGTCTGGTTCGCCGCGGGCCGCCGGTCGGGCGGGGAGTGCCGCTCTACGCCACCGACGACGGCCGGGCGGTCCTGCGCCGGTGGCAGCAGGCTCGCGACGACGCGGTCGCCGAACTTCTGAGCGGACTGCCCGCCGCGCGGCAAACGATGGTGGTGCAGAGCCTGGCCGCCGCGCTGCTGGCCGGCACCCGGCGGCGCAGCGAGGCGGACGCGACCTGCCGGACCTGTTCCTGGGCCGCCTGCGGCAGCGACTGCCCAGTCGACGGCAGCGTCGAGGAGTACGCCCCATGACGGAGTTAGCTTGCGCGGCGGGGCTTCGCGCGCGCCCGTCGCGCCCGCGCGTTCCCGCGCCGGTGCGGACGGCGGCGGCGGTCGCCCTGCTGGGCAACTCGTCGGACACGTTCGTCCTGTTCCTGCTGCTGTGGGTGGCGCAGCCGCAGGGCTGGTCACCGTCGCAGACGGCACTGGTGGTGCTGGTACTGCGGCTGCCGATCCTGATCTCTGGCGTGGTCATCGGCAGGTGTATCGACCGGTGGGGTGCCCGCCCGCTGGTCCTGCTCGACACGGCCGCGCGTGCTGGGCTGCTGCTGGCGCTGGCGGCTTCCGTCCGATCGGGCACGGTTCCGCTGGCGGCGGTGCTCGTCCTGGGCGGGCTGGCGAGCCTGTTCTCGCCCGCCACGTACGCCGGTGTCCGTTGGCTGGTGCCGCGCACCACTCCAGCGGACCGGCTTCCACGGGCGAACGCGACGGTGGCGGTCGGTGACCAGATGCCTCTGCTGGTGGGCACCGCGCTGGTCGGTCCGGCCATGGCACTGGCCGGCGTCCGGGGCAGCCTGCTCGTGGCCGCCGCGATGGTGCTGACCGCGTTCCTGCTCGCGCTGCGGCTTCCCACCCCCGACCCCGGCGCCAACGTGAAATCCACGGCCGCGCCCGCCGGCCGGCCGGCGGCCTGGCCACCGCGCGTCGTCGCGATCATCACGTTGTCCACTGTGTACTACCTGGTCTACGGGCCGTTCGAGACCGCCAGCCCCGGCTTCGTCCGCGACCATCTGGGCGCCGCCGAGGGCACCTACAGCTTGATGTGGGCCATGTTCGGCGCCGGCGCGCTGCTGTCGCTGTCGGTCGCGCCACTGCTTGCCAGGTACCGCCCCGGCCTCGTCAACGGCGGCGGAGCGCTTGTCTGGGGCCTGACGATGCTGCCGTTGGCCATGGTGGACTCCGCGGGCACGGCGGCCGCGATCTTCCTCGCGGGCGGCCTGCTCTGGGGCCCGTACACCACCATCGAGACCGGCGCGCTGCAGCGGTGGGTTCCGCCGCAGCGGCACGGTACCGTCTTCGCCGTGCAGCGCAGCCTGCTGGCGACCGCTACCCCCGTCGGCGCCGCCCTCGGCGCCCTCGCCCTCCATACGCTTTCGCCCGGAACCGTGCTGGTCGCCAGCGCCGCCTGCTGTGCGGCCGCCGGTGCGGCCGCGCTGCTGCACCCGGACCTGCGCAGAGCCCACTGAGGGCGGCCCTGGTCGGGATCACGACCTTCGCGACGTCCGGGCGCGCCCTAGCGGCACGACGTCGGCGTCCGCGCCGACATCAGGCGCCGGCGGTCGGATGTCGGGCACGGCCAGGCGGGGGGGGTGGTCGGCCCACCAAGCCCCGGGGTCGGGGCTGCGCAGCAGGATTCCTTCCCGCAGGGCCCATGGACAGAGCGTCACCTCGTCGAGGCCGAACGCGGTCATCGTGGTGTGCGCGACAATGGCGCCGGCCAGGGACTGCCGCGCTCTCGGCGCCGAGATTCCGGGCAGCTTCGCCCGCTCGGCGGCCCGCATCCGGGCCAGCCGCTTGAGCTGCTTTTCGAGCTCTCCGCGGCGCAGGTGTCGCGGCACGAACGGACCGAGCCGCTTCGGTGGTGCTCCACAGAGACGGGCGAGCTGGTGGAAGGTGCGGGACGTGGCCGTGGTGGTGCCCGTTCCTTCCCAGTGCATCCGGGTCGCCGCCTCGGCCAGCTGATCGCGCACGTGCCCGCGCAGCGCCTTGATCTTGGCCCGGCTGGGCGGGTCGCCGCGCAGCCGCTCGCGGGTGAGCCGGCCCGCGCCCACCGGAAGCGACACGGCGAACTGCGGTGAGACGTCGTGGCCGTACGCGATCTCCAGCGAGCCGCCGCCGATGTCCAATACCAGGAGGGGGCCGCTTCGCCACCCCATCCAGCGTCGAGCCGCCAGGAATGTCAGCTCGGCCTCCTCACGGCCGGTCAACAGGCCGAGCCGGACCCCGGATCGGTTCCATACGGCGGAAAGGATCTCCTGCTGGTTCGGGGCGTCCCGGACCACCGCGGTCCCGTACGCGTAGAGCTCCTGTACCTGCCAAGCCCGGGCCTTCGCGACCGCGTCGGCCACCGCGTCGCCGAGCCGGTCGATGGCTGGGGCTCCCAATGCGCCTTCGGCGTCGACATGCTCGGCGAGACGAAGTCTGGTCTTGATGGCGTGCAACGGCAACGGCACCCCGACGCCGCCGTCGGCGATCAGCAGGTGCGCCGTGTTGGAGCCGACGTCCAATACACCAATCCGCATCCGGGTCAAATACCCACGGCGGGGCGCCTTGACGCCTGCCGCTTGCCGAGGTGCCCCCGGCCGGGTTCGCCGGGGGCACCCGTGAACGCGTCAGCCGTCGGTCTGTTCCTCCAGCACGGACCGCTTGGCCAGCCCGCTCCCGAATTCGAGCTCCACCTCGCGGCGGGCCACGAGCACCGCGTCGCCGTCACGCAGCGCGTAGCCGACCTCCGTGGTGTTCGGCACCGCGCGGACGGCGCTGGGGAACCGTCCGCCGGCGGCGGCCTTGCGCAGCCGGCGCTGCAACGCGCCGCCCAGCGCGGCGTTGACGTCCGCGCCCCCGGTGGGCGCCACGCCCCTCTCGCCGTCGCCACTCACGCGGCTCGGGTGTGGTGCGCGGGACCGGCGGGTGTCGGCGGGCGGCGGCACGGCGGGCTGGTCCCGCAGGTCGCGGATCTGCCGGGTCGAGTCGGCGATACCGGTCACCGTGCCCTCGTTGTCGATCCGGACGTGTACCCGGCCGCCGTCGGGGCTGACAACCGGCACCCCGTCGATGACCTGCACGAACGACACCGTGGTTTCCCGGACCTTGGCGTCGACGCGCTCGTCGGCGCTCGCTCCCGCGTGCCGGTCGTAGCGGACGTTGTCCACGATCAGGTCGACGTTCTCCGCCAGCCGGTACTGGTCGACCGCCCGCCGGGCCGCCCTGACCGCCTGCTCGGAGCCGAGCTGCCGGTCGGTGTCCACGGGCTCGGCCAGCCGCACGTCGCGCGAGCCGTCCGGACCGATCGCGATCCGCGCACCCCCGTCGCCGCGGAGCACGACACCGCCGCGCAGCCCGCGCTCCCGCGCGTCCTGAGGGACGGCCACCTCGAAGCGTTCCGCCCAGGCGGCGAGACCCTCGTGGGACGGCATGGTGGGAGCCAGCTTCGCCGAGCGCCCGCCACCGGGAATCCGGAGGTTGCGCGCACGGGCCCGCGCGGCGTCGTACCAGCGCCACCACCACCAGGCCGTGCTGGCCGGGGCGCCGTAGAACCCGTCCTCGTTGAAGAGCCGGTCCGTCGCCTCGGCCTGCGTCGCCCCGCAGGCGACGACGGATGGTTCCTGCGCGGTACTGATGCGCCACGAGGCGTCCAGGAACGCGGTGCTGAGCTTGTGGTGCTTGTTCCACTCCTGGAAGAAGAACCGGCCGTAGTCGCCGTTGTCGACGCTGACCGTCTCGTACCCGAAGATCATCCGAAGGCCGAGGTTCGCCGCCGACCACGTGCGGATCGGGCTGTGCCCGTTCTTGACGCGAAGCGACAGGCACGTGGACCAGAACACGTAGCGGGCGTACTCGTTGCCCAGCCGCATGTCGTTCGAGGAGGTCCAGGTATCGCCGCCCCAGTCATTGCCGACCGGGAGCCAGAAGACGCCGTTGTCGTCCATGGAGCCGTGCCCGGAGTGGTACACCACACACGCCGCGTCGAACCCGTAGTCGTCGAGGTAGTTGTCGTACGTCTCCTCGTACATCCACTGGCCGACCTGGCCATCGCGGAACCAGCCGTTGGGTGTGCTGAACTGCTTGACGTACTCGTAGAAGCCCAGTGCGTCGTCGTGTGTCAACCCCAGGTCGCCGATGCCGGGCGGGAAGTCCTCAATGGACGCGAAGAAGTACATGTCCTGCGCGGTGCCGCGGGTGGCCGCCTCGACGGCGCCGGCCGCGCTCTCCGCGGCGGGATCGGCAGGGCCGGAGCGCAGCGCGGTGGCGCCGCCGGGCGCCAGGTCCGTGGCCGGTGCGTCCTTGGACAGGGTACTCAAGAGTGTCATGGTGTCTCCCGTTGTCGTGGTGGTTTGGCGTCAGGCGATGCCGACGAGCTGGTAGGCCTCGCGGATCGCCGCGATCTTGGCGTCTCGCTGCGGATCACCGCCGAAGTAGGTGCGGGCCACGTCGACCACCGCGGCCAGCGCGGCCGTGAAGGTGGCTCGCGGTGCGAGGCGGGTCATGGCCAGGTACGTCAGGATGGCGACATCCTCGACGGTGAACACGGTCGAGCCGTTACTGGTCATGGTCAGCAGGTTGTGTATGGCCTTGTTGTGAATGTTGCTGTTGAAGTGCACCCACCCGTTGTCGTTGCCGGGGTTGGGCTGCTCGCCCGGCCGCAGGCGCCGGAAGTCCCTCATGTGCGCCGGGTGCCCGAGCTTGGTCGGATCGGCGAAGTCGCGCAGCGGCCGCCCATCGGGGCGCAGGCCGGGGCCGATGTCCCAGCTCCAGGTGCGCACGTCCGCCCGGTCGGGCGCCGTGTACCAGTTGCTGATGATGACTCCGGCGATGTCCGCGAACGATTCGTTGAGTGCGCCGGACTGCGTCGCGTACACCAGACCCGACGTCGTGTCGATCACGCCGTGGGTCAGCTCGTGGGCGATGATGTCCAGGTAGCGCGACAGGCTGACGAGCCGGCCGTCGCGCATGATCTGGCCGTACCACATGCGCCCCTGCCACCAGAAGGCGTTCAGCAGGGCGGGCGGCTCCTGCATGCTCGCGGCCGTGGTGTTGACCAGCGAGATCAGGGCCATCCCTTTGTCGTCGATGCCGTCGCGCTGCAGGACGCCCTTGTAGAAGTCCTGCACCCGCCCGGCGTTGAGGTGCGCGGACACGGCTGCCCGGTTCGTGGTGCCATAGTCGCTCGTGGCGGCACCCACCGGGCTGTTCGGCACCGGCGGGTTGGTGTCGATGTCGGTGAATTGAAGGTCGTACGTGCGCACGGAGCGCAGCGGGTCGTCCAGCAGGACCGAGGTGCCGCTCGCGTTGACAAGCCGGCCGAGGAACGTCTGCCGGTCCTCGTTCTCGTCGACCCCGGTGCACCTGGCCGGCGTCGGCAGGGCGGTGGGTGTGGCACTGTACGCGAACAGGATCTCGCCACTATGCGCGTCGACGAGGAAGTTGTAGCTCGGCGGTACCGGTCGCGGACCGAGACCGTGCCCCTCGACCGACAACTCCGGGCCGGGTGTCGACGGTGGCTGGGCGGGCAGGCCCGGGAAGAACCATGCGAGGTGCCAGCTGCCGCCGTACTCGTCCTTGTAGAACATCAGCCGGCCCTCGACGCCGGTCGCCGGCGGCAGCGCCGTGTTGGTGTATTTCGCGACCCGATCGAGCGCGTCGACGCGGCCCAGCGACTCGACCGGATCGACTCCGGTCACCTCATCCAGCTCGGCCGAGACGCTGACGAGCTCGCGTTCGCTGGTCAGCTCCACGATCGCGGTCGCACCGAACACCGGGATCTGGCGGTGGGTCTGCGCGAACCGAACCTGGTGAGTCCCCAGTGGACGCAGGTCGCGCTCGCTCTCGACCACCAGACCGGGCACGCGTTCCGGCCGCTCCGGCTCGACGACCGCGCGCATGGCCGGGCGGTCGTCGCGCTGCAGCAGCTCGTCGAGGTAGTACCGCGCCGCGGCCTCGTCGCTGGTGAACAGCGGCCCGGCCGATTCGACCGACTCGGCTGCCTCGCCCGACGCTGCCGACTCGGCCGCGAACGACCCTGGTGCCCGCGCCGCCGCGCCGGCTTCGGGGTCGTCCGCGACGTGATAGTGGAACGTCTCCAGTGATGCCATCTGAACCTCCGTGGGGTATCTGTCCGATCGCAAGCAATTTGTAGCGATCCAGTTACCTAGCGTTAGAGGTTCGGGGCAACCGAGGAAATACGTGCCGGCCGCGCAGGTCAGCCGGACGGGGGCCGTCGAGGGTCCGCGCGATCTCCTGCATGTACGCGTGCCCCGCCGCGGTGTCGCCATCAAGCTGGATCGTGCCCGGCTGCGTCGTCTGAACGAAGAAGTCCCATTTGCTATGGAGGCGCTCGCCACCGGCAGCGACGAATCGGCGGCGGCCTGGCGTAGAGGTTCAAGCGAGTGTCCATCATGTACTTCTCGTCGTCGTCGGTGCTCGAACCTCTTTGACAGGACGCCCATCGGGGTGTGACCCGCGTCTCCTTACGGTGAACTCGCGGTAAGGTCTCGAACGTGGGAACGACCGAGGGCACGATGGAGTTCGCGGCACGCGATGGCGCCCGGACGCTCACGTTCGCGGGTGGCACCGAGATCGGGCGGCGCTATCGCGCGAACTTCGACGTGCTCCATCTGGACCGCGACCCGGCGCTGGCTATCGTGGCCGACGGCATGGGCGACAGCGAGGGCAGCGCGGTGGCGTCGCGCACCGCCGTCGACGTGCTCGTCGCCGCGGTGCGAGCCGCCCGCCGGCCGCTCGGCCCGGCCGCCATACGCGACGCGGTCGGCGCGGCGCAGCAGCAGGTGCGCGCCGCGGGCGCGCGGCTCGATTCCCTGACCGGCTGTACGCTGACCGCGTTCGTGCCCGACGGCGAGGGTGCCGCCTGGATCGCGCAGATCGGCGACTCCCGCGCGTACCGGCTCCGCGACGGGCTGCTGGAGCTGCTGACCGTCGACCACACGGCCGCCTGGCTGGGCGCCGTGTACGGCTGGTACCCGGCCGACTCACAGCAGGCGGCGGCCGCGCGCTACATGCTCCATCGCTACCTGGGGCACCCGGACTCGCCGGAACCCGACGTGCTCAACGTGACGCTCCGGCCGGGCGACGTGTATTGCCTGTGTACCGACGGCGTCGCCGAGCAGGTGTCGTACGAACGGCTCCGCCAGGTGCTCGGCTCCGGTGACCGTCCCGGTGAGATGGTCGCCGCGTTGCTGGCCGACACCGTGGCCGACGGCGGCCGCGACAACGCCACCCTCGCCCTAACCCTCGTCGCCTGACCCCCAACAGCGATGCGGCCGCGAACGCCCAGGTCCCAGCGTGCTCGCGGCGCCGGTGGCGGGACGCGGTCAGTGCGCCTGAGCGCGGTGGGCGGCCAGTACGTCGCCGAAGTCGGCGCCCGGACGGCGCAGCACGGTGTGAGCGTGGTTGGCGTCGTTGTCCTGGTTGTCGTACTCGACGAGAAGGCCCGGCGCCTGAATCCTGTAGTAGTGGCCGGCTCCCGGCGTGACCGCGCCTTCCCAGGCGAAGTGCATCTCCCGGACGTCGAGCGCCGCCGCCTCGGCGGCCGCGAGGTCGGCCGGCAGGCGGTCCAGGTACGCGGCGGCCACCTGCCACAGCAGGGCGCGGGCCGTCGGGCCCATCCGCGAGCCGGCGACGCCGAGCGGGTGGAACTGGCCATCGACGTCGGCTCGCGGGCCGCTGCGCAGGTCATCCGGCGCCCGGTCGGCGACGATGGCCTCGGTCCGCGCGCGGGGGTCGAGCGCGGCCAGCAGCGCGCGGGCGAGGTCCTCCTCCGGCCCGAGCGGGCGGAGCACGTCGTGGCCGCCGAACCGAACGCGGGCCGGGTTGGCACCGAAGAAGACCGGAGTCGGCGAGACCTCGTCCCCGTCGAGGGTCATGGTGAGCGACAGGTGGTGGCCCTCGAACCGCCAGGCCCACGGGCCGTCGCCGCCGGGAGTGCCGAACACCACCACCGAGTAGTCGTTGCTGTGCCGGCCGCGCCGCCACCCCTCGGCCCGGTCCAGCACCTCTTCCAGCGCGACGATGGCCATCGCCTGCGCGTACGCGTGCGGGCTCAGCGCGGTGGCGAGCAGGCGGTGCGCGCTTTTGCGGGCGGCGGGGTCGAGCTCCGACAGGCCCACGCCCGGCCGCGGCCTCGGCCGGTACTCGATCCGCCGGCGCTCCGGGTCGTCGAACGGGCGCGCGGCCCGGTCGCGGGCGGCGCCGCGCAGCCCGGCCAGGAGTAATGTCGCGGCGGCGCGCATCGCGGCCGGCGTCGGTTCCTCGCTCATCGTGATCGAGCCTAACGCCGCCGCTGGTGTCGCCGGCGGTCAGACGCAACCAATCGCGCCGCGCGACACGTCAAGACAATGACCATTCCAACCCTAGGTGGAAGTGCTGATGTCGCTGAGTTTGTCAACACCCTGGCAGCATGTGATCTCCGATGAAGCGTGGGATCGCCGGTTGTTCAGCCACGGTGGCCATTTCCTGCAGAGCAGCCACTGGGCCGCGTTCCAGCGCGCGAACGGCAGGGAGGTGTACTTCGGCAGCGGTGACGACTGGCAGTGCATGACGGTGGTGGAGCGAGCCGGAGACAACGCCCGGCTGTACTGCCCCTACGGTCCGGTCGCGACCACCCCGGAAGGCCTCGCCGAAGCGATGCGCGCCCTGCTCGACCTGGGACGCCGGGAGAAGGCGCTCTTCGTCCGGACGGAGCCGTACGCCCCGGTGACCCGTGATGACCTGATCGCGCTCGGCCACCAGCCCGCGAAGCGAAACATGCAGCCCGGGCTGACCTGGGTGCAGGACCTTCGAAAGACCCGCGACGAGCTCATTGGCGAGTTCGCGGCGAACATTCGCAACCGCTTCCGCAACGCGCACAAGAAGGACATCAGCGTCGCGTCGAGCACCGACCCGGCCGACGTGGCGATCCTGCTCGACATGATTCACGATGTCGCCAACAACACCGGCATGCGACCGCACGACGACGACTACTACAAGAGGCAGGCGGCCGCGCTGATGGAGCGTGACGCGGCCACGATCTACGTCACCCGCCAGGGCGACCGGCCCATCGCCGCGTCCATCGTGTACGACAGCCCGACCACGCGGTACTACGCGCACAGCGGCAGCCTGCTGGAGGCCCGCAATCTGCACCCGGGCACCGTCATGCTCGCCACGATGGTTCTCGACGCCCGCGAGCGCGGTCAGACGACGTTCGACTTCGTTGGCGCGGCTCCAAAGGACGAGCCCGACCACCCGTGGGCCGGCTTCACACAGTTCAAGCAGTCGTTCGGCGGACACTACCGGGAGTACCTCGGTACGTGGGAGAAGCCGTGCACGGACGGTGACTAAGCAGTGATGGCTGGGTACTGTCATGAAGGCACCTGTGAAATTCCTATGTAATTTGCCGTAGCGGCTGTACCCCACAGGGCACTCCAAACGTCTGTTGTGCATGAGGCAGATCTCAAACGTCGAACAGGTCCTCGCGGCCGTGGCTACCGCCCGGCTCGTGCAGGGCGATGCCCACCGGTTGGTCACAGGCATCACGCACGACTCGCGCCGCGTGGGTCCGGGCGACCTGTTCGTCGCCATCGCCGGCGAGCGCCACGATGCACGCCGTTTCGTCGATGACGCATTGGCGCGCGGTGCCGTCGGCGTGGTGACGGAGGGGCAGGTCGAGACGCCCCGCGACACCGTGGTGGTCCGAGTACCCTCGGCCCGCGCCGCCCTCGCCGATCTGGCCGCTGCCGTGTACGGCCACCCCGCCAAGGCGCTGCGCCTCGTCGGGGTGACCGGCACGGACGGTAAGACGACCACCACACACATGATTCACGCGGCTCTGGAAGCGGGCGGCCTGCGTACGGGGCGGCTCAGCACGCTGGGAATGACCACCGGCAACGGTGTGGCGCCGGCCTACTTCGGCTTCACCACTCCCGAGGCGGGCGACCTGCAGCGGATGTTCGCCGACATGGTCGACGCGGGCTGCGACGCGGCCGTGACCGAGGTGAGTTCGCACGCGCTGTCCCTGGAGCGGGTGCGCGGATGCGCGTTCGCCGCCGGAGTGTTCACCAACCTCAGCCCCGAGCACCTGGACTTCCACGGCTCGATGGAGGAGTACCTGGCGACGAAGGCGAAGCTGTTCGCCATGGTGGCCGAGTCCACGCCGGACGGTGTCGGTGTCGTCAACGCCGACGATCCCGCCTCGGCCGTCATGCGGGCCAGTGGACCGCGGCGGGTCCTGTCGTACGGCCTCGAGAACGCGGCGGACGTGATGGCTCGCGACATCCGCCTTCAGCCGGACAAGAGCCGGTTCACTCTTGTCACGCCCTGGGGCCAAGCGGAGGTGGTCTCGGCGATGCCCGGCATGATGAACGTGGCGAACTGGCTTGCCGCCGCGACGACGGCGCTGAGCATGGGCCTCCCGCTGGACGCGGTCGTCGCGGCCGCCGCGGGCACCACCGTCGACGGGCGCCTACAGAGTATCGACTGTGGACAGCCGTTCCAGGTGCTGGTCGACTTCGCGCACACGCCGCACGCGCTGGAGACGGTGCTGCGGACGGTGCGCAGCAGCACCAAGGGCCGGTTGATGGTGCTGTTCGGCCACTCAGGCGGACGGGACGCGGAAAACCGCCGCCCGATGGGCAGAATCGCCGCCGAGCTCGCGGACATCATGATGGTGACGTCCGACAACCCGCAGCACGAAGACCCCGCTGAGATCGCGGCGGAGATCGTCGCGGGCGCGCGCGAGGCGGGCACCGCCTGTGACGTACAGGTGCGCCTCGACCGTGGCCAGGCGCTGCGCGCGCTCATCGCGCGGGCGGAGCCCGGCGACACCATCCTGCTCGCCGGCAAGGGCCATGAGGAGTACCAGGTCCTGTCGGACCGCAAGGTCCTTTGGAACGACGCCGAACAGAGCCGCCAGGTGCTGGCCGAGCAGGGATGGGGGTGCCCGGAGGCAAACCGCGGGCAGTCGCTGGACCACGTCCACGGCGCCGGCATCAGGTGCGGGCAGGCGTGACCTGATCCGCGCCGCTCCCATGGCAGACTCGGGACGCATGCGGCGTTTTCACTCCTGGGACGGCACGGAACTGGCGTACCGGGTGGTTGGCTCGGGCCCGCTGCTGGTGTGTGTCCCAGGGGGTCCGGGCCAGGCCGTCGAGTACCTCGGTGAGCTCGGCGGCCTGAGCGACCATCGCACGCTGGTCCTGCTGGACAACCGCGGCACGGGTGCGTCGCAGGCTCCCGAAGATCCCGCAACGTACCGGGTCGACCGGCTCGTCCGGGACGTCGAGGCGCTGCGCGTCCACCTCGGACTCGACCGGATCGACCTATTTGGACATTCGGCCAGCGGCGGGATCTGCCTTCTGTACGCGGCCGAGCATCCGGATCGGCTCGACCGCCTGGTACTGGTCGACCCGTCCCTGCGCGTCATCGGCATCCCGTCCGACCGCGATGTCGAGCAGGTGCTGGCCCGACGGGCACACGAGCCATGGCACGCCGACGCCGTCGCCGCCCTGTACGCCGAGGCCGGCTCGCCCCAGGAACTGGAACGGTACCGCTGGTTGTCGGCGCCCTTGCTGTACGGGGAGTGGAACGACGCGGCCCGGGCGCAGGCGGCGGCCGAGCCCGCCCAGTTCGCCCAGCCGGCCACGGACGGGTTCTACGCCGGCTTCGAACCGGACCCCGCGCTGCCGAAGCGGCTCGCAGACGTGAGCCTGCGCGTGCTGCTGGTGGCCGGGGAGTACGACATCTGGCCAACCTGCGCGGCGGTCCGCGAACTGGCCGCCCTGTTCGACGACGCCGACATGGTGGTGCTGCCCCGAGCCGGGCACTTTCCCTGGGTGGACGACCCAGCCGGTTTCGTGGCCGACGTCGAGGAGTTCCTTGCGCGACCTACCTGACCGCGGTCTCGTCCACCGCCAGGTACGACCAGGCCCGGGCCCAGACGTCGCGGTCGGGGTGCGTGGTGGTCCACGTCGTCGACCTGAGCCGTCCCCGCGGTCGTAGAGGTCCGGGGCGGCGAACGCCGTCGTGACCGCGGCTGTGGAGTCTTCATAAGCGCGGCCGGGATCGGTGCCGAGGTTGCCGCTGTCCCAGACCGAGCGGTCCGCCGGTGCGAGCGCACCGGTCGGTTCGAGATGCCATGCGGCGTACTCCGGCCTGAGCAACTCCGACGGGGTCGCCGGCAGGCGTAAACGCGTCCGCTTGTGTCAAGATCCATTGCGTGCCACTGGCGCGGGTCAGCGCGATGCGCCACTACTGGGGAGGTACGTGATGGAGGTACTGCTGCGGCGGGTGCGGGCCGGGCTCCGGGGGCCGTTGGTCGACGTGCGGCTGGCCGGTGGCGTCGTGGCCGCGATCGGCTCCGGCGATTCGGCGGATGACGCGCTCGTTGTCGACGGCGGCGGCGGGACGCTGCTGCCCGGCCTGGTCGACGCGCACGTACACGCCGCGCAGTGGGCCAGCACCCGCCACCGGGTGCCGCTGGACGCGGCGACCTCGGCCCAGCACACGGTCGACCTCGTGGTCGCCGCGGCGCGCGCCGAGCCGGGCGAGATCGTCATGGGCGCCGGCTTCCGGGACGGGCTCTGGCCAGATCAACCGCACAAGGACCTGCTGGAAGCGGCGCTGCCCGGCCAGCCGGTCGCGCTGTTCAGCGCCGACCTGCACACCATCTGGCTCAGCCCCGCCGCGCTCAAGCTGATCGGCTCCGATCACCCCACCGGCGTACTGGTCGAGAACGACTGCTATCAGGCGACCTCCGCGCTCCCGGCCGCGACGCCGGAGCTGCTGGACCGGTGGGTGCTGGAGGCCATGAAGGCCGCCGCGGCCCGGGGCGTCACCGGCATCCGTGACTTCGAGTACACCGACACCGTCACCGACTGGACCCGCCGGCTCGCGATCGGCACCCCAGCGGTGCGAGTGGCGTGCGTGATCGCCCGGCACGTGCTGGACGAGGCGATCGCCCGCGGGCACCGCACCGGCGACCCGGTGGCCGGCTCGCAAGGGATGCTCACGGTCGGGCCGTTCAAGCTGTTCGTCGACGGTTCCCTGAACACCCGCACCGCCTACTGTCACGACCCGTACCCGGGCACGGCCACGCGTGGCATGCTCGAGTTGCCGCATGAGCAGCTCGTGCCGCTCATGGATCGGGCGTACCGGCACGGGATCACGCCGGCCGTGCACGCCATCGGTGACCACGCGACCCGCATCGCCCTCGACGCCTTTGCCGAGGTGGGCTGTCCCGGCCGGATCGAACACGCGCAGCTCGTCCACCCCGACGACCTGGCCCGGTTCGCGGCCCTTGGCATTACCGCAAGCGTCCAGCCGGCCCACGCACCGGACGACCGGGACGTCGCCGACCGGTACTGGGCCGGGCGCACCGGGCGTGCCTTTCCGTACGGCGCGCTGCTCGCGGCCGGGGCCCGCCTGGAGATCGGATCGGATGCGCCGGTGGCGCCGCTGGACCCGTGGGACGGCATCGCCTCCGCGGTCGCCCGCACAGACGACGGCCGGCCCCCATGGCACCCCGAACAGGCGATCCCACTCGAGGTCGCGCTTGCGGCGGCCAGCGGCGGGCGCACCGGCGTCCACGTCGGCGACCCGGCTGACCTCGTCGTGGTCGCGGTCGACCCCAGCGACCTCGCACCCCACGACCTACGCGAAATCCCCGTAACGGCCACCTTCCTGGCCGGCACCCCCACCTACCCATGACCCGTGCTCTCCCTCGCGCTACTCCCCGGCCGCGCCGCTCTCTCCTCCGTCGATCAAGGGCGAATGCACGTGGTTCGATCTCAAATCCGCGTGCGTTTGCCCTTGATCGATGCGATCTCCCTTGATCGGCGGAGAGGTGCGGGCGCGAGCGCCGGCCATTGCCGTGGTGGAAGCAGAGCAAAGCGCCGCGGATCAGCGCGGATCAACCCGTACGCGAGACCAGCCAAGCCTTAGGGCCTGTATCAAAGTGGATGACCGGGCTGCGGCGGGCCCAGCCGACGCCTGGACTCCGCCTCACTCCGGCCCCCACTTCGATACAGGCCCTAGTCGTCATCGTCGTCATCGTCATCGTCCTGATCGCCGCCGGGGCATCCCGCGAGTCCCATCAGGGCGGTCGTCGCGCCGGCTGCCAGCAGCACCCGGCCGAAGAAGGCGCGCCGCGCGATCGCAGGGCCGGCGCCCGGGTTGTCGTCCGAGGTGCGTCGAGAGTCGTCCATGCCAGCATTGTGGCACCCAATGATCGGTAACTATGTCAAGCAAGCCGCCGTGAAGCCGAAATGAAAGCGAACGGTGGTCTACTTGGAGATTGGCCCGAACAGTGCAGTAAGGCGTAAGGGGGAGCCCATGGCACGTCGCGTTCGCCAGCCCGGACAATTCCGCAGTCTGCGAAGGGTGGCCGTCGCGGCCGCGTTCGCCCTGACCGTGCCGGTGGCGGCCGCGCCGGCCGCGCAGGCCCAGTCCGCCGCCGCGCCCAACGCGGTCATCACCTGGAACAGCCATGCCCAGACGGCCATCTACGAGGTGGCTCGGCAGTCGCCGACAGCAACCGCGCGCAGCTTCGCGATGGTGCAAGGCGCCGTGTACGACGCGGTCAACGCGATCGCCGGTAAGCCCTACAAGCCATACCTGGTCGCACCGCGTACCCGGCCCGGCGACTCCACCGCGGCGGCGGTCGCTGCCGCGGCGTACAAGGTGCTCGTTTCGCTCTTCCCGGGCCAGGAGGCGTCGCTGCGCGCGCAGTACGACGAAGCGCTCGCCGCGATTCCCGACGGCCGTGCGGAGCGCGGCGGCGTCGCTGTCGGCGAAGCCACGGCTGCCGCGATGATCGCCGCTCGGCAGAACGACGGCGCCTTCTCGGACGCGACCTGGCGCGTCGGCACCGAGCCGGGCCAGTGGCGACCGACCCCGCCCGACTTCCTCCAGGTCGGCGCCTGGTTCGCGACGCTGAAGCCGTTCGTCGTCGAGGACCCCGACGACTTCGACACCCCGGGACCGCCGGCATTGGCCAGCGCCGACTACGCGCGTGACCTGAACGAGGTCCAGGCCGTCGGCTCCGCGACCAGCACGGTGCGCACACCCGGCCAGACCGAGGCGGCGATCTGGTGGGACGACCCGCGCCTGGTGGAGTGGGAGATCAAGCGCAATCTCGCCACGACCTACCGGCTCGGCAACCTGCAGGCGGCCCGCATGTTCGCGATGGCCGACATGGCGGCCGTCGACACGCTGATCGCCTGCTACAAGGAGAAGAAGTTCTGGAGCTTCTGGCGTCCGGTGACGGCGATCCCCCTGGCTGACACGGACGGCAACCCGGCCACCACGGCCGATCCCGACTGGACGCCGCTGCGGACCACGGCGCCGTCCACCGAGTACCCGTCGGGGCACGCCTGCTTCACCTCGGCGACCCTGGGTGCCGTGCGGAAGTTCTTCGGCCGCGACAACCTTTCGTTCAGCGCGTCCAGCGCCGACTCCGGCACGACCCGCCACTTTGACAGCCTCGCCGAAGCCACGGCCGAGCTGCTCGAAGCGAGGATCTGGGCCGGCGTCCACTACCGCTCGGCGTCCGTCGACGGCGACCGCCTAGGCAAGCAGGTAACCCGCGAAGTCCTAAACCGCCTGTAACCCCCGCCGCGCGCCCCCGCCCGCCGCCCGACGCGCCGCGCCTCCTGCCGTCGATCAAGGGCAAACGCACGTGGTTCGATCTCTTTTCCGCGTGCGTTCGCCCTTGATCGATGCGATTCTCCTTGATCGCCGGCCCGCGGCCAGCGGTGCCCGGCCCGCGGCGTCGATCAAGCTGGCGCGCGACGTCGAGCAACTGCCCGAACGCATCCGCAAGCTGCCATCGGAACAGCGGGTCCGGGAGACGGTCGCCGAGCTCAATTCGCGCATCACCGACTACCACGCACGCCCCACCCACCCGTTCGTCAGTGTGCGGAGGGTCGATCCGGACGAGATGGCCGCGGCTTGGCGCGCGGCGAATCCGGTCTAGTTGATAGGGGCGGTGTTGCCGTCGCGCGTCACGACGATCCGGTCGTCGTCGTATCGCTCGCGGAGCGCTCGCTCCAGGGCGGCCATGTCGCCGTGTGACAGGGTCACGCCGACCGCGCTGCCGTCTACCCGTGGCCACACCAGGTCCATCTGGATGCCCTGCGTTCGCCAGTATGGCCGGTCGTCGTCGATACGCCGCGCGAGCGTGGCGAGCTCCGTCAGCGAGTTCTTAGCGTCGCGGAACTCCACCCGCACCTCGCCGGCCCCGTCCCGGGCGTATCGGTCGAGCGCCGCGTCGGGCTTGCGGTAGATCACGATCAGGGGGTCGTCGGCGTCCGGTACAAGGCCGGCGTAGGTCGCGGGGAAGGAGGCCCGCAGCCGTTGGTCGAGGCGGCTAGCCACGTCGTTGACGGCGGCGCTGTCGGGCCCGATGAGCTGCCTGTACGCCACGATGGCCGTCGCCGCCACCAGCGTGGCAGCCGCGGCGGCCAGGGCGAGCGTCAGGTTGCGCATGCCGATGAGACTCGTGACCCGGTCCACGTGGTTCCCGTTCCAGCTGGTGCTGAACGAGCTGACGAACGCGTCGGGATCGGCGTTGGGGTTGGCATCCGTGCAACGGGATCGGTCCGCGGCTTCGTGTAGGGAGGAGAAGCGGGGAGGGGCCGGTTGACATTCGAGGAGTACGTCGCGTCGCGGTTGCCGGCGCTGCTGCGGCAGGCGACTGCGCTGGCCGGCGATCCACACGTGGCCGAGGACGTCGTGCAGGATGTGCTGATCAAGGCGCAGCCCAGGTGGGGCCGGATTCGCGAGTACGACATGCCGGACTCGTACCTGCGAAAGATGATCGTGAACGAGTTGCTGTCAGCGCGCAGGCGGGTCGCCGCCGCCCTGCGCCGGGAACGGGCGCAGTACGCCGCACCGGATCGTGACGGCGCCGACCAGGTGGTGCGGCGCGAGGCCCTCCTGCAGGTGATACGCACGCTTCCGGCCCGCCAGCGCATCGTGATCGCACTGCGGTACTTCGAAGACATGGCCGACGGTGACATCGCCGCCGTGCTGGGCTGCACCGAGGGGACGGTACGCAGCCAGGCGTCCCGGGCGCTCGCCAAGCTGCGCGAGGTCGCCGCGCTGCAACCGGTACTGGAGGAAGAATGATCGACGCCGAGGCGATCCGCGACGCCTTCGCGGCTTTGGCCGACGAGGCCCCGGACGCGCGCCCTGTCCGTGCCGCGCTGGCCGGCCGTGCGCGGCGGCATCGCCAGCGCCGGTTGGTCCTGCGGCTGGCCGGTGCCGGTACCCTCGCTGCCACCACGGGTGTAGCCGTAGCCGGCGTGTGGCGCCTGACCCGCCCGTCAGATCCGGACTTCCCGGTCCTCGATGGCGGTCCCGGCGGCGGCTGGCTGGAGGTGCCTCTTCGTTTTCGCCCGTCGTGGCTGCCGCACCGGTACGGCGAGGCCGGTCGCGGGTTCATTGTGGACGGTGATCGGGCGCCCGTGCTTTCCCGGGACTACCAGCGGGGTTCCGCCGAAGGCGTGATCTCGCTGCTGGTGGGCTGGCACACGTCGCTCGACCCGAACCGGCCGAGTGGAACGGCGTCCACAGTCGACATCAACGGCTCGCCCGGTCAGCTCGTGCGGGTCGACAGTAATGGGCTTGCCACGTACGTCAGCTGGCAGCCGCCGGGCCAGCCGCAGCTGATGGTCAGCGTCCTGACCGGCGACGGCGCGGCCGTCCAGCGGGATGTGGCGTTGCGTGTCGCGCGTTCGGTGCGGCCCGATCCCGGGCTGACGTGGGTGGGCCCGCGCTTCGGCTGGCGGCCGCCGGACCTCGCGACGAAGCCGTGGCAGCTGAGCCAACGGTATGACGGCGCGGACTGGATGCAGGACGTGACGGTGAACGGCGCGGGCGGGCGGCAGCTCATCATAAGCATGGGACCGGGTGCGGCCCAGCGGTTCGAGAACACATTCGCCAGCGAACCGATCCAGATCGGCGAGTGGATCGGCCGGCTGGTAGCGGAGAATGGACAGCTCTTCCTGACCCTGCCCGACGGCGTCGAGGCGTTCGTCCAGCTGGACAGCGCCTCTAACGACCAGATGGTCCAGACCATGGAGGCGTTCGACTTTGGACCGTGGCCGGACATGAGCTGGGTCGGCGGGCGGTGAGCCGCTCGCCGAGCGGTGGCTTGGTTCGAAGGGCGGGGTCAGGGTGTGGTGAGTTCGAAGCGGCGAACGGTGACCGCGCCGCCCAGGTCCTGGGTCGCGTAGTTGAACATCGCGTACCGGTAGCCCATGAAGAACCGCCAGTCGTTGCCCATGACGAAGGCTGTGCCGAGGGGTGTGAAGGTGGTGCCGTCGGTGCTGTACGAGAAGCGTCCCTGCCGTCCGGTGCCTGGCCGGATGTCCGCGCTGACGCGCAGCCAGATCCGGCCGCCGGAGACTGGGGCGCTCGCGACGTCGGTGCCCGTGCCGGTGGTGTTCCAGGAACTGTCCATGGTCAGACCGTTGACCATCGTGACCCTGGTGGCACCGTTGTCGCGTTTTACCCCGATCCAGGCGGAGGAGTCGCGCAGCAGCGCGAGCCCTGCCCGGTCGCCGTCGCGCATGGTGGAGTAGTCCAGCTCGATGGTGGCCGTGGAGGTGGGGCCCTGGATGCGGTGGGTCAGCGTGTTGCGGGCCGCGTACAGGTCGCCCGTGACAGTGGCGGCCTGCAGCCGCAGTCCATTGTTGACGGTGTAGCGGGTGGTGTCCGGGTTGTGGTTCCACTCCCACTGCGGTCCGAGGGTGGTGCCGGCGAAGGTGTCGACGCCGATCATCGGCTTGACCGCACGCGGTGGCGGGGGCACGTTCGGGTACGGGTACGAGGTGCCCCAGCGGCCGTTGACGGTCTGCAGGACGGGCCAGCCGTCGGCGGTCCACGTGATCGGCGCCAGTGCCGGCACCCGGCCACCCGGATACGCGTCCACGAAGGACAGGTAGTACCAGGCGCCGTTCTGGGTCTGCACCAGCCCGCCCTGGTGCGGCACGCCGCCGCCCTGGATGGGTCCGGGCAGGTCGAGCAGGAGCTGGCGCATCTCGTACGGGCCGAACGGGTTGCTGGACTTGAGGATGTACTGCCCGTTGGCCGGCCGCGTGAGGAAGATGTAGTAGCTTCCGTTGCGCTTGTAGAAGCGCGCGCCTTCGAGCGTGCCGACGCCGGCCGGTGTCTGGAACACCTGTTGCGCCCGCACCTGGCTGAGCCCGTCGGCCGAGAGCTGGGCGACGCTGATCGTCGTGTTGCCGTACGCGACGTACATGGTGTCGTTGTCGTCGACGAGCAGCCCGGCGTCGTAGTAGCAGCCGTTGATCTGGGAGCGCTTCTGCCACGGCCCTTCCACGGATGTGGCCGTGTACACGTACGTGCGGTTGAACTCGACGCAGCCGATCCAGTAGAACGTGCGATTGCTGGGTCGATAGTTCAATGTGGACGCCCAGATTCCTTTGACGTAGGCGCGCCCGCCGGACAGGTTGTAGTTGTTGGAGCCGAAGTCCAGGGTCGGCACCGAGTGGCCGGCGAACTCCCAGTTGACCAGGTCGTACGAGCGCAGGATCGGCGCGCCGGGGGAGTAGTGCATCGTGGACGCCGAGTAGTAGTAGGCGTCGCCCACACGGATGATGTCGATGTCCGCGAAGTCCTGCCACAGGACCGGGTTGGTGAAGGTGCTGGTTGGCGGCGGCGTCGTGGGTCCTCCCGTGGGCGTGGTGGTTGGTGAGACATCGCCGGTGCAGGCTGTGCCGTTGAGGGTGAATGCCGCCGGTATCGGGTTGCTGCCGCTCCACGCGCCGTTGAAGCCGAAAGACGCCGTCGCGTTCGTGGCGATGCTGCCGTTGTGCGCGGCGTTGCGGGCGGTGACCTGCGCGCCGGACTGGGTGTGGGTGGCGTTCCACATCTGCGTGACGCTCTGGCCGGCGCCGAAGCTCCACACCAGACTCCACGACGTGACCGGGTCACCGAGGTTCGTGACCGCGACGTTGGCGCCGAAGCCACCCGGCCACTGGTTGCTGACGGTGTAGGCGACGCGGCAGCCCGCGGCCGCGTACGCGTCGGCAGCCATCAGGCCCGCCGCCGCCACAAGCGTGGCGACCGCTCCAGCGGCCAGCAGGGTCCTCGTGCGCGTCGCAGGCATGCGCTTTCCTCCGTTCCGCAACGCGGAAAAGTGAACGTTAACATCGAGCCTCGGCGCTACAAGCGGCGGTTATCGATGCCTATGAGTATCAGACGATAGGTGCAAGGTCGATGCTCGTCAATGGCTGCCTTGTCGCCCTAAACCTTCCTGAGAATTCCCTTAAAAACCGATCTGCTCCGGATGTCAGTCCGTACCTAGTGCCGACTGAGAGGAGTGGATTGAATGATCGCGCGACGTTTGACCACGCGCAGAGCCGTCGTGGCGGCAGCCGTCCTGGCCACCGTGGGCGCCGGTACGGCGATCACCCTCAGCGCCAACGCCGGCACCAACGCTGACGGTGACGCCCCCGCGGCCAGTACGCCACGCGTGTCGGGGGAGATGCGCGCCGCCCTGCGCCGCGACCTCGATCTGACCGACGCGCAGCTCGACGCCCGACTGCGCCGCGAGGCGTGGGCAGCACAGACCGCGCGCGCCCTGCGCGGGACGCTCGGCGACGAGTACGCCGGCGCCTGGCTCACCGGCGGCCAGCAGCTCAACGTGGCGGTCACCGATCGCTCCCTGACCGACGAGGTACGCGCGGCCGGCGCGCAGCCAGCGGTGGTGGACCGCAGTGCGCGTGAGCTCAGTACGGTCAAGCGGACCCTGGACCGCCGATCCGGCGCCGCGTCGGCGAGCGTCACCGGCTGGTACATCGACCCCGCGACGAACACGGTGGTGGTGCGTGCCGCTTCCGGGCGGACGTCAGCCGCCCGCAACTTCGTCCGCAACGCTGGCGTCGACGCTAGCGACGTACGCGTGGTCGCCGGGGGGACCGCGCCGCGGCTGCTGAACCGGCCCAAGCCGGACCCCACCGAGGCGCCGGACGAGACAGCGCCGCCGGAGGACCCGGAGCAGACGGCGCCGCCGGAGGAGACGGCACCGCCAGAGCAGACCGGCGCCCCGGAGGAGCCGGCCGACCCGAACGCGCAGGCAGTGCGCGGCGGCGCGCCGTACATCATCGGCGGCCAGGCGGTCTGTTCCGTCGGGTTCGCGGTCGAGGGCGGCTTCGTCAGCGCCGGTCACTGCGGTAACGAAGGCGACGCCACCGCGGTGGAGGACGGCCAGGAACTGGTCGCGCTGGGCGAGTTCCAGGCGTCCTCGTTCCCGGGCAACGACTTCTCCTTCGTCGCCACCGGCGACGGCTTCACGCCGGTCGGCGAGGTCAACAGCTTCGGCGGCGAGAACGCCGGCGCGGCCGACCTCGGCGCGCCGCTGCCGGTCGCCGGCTCCGAAGAGGCGGTCGTGGGCACCGCGGTGTGTAAGTTCGGCCAGACGACGGGCGCGAGCTGCGGCGAGATCCAGGCGCTGAACGTGACGGTGAACTTCGCGGACCCCATCGACAACCAGGGCACCGTCGCGGTCGGCGGCCTGATCGGCACCGACGTGTGCGCCGAGCCGGGCGACTCCGGCGGTTCCCTGCTCGCCGGTGACCAGGCACAGGGCGTTGTATCGGGCGGTTCCGGAAACTGCCAGCAGGGCGGCGAGACGTTCTTCCAGCCGGTGAACGAGATCCTCGAAACCCTGAACCTGACCCTGCTGACCGCCGCCGGAGCCGGCGGCGAAGACGCGGGCGCTGGCGAGGAAGCGGATGCCGGCGAGGACGCGGGCGTTGGCGAAGATGCCGCCGCGGATGAGGTGGCGGGGCAGAACGCGCACCAGTAACCCGGAACACCAGTAACGGTTCGGCCCCCGGGCGTAGTCCGGGGGCCGACACCTGTCCGACGAGTAGCGAGCCGGGCAGTCCGGCCCCGCGAGGGTATTGACCGTGAATCGCGCAGGGTGAGGCCGCGGGAGCAGCGGCATGGACCGCGACGGACGCCGCGGCAGCCCAAAACTTGATCCTGATCCTGATCTTGACCGTGGCCGGCCGCGCCTGACGGCGCACGTCTGGGCGCGCGATCGGGCCTTGACAGGGCGTCGATCAAGGAGATCCGCATCGATCAAGGGCAAACGCACGCGGAAAAGAGATCGAACCACGTGCATTCGCCCTTGATCGA
>NZ_JAIBNX010000058.1:0-436 GCF_026130045.1 Micromonospora sp. CPCC 205371
GGTCGGCGGGGCGGCGGGCTGGCTGGCCCAGGCGCGGCGGGCGGGCGAGGCCGGCGGGACGGCGGCGATGCTGGCCGCGTGCGGGCGCGGGCTGGACGCGGCCGGCGAGCACCAGCGCTCGCTGGCCGCCCCCGAGCTGCGCGCGCACGCGGCCGGGTACGGCACGGAGCTGGCCGCTCTGGCCCAGCGGCACGCGGTGGATCGCGGCGACGCCCGCATGCTGCTGCGCTGGAGCGAACGGTGGCGGGCCGGCGCTCTGGCGGTACCGCTGGTGCGGCCGCCGGACGATCGTGAGCTGGCCGCGGACCTGGCGTCGCTGCGACAGGTCATGCGCCTGCTGGCGGCGCCCGGCGCCCCGGTCGTGGCACTGGAGCGCGAGCGCCGCCGCCTGGGGGCCGCGGGCCGATCGCGCACCCCCCGGGGGCGGCGGCGACCC
>NZ_JAIBNX010000058.1:446-10244 GCF_026130045.1 Micromonospora sp. CPCC 205371
CGGGCGGATGGGGGCACGCGGCCCCGCAGCCGGCCGGCCCCCGCCCCCCCGGGCGCGCTGGGGAGCCGGAGCCCACCACCGGTACCAGACCGGCCATCGGTGCCGTTCGACCGGCTCGCCGGCCACCATCTGGTCGAGCTGACCGTGGTCGACGGCGTGCTGTACGCGGTGACGGTCACCGGCCGGCGCGTGCGCATGTACGAGGTCGGCGCGGAGGCGGACGCGGTGCGCGAGGTGGAGCTGGCCCGCTCGCTGCTGCGGCGCCTCGCCCACGGCCGGCCGCCACCCCGGGCCCTGGAGACCCTCGCCCGCGCCGGCACCGCCCTGGAGCGCGCCCTGCTCGGACCGGCCGCCACCGACCTCGGTGGCGCTCCGGTGCTGGTCGTGCCCCCGGCACGCCTGCACGCCGTGCCGTGGTCGCTGCTGCCGGCCATTCGCGCCACGCCGGTGACCGTCGCGCCATCGGCGGCGACCTGGCTGCGCGCCGGTGGTGCCACGCCGCGGCGCGGACACGCGGCGTTCGTCGTCGGTCCGGGCCTCGCGGGCAGCGCGGCCGAGGTCAAGCGCATCGCCGACGGGTACCCGGATCCGATCGTCCTCGGCGACGGCAGGGCGACCGCGGAGGCCGCCCTCGCGGCGCTGGACGGCGCCGCCATCGCCCACGTCGCCGCGCACGGCGTCTTCCGCGCCGACAACCCGCTGTTTTCCGCGCTGTCGCTCGACGACGGGCCGCTGACCGTGTACGACCTGGGGCGGCTGCGGCGGGCACCGGCCCGCCTGGTGCTCAGCAGCTGCGAGTCGGGTGTGGCCGCCGAGGTCGCCGCCGACGAGTTGCTGGGCATGGTGAGCGCGCTGGTGCCGCTCGGCACCGCCAGCATCCTGGCCAGCATCGTGCCGGTCAACGACGCCGCGACGGCGCCCGTCATGGTCGGGTTTCACGAGCGGCTGCAGGCCGGACTCACGTTCGGCGCCGCCCTGCACGGTGCGCAAGCGGCAGCCGAGACTGACGGCGATCCGGTCGCCGTCGCCACCGCCCTGTCGTTCGTCGCGCTCGGCAGGTAGGACCTGTGTCACAGTGGGGTCACACCGTCACCCATGAGGTGGCCACGGTCCGGCCGGCCGGGCCGCGACAGCGCAGGCGCAGCGGCCCCGGGCGCACGCCGCCGACCAGGAACCGGCCCAGCTCGTCCAGCGCCACCAGCTGGCGACTGCCGTCGCCGCGCTCCAGCACGCACGCGTCCGCGCCGCTGACGTGCCCGATCAGTACGGTGCGGCCGGCGGCCACCTCGACGTCCAGGTCGACGCGCACGCCGCCGCCGTCGAAAGCCAGCAGCCGCGCCGCGACCGGCCCGGACCGCACCGGCTCGAAGCCCGCCTCGGCCGAGTCGGCGACCAGCCGCGCGAGCTCCAGGTCGACGTCGCGCATCGTGAACGCGGCACGCGCCGCCGCCAGCACATTCTCGGGCACCGTGTCGGCCTCGGCGGCCACCTGGCGCAGCCGCTCCAGCAGCTGGTCGTCGTCTTCGTCGGGGCTCATGGCTGTCTCATCCCTCAGTGTTCGGGCCGGCTGGCCTCTTTTAGGCCGGCTCGGGGCCGAGCCGCACCAGTTGCCGGAGCGCGGCAAGGCAGCGCTGGCGGGTCGGGCCGATGCTGCCGACCGGCATGTCCAAGGCAAGAGCCACGTCGGCGTAGCTCGGCGCCGGGTCGGCCATGAGCACCCGCAGCAGCGTCTGACAGCGCGGGCGTAGCGCCCGCAGTGCCCGCCACAGCGCCGCGTCGCGCTCCTCACGGATCAGCCCGTCTTCCAGAGGGTCGGCCGGCGCGGGCAGGTCGTCCCAGCCGTCGGCGGGCGTGACGCGCTCGCGCCGGGCGATCGCGGCCAGGCACTCGCGGCGCATCGTGGTCGCGAGCCAGCCACCGACCCGGTCCGGGTGGCGGATCGTGTCGATCCGCTCGACCAGCCGCAGCCAGGTCGTCTGCACGGCGTCGGCGGCGTCCTGCTCGCTGAGGCGCATCCCCCGCGCCAGCGACCAGAGCAGGTTCGTGTACCGCCCCGTCAGCTCGGCCCATGCGGCGTCATCGCCGGCGCGCACACGGCCGAGCAGGTCCACACTGTCCACGTCGATCGACTGGTCCATGACAGCCCTCCGTCGCATTCACGAACAACGAGACCGATGAGTGTCCCCGTGATACGTCCCGCTGTGACGGTGAACACCTTTCGCGTTAATGGGCACGGTTTTTGTCGCAGGTGATCTTTACGTTGATCGGGCGGTCGTACGGCCGTGCCCGAACACACCCCGAGAGGCATTGAAATGTCGCAGAACCCCGCCGCGGCAACGGAGGCGCCGGTCACCGGCGTGCCAGCGGCCGACCCGAAGCGCTGGGTGGCGCTCGCGGTCATCGCCATCGCCCAGCTCATGGTCGTGCTCGACGCGACGATCGTCAATATCGCGATGCCATCAGCGCAGGAAGCGCTGAACATCTCCGACGCCAACCGGCAGTGGATCGTCACGGCATACACGCTGGCGTTCGGTGGCCTGCTGCTGCTCGGTGGTCGGATCGCCGACTACGTCGGCAGGCGCAAGATCTTCCTGATCGGCCTGATCGGTTTCGCGTTCGCGTCCGCGCTGGGCGGCATCGCGACCAACGCGGGCACGCTCTTCGCCGCCCGCGGGCTCCAGGGCCTGTTCGGCGCGCTGCTCGCGCCGGCCGCGCTGTCGCTGATCACGGTCACGTTCACCGACGTCAAGGACCGCGCGAAGGCGTTCGGCGTCTTCGGTGCCATCTCCGGCGTCGGCGCCGCGATCGGCCTGATCATGGGCGGCCTGCTGACCGAGTACACGACGTGGCGCTGGTGCCTGCTCGTCAACATCCCGATCGCGCTCGGCGCGTTCTTCCTCGCCCTCCCGGTCGTGCGGGAGAGCCGGGCCGAGGGCAACACCAAGTACGACATTCCCGGCACCATCCTCGCCACGGGTGGCCTGGTCGCGCTCGTGTACGCGTTCACCAAGGCGGCCGAAGACAGCTGGTCGTCCGGCGTGACCATCACGCTGTTCGTGGTGGCCGCGGTGCTGCTGGTCGGCTTCGTCGTGTGGGAGAACTACTCGGCCCACCCGCTGCTGCCGCTGCGCGTGGTGCTGCACCGCAACCGGGGCGGTTCGTTCCTGGTATCGGTGCTGCTGGGCGCCGGCATGATGGGCATGTTCCTGTTCATGACGTACTACTTCCAGGGCACGCTGCAGTACTCCCCGCTCAAGAGCGGCGTGGCGTACCTGCCGTTCTCGCTGGCGATCATCGTCACCGCCATCGTGGCCAGCGGCCTGCTGCCCAAGATCGGCCCGCGCGCCATGATGACCGTCGGCGGCGTCCTCGCCACCGCCGGCATGGCGTGGCTGACCCAGCTGCGGATCGACTCGTCGTACCTCACGCTGATCCTGCCCGCCCTGGTCATCATGGCGGTCGGCATGGGCCTGGTCTTCGTGCCGCTGGGCAACACCGCGTTGACCGGCGTCAGCAACCACGACGCGGGTGTGGCCAGCGCGATGGTCAACACCACCCAGCAGATCGGCGGCTCGCTCGGCGTGGCGCTGCTCAACACCGTGTTCACCAACGCCGTGGCCGGCTACGTGACGGAGCACGGGCCGGATCAGACCCCGCTGGGCCTGGTGCACGGCTACAACGTGGCGTTCACGGTGAGCGCGGTGCTGCTGGCGGCGTCGGCACTGTTCATCTTCCTGATGATCCGCAACGCCCGCACCCCGGTCGGCACACCCGAGGATGCCGCCGACGCCCCCGCCCCAGTGGCCGTCCACGTCGGTTAACAGGCGCCGCTACGGGCGCTCCCACTCCAGGCGGACGACGACCGACGCCTCGCCGGTGGCCTTGGCCAGGATCGTCGTCAGGCCCGTCGTCTCCACGCCGAGCTTGAGACCGAACTCGACGCCGTAACGGCGGGGCGGGTCCGGCAGGGCCGCGGCCAGCGACTCCGACAGGAACTGGCTGATCCGCGTGATGTCGCCGCGGATGTCGTCCAGACGCAGGCGCCGCCGGCTCGCGTCGCCGCCGGATCCCGTGGCGGTCACCTCAGCGAGGATGGCCGTGCCGTCGGGTAGTTCAATGGGGACGGTCTTGGTGAGCTGAGGCGGACTGTGCGGGGCCTGGTCGGGCATCCCAGGACTATCGCACGCCGGCCCCGGCCGGAGAAGGGCGGTCGATGGCACTACAGGCGTCTTCGATGGCCGACGTCGTCCGCGACTCCACCGTGTCGCTGTGGGACGGCGACGAGTTCCTTGGCAGTGGGTTCTTCATCGAACCGCACCTCATCGTCACCTGCGCGCACGTCGTGTGGCACTGCGCCGACCGGGTCGGCGTGCGGTGGCGGGAGCACCGGTTCGCCGGTGACGTGGTGGTCCGCGAGCCGGCGGTCCGCGGCGACGGGAAGTTCTACCCCCACCCGGACATCGCGTTCGTCCGGGCCCCGGCCGCGCCGGACCATCCGGTCGCGCGGCTCGCCGGTGACCTCACGATCCCCCCGGAGCTGTCCGCGTACGGGTTCAGCGCGGAGACGCCGGACGCCGGTATCGCGCGGGACACCGCGGGCCTTTCGGTCGTCGGGCGCAGCGGCCAGTTCCTGCGGCTGAAGGGCGACGAGATCGTCGACGGCATGAGCGGTGCGCCGGCGCTCGACGTCCGCACCGGTCTCGTGTACGGGGTGATCAAGGGCTCGCGCGACTATGGCGGCCCGCGCGGCGGGTGGATCGTGCAGGCGACCGACGTGGCGCTGGTGCGGGCCAGCCACGCACGGGTGCTCGGGCCACGCGTCGAGCCGGCGGCTCCCCGCATCCGGCCCCGGCGCGGCAGCCCGCTGCACGACCTGCTCGCGGCGCAGTGCCGTGCGGCCGAACTGCTGCCGTACCGGCTGGTCGACGGCCCGGCTCCCCCGCTGTCCACGATCTACGTGCGGCAGCGGGCCGCGCCCCGGTACGCCGCGCCCGGGCGGGACGCGCCCGTCCGCTCGGTCGCCGACGTGCTGCGCCGGCACCGGCACACGCTGGTCGTCGGCGGCCCGGGCGCCGGAAAGTCGGCGCTGGTGCAGCACATCGTCGCCGAGACCGCCGCCTGGTGGCTGGACCCGAGCGGCGAGACGCCCGCGCCGTACGGGCCGGCGCTGGCGCTGCGGGTACCGGCGGCAGCGATGCTGGGCCGGCAGCCGTGGCTGGAGTTGCTCGCGGGAGCGGTCGAGCGGGACCTGTCCGACTACCTCGACCGCGGCGTCGCCCCCGATACCCTCGACCCGGCCGCGATGCCGGGAGTCGAGTGGCTGCTGCTGGTCGACGGGCTCGACGAGGTGTACGACCGCGACCAGCGGCAGCGGCTCATCGACGTACTGGGCAACCGGGTGGCCGAGTACGGCTCGTCGTGGCGGTTCCTGGTGACCACCCGCCCGCTGTTCGGCCAAGAGCTGGCCGGCCTCGGCGCGCACCTGCCCGATCCGTCGGCGGGGTCACGGTTCGGCGACTACGAGCTGCGCCTGTTCGACCGGCCGGGGCTGCGGCGCTTCGCGCGGGCCTGGTTCACAGCGCGTACACCGCGCCAATGGCAGCGCAACGCGTCCGCGTACCTCGACGAGGTCGACGTACGCCGGCTCGATCCGCTGGTGCGGGTGCCGCTGCTCGCGACGATCGCCGCCGTGGTGTTCGAGGACCGTCCACAAGGGCCGCTGCCGATGAGCCGCACCGGCCTGTACGAGCGGTTCGTCACCAACCTCGTCTACGCCCGCCAGCGCCGCGAGGAGCTGCGCCGCGTCCTCACCGCCCGGCTGTCCGTGTACGGGCCGAGCGCCGGCCGCCTCGTCGACGTGCTGTTCGACGGCACCGAGCGGCTGCTGGAAGACGTGGCCCACCACCGGCTGGAGGCGGACGAGGGGGTCTCCACGACGGCGCTGGCCGAAGACTGGCTCCGCCGGCAGAACCTCGCCACACCTGGGGCGCCGGCCCTGCCGGGGGTCCCGGAGCTGTCCTGGTACCTGCGCACGATGCTGCTCGGCACCGGCCTGCTGACCGTCGCGGGCGACGACCTGCGCTTCATCCACCGCGGCTTCGCCGAGTACCTGGCCGCCGGTTACAGCGTCCGCACCGGCTGGAGCGCACGCGACTGGCTGCGCCGGGTGCGGCGGGACGGCATCACGAACCTCGACATGTTCCGCCTCATCCGGTGGGCCGACGCGGGCAACGACGCGGAGCCGGTACTGCGCCGGCTGCTGCGGGTACGGCTCGTCGGGCGCCCGCCGTTCGTCCGGCGCCCGAACCTGCTGGAGTTCTGCGCGGTCCTGCGTGACGGGCTGCCGCTGCCCGAACGGTCGGCGGCCCGCCTGGTCGCGGCCGGCTTCGCCGCGGTACGGCGGCTGCGGGTCGTCGACGAGGCGGCGCTGCCCGCCCTGACATACGCCCTGCGCTCGCTGCACGCGCGGTCGAGCGGGTCGGCCCACCTGGTGCGGCTGGCCCGCGACGGGCGGGCCGCGCCGGTCAAGCGCATCGCCGCCGCCCGGGCCCTGATCCTCACCGGCACCGAGGGCGACCACAGGGCGGCCGTGGACGCGCTCGACGCGCTCCTGACCAGCAGCAGTCCCGACGACGCCGGCGGGCTGTGGGCCGCCTACACGATCGCGTCGGTGGGCGACGCCGGCGCGCGCCAGCGGGCCACCGAGCACCTGACCTGGGCGGTGGCGCCCGCCAGCGACCCGGAGAGCCGGGTGCGGGCCGCGGTGTTCCTGACCGAGCTCGGCCACGGCAGCACCGTCGACCTGCAACTGCTCGTCCAGGCGGTCAGCCCGGCCCGGACACCGGCCCAGCGGTTCGAGTCGGTCGAGGCGCTGCGGCTGGTCGGCCCAGCGGGGCGCGGGGCGCCGGTCACGGAACGCATCGCGGACGTACGGCAGCACCTGCGCGCCACCGCCCTCGCGCATGTCGGGGCGCCCGAGAGACCCGGCGCGGCGGCCGCCCCGGAGGCGCTCGACGTCGGCGACCTCACGGGGCTCGCCGAGGGCGCTGCGCGGCTGGCCGCCCACGACCCGACCGCGGCCGGCCGCATCCTCGCCGCGGCCCTCGCCGAGGGCGGCATCACCGACGGCGCCGGCGCCTACCTCGCCGAGACCCTCCGCGACGACGGCCACGACGCGACCGCCGACATGGTCAGCAACGCTGGCACGTCGCTGTCCCCGGCCAGCTCCGCCCTGTCCACACCGGAGGTGGCCGCCCTCGCCGCGGACCGGGCCGATGCCGGGCGGCTGGCTGCGGTCAACGCGCTCCGGCACTTCGAGCCGGAGGCGGCCGACTGGCTGGAGATGGCATGGCACGCCGACCCGTTCGTGCCGCTGCTTTCGAAGATCGCGGAGGCTCTCGAACTCGCACGCGGCCACGGCCGCTACGACCTGGCCTTCGACCGGCTCCACGCGTACGCGCGCGACCGGAGCCTGCGACGCCGCCAGCGCCTCGCCGCGTGGCTCGGCTCGGTCGCCCTCGAGCTCGACGAGCTCACCTACCGGCTCGGCCTGCCCACCGGCCCTGTGTGGCGCGACAACGCCGCGGAGCAGGAGCGGCTGACCGCGCGGCATCGCTGGCTCCGGGCGGGCGGCAGTACCGAGGAAGCGCTTGCGCGGGCGGCGGAGGCCGCGACGTCGGCCGGCGTGGCCGACGCCATCCGCAGAGCACTATCCCCTGTGGACGAAGCGCCGCCGGCGCCCGCCGTCGACCTCGCCGCCGCGCGCGGCGCCATGAGCATCCGCGCCGAGTCGCTTCGCATCGTCGTACCGGCCGGGCAGGCGAATCCGGATTGGACGGACCGCGGCCTCGCGGCCAGCATCGGCGAGGCCGCCGCCGCGAAGGCCGATGCGGTACTCGTCGAGGTGCTGGCCGACGACCGGGCCGCCGCACGGGAGGAGCAGCGACTCGCCCGCGCGAGCGCCGCCCGTTCCTGTCCCTGGTACGCCCGGCTGGTCCGCGAGGTGGACGACCACGAAGGCCCCGAACGCGCCGCACGGCTGGCACTCGCCGTCGCGCTCCGGGACGTCGCCGACCAGTACCCCAGCCGCCGCCGGATTCGGCTTCCTTCCAGCCAGTCCTGGCACGGGGCGCGGGTGGCCGTCCGGCGGACGGTGTGGAGCTTCGGGTTGGCCATGCTCGCGGTCTACGCCGCGACCTTCGTCGGCGCCGCCGCCCCGCTGCTGGGCGATCCCGGCGTGCTCACCGCGGCGGGTGTCGCGCGTATCGCGCAGGTGCAGGCCCAGATCGCGCTGCCCGCCCTGGTCGTGATGGGTTGCCTGCTCCTGCGGCCGCTCCGCCTGTCCACCGCCGCACGCCGTGCCCGGCTGGCCGTCTGGGCGGCTGGCGGGCTCGCCGCCTATCTGAGCAATGTGGACGATCGCGGACTGCGCCTTCCGCCATGGCCCGGCGTCGAAGATGTCCTGCGGCGCGCCGGCGAGCTACTGGTCGGGTTCCTGCCCGCCGCGTCGCAGCCGGCGCTGGTCCTCGCCGCCGCGGGTCTCGCCACCGCCATCGCGACCACCCACCTGCCGTTCCGCATCCCGCTGGCACGGCGGCGCGCGCCCCTACGCGCCGCGGCCAAGACCGCGGCGGTCGCCGCCGTCGCGTGGTGGTCCCTCTCCCTCACCCCCGGCGACCTGACCGCCACGGCGAACGCGCTCCTAGACACCATCGCCTCCACAGGCCTCCCCTAACCAAGCGCCCCCGCCCCGCGGCGCGCTCCGCCCCGCCCCGCGCCCCTCACCCGCCGATCAAGGGCGAACGCACGTGGTTGGATCTTATTTCCGCGTGCGTTTGCCCTTGTTCGACACGATTGCCCTTGATCGCCGCGAGGCGCGGCGGCGTCCGAATCTTGAGCTATCGCGACGTGCGTCGCGGGCCATGCCGTCGCTCCCGCGGCCTCACCCTCCGCGTCCAGCCGCGGTTCGCCCCCGGACCGCCGGGTGAAGGCGCGCGGGGTCGGGGCTTGGCGCGCGGACCCGGCAGCGGAGGCCGGGGATTTCGGCGAGCCCTGCGGGCCGCCGGCCTGGCCGGTGCCCGGCGGGGCAGACGGGCCGCCACCGGCGCGGGCCGGGGCACACACGGCCCCGACTCCGGCGGCTCGCTGGATCAGGCCGGGACGCGAGGCGCGCTGGGCCCTGACAAGATGGCCACGTGGGAGATATCGCCGCCGAGTTGCTGCGCCAGGCTCGTCGTGTCGTGATCTTTACCGGCGCCGGAATGTCGGCGGAGAGTGGCGTGCCGACGTTCCGCGACGCCCTCACGGGGCTGTGGGAGCGGTTCGACGCCGAGCGGCTGGCCACGCCCCGCGCCTTCCGCGACGACCCCGCCCTGGTGTGGGGCTGGTACGAGTGGCGGCGCGGCCAGGTCCAGCGGGCGCGGCCCAACCCCGGGCACGCGGCCGTCGCGGCGATCGAGGCCCGCGCGCCGCACAGCACGCTGGTCACGCAGAACGTCGACGACCTGCACGAGCGGGCCGGCTCGGTCGCGCCGGTACACCTGCACGGCAGCCTGTTCGCGCCGCGCTGCTCGTTCTGCGGCCTGCCGGCGTCCTTTGTAGACGAGTCGGCGAGGGAGCCGGACGATGGCCGCAAGGTGCCGCCTCCGATGTGCGACCGGTGCGGGTCCCCGGTACGGCCGGGGGTTGTGTGGTTCGGGGAAGCGCTGCCGGAGGTGGCGCCGGGCGCCGCCCTCGGGGCGGGGTCCCCCGGCGGCCCCCTGCTGCCCCTCGGCCCCCCCGCCCTGGGGTGTCCCCGCG
>NZ_JAIBNX010000058.1:10254-11414 GCF_026130045.1 Micromonospora sp. CPCC 205371
TCCGCCTGGCAGCTGCCCGTCGGCACCTCAGCCATGGTGTATCCCGCGGCCGAGATTCCACAGGTCGCGGCGCGCCTCGGCGCCACCGTGATCCAGGTCAACCCGCAGGAGACGCCGCTTGACGCGATCGCCGGCATCAACCTGCGCGGTGGCGCCGCCCAGGTGCTCCCCGAGCTGGTCCGCGCCGCCTGGGGCCCGCGGTGAAAGGCGGGTGGCGCCGGCGGCTGCTGTGGCTCGCCGCCGCGGCTGCCGCCGCGACGCTCGTCGCCAGCTCACCCTGGCTGTGGACGGAGATCTCCGCATCCGACCACGTGTACGGCGAGTCCGACGCGCCCACCGCCGACGTCGCCATCGTCCTGGGCACCGAGGTGCTGCCGGACGGCCAACCCAGTGCCCGCCTCGCCGGCCGGCTACAGACCGCCGCCGCTCTGGTACACAGTGGACGGGCGCGGGTCATCCTCGTGTCCGGTGACGGCGGTGGCGTGTCCGGCGACGAACCCGCGGCGATGACCCGGTACCTGACTGGGCTCGGGGTCGACGCGCGGCGCGTGGTGGCCGACCCGTACGGCCTGGACACGTACGACAGCTGCCTGCGCGCCCGCGACGTGTACGGCATCGACCGGGCCCTGATCGTCACGCAGTCCTACCACCTGTCGCGCGCCGTGACACTGTGCCGCCATCTCGACGTCGACGCCGACGGCGTGGCCGCCCGCTGCGACGGCTGCGGCGCGGCCCTGCTCACGGAGAAGGCCATCCGCGACTACGTCGCCTGCGGCAAGGCGGCCTGGGACGCGGTGCGGGGCCGGCCTCCGGCCGTCGACTCCCCCGAAAGCCCGGCCGTCACCGACGCCCTCAAGCTCAACTGATGGGCGGCGGTTACGCCGGGCGCGAACGGTCGCCCCGATCCAGCCGGTGCTGACCTACGTTGGCCGCATGCGAAACGTGATCGCCAGCGACGGCCGGGTGCTCGCCGTCGAGGAGTGGGGCGTGCCGGACGGTACGCCGGTGTTCTACGCGCACGGCACGCCGATGAGCCGGCTGGCGCGGTACCCGGACGACCGGCTGTTCGAGGACCTCGGCGTGCGGCTGATCACGTACGACCGTCCGGGGTTCCGCGCCTCCCGCCCCCCCCCCCCCCGGCCCGGGGCCGCAGGCCCCCG
>NZ_JAIBNX010000058.1:11424-19211 GCF_026130045.1 Micromonospora sp. CPCC 205371
GGGCGGCTACTCCCGCCCGCCGGGCGGGGGCCCGGCGCCCCCCCCCCCCCCCCCGGACGACTGGTGATCGATGCCGCCGGCGACATCGCCGCGATCGCCGACGCGTGTGGCCTGGACCGGTTTCCCATCTTCGGAGTGTCCGGCGGCGGGCCGCACGCGCTCGCCTTCGCCGCCCGGTACCCGGAGCGCGTCACCCGGGTCGCCACGCTGGCCTGCCCCGCACCGGCCGACGCCCCGGGCCTGGACTGGACCGCCGGCATGATGCCCGGCAACCAGGAGAGTGCCGCGGCGGCCAGGCGCGGGCGGGAGTCGCTGGCGTCGTACCTGGCGACCGCCGGTTCGGGCGGCCTCGTCACCCTGCTACCGCCCGCCGAGCAGGAGGTGCTCGCCCGCCCCCAGGTGAGCCGCATGCTCGCGGCCGCGTACGCCGAGGCGATCCGTCCCGGGCTCGACGGCTGGATCGACGACGAGCTCGCGCTGTACGCGCTGCCGTGGGGCTTCGACCCGGCGACCGTGGCGGCACCGGCACGGCTGTGGCACGGCGACCTCGACACCGTCATCCCGGTCGCGCACGCGGTGTGGCTCGCCGGCCGGATGCCCACCGCGACCCTGATCCGCGGCGCCGAGGCGGCCCACGCCGGCCACTTCGACGCCACACCCGAGATCCTCCGCTGGCTCGTCACCTCTTAGACGCCGTGCTCCTCGGCCTGCTCCCGGGCGTAGATGCGCAGCAGGTCGTTGAGGGCGTACCGGCCCGGCGCGGTCTCGACCATCAGGTGCATGTCGGTCAGCTCGGCGAAGCGTTGGCGTGCGTGGCGGACCGGCATGCCCGCCAGGCTGGCAGTGGTCAGCAACGAGACCTCGGGACCTGGTTGGAGACCCGCCAGCCGAAACAGGCGGGTGGCCTCGCGGCTGACCGCCCGGTACGAGCGGGAGAACGCGGCTCGCACGCTCGACGCCTCGTCGCCGTCGTCGAGCAGGTCGAGCCGGCTGCGCGGGTCGCGCAACCCGGACGTCACCGCGGCGAGGGGCGGCTCAGGGCCGGTCGCCAGCCGGGCCGCCGTGATCGCCAGCGCCAGCGGCAGGCCGGCGCACCACCGGACGATCTCGTCGACCGCGACGAGATCGTGGCGGATGCCGAGCAGCCGTACCCGGTTGTGCAGCAACTCGCGGGCCTCCTGGGCCGGCATCAACCCGAGCGGCACCGGCTGCGCACCGCCGGAGACCACCAGGCCGTTCAGCCGGTTTCGGCTCGTGACGACCACGAAGCCACCGGGACCGGAGGTGAGCAGCGGCCGCACCTGCTTGGCGCTGCGGGCGTTGTCGAGCACGACGAGCAGGCGCTTGCCGGCCGTGAGCGACCGGTACATCGCCGCTCGATCGTCCACATCGACCGGTATGTTGCGGAGGGCGACGCCGAGCCCGACCAGGAAACCGTGGATCGCCTGGTGCGGCGTCACGGGGTCAGCTTGGGAGTCGAAACCGCGCAGGTCGCAGTACAGCTGGCCGTCGGGGAAGTTGGTAGCGGTCCGTTGCGCCCACCGAAGCACCAGCGTGGTCTTTCCCACGCCGGCGATACCGGTCACGACCGCGACGCCCGATCCCTTCTCCGCTCGCCGGGCGGCGAGTAGCTTGTCCAATGTGGCCAGTGCGTCGCGGCGGCCGGCGAATCCCGGCAACTCGGGCGGCAGCTGCCGGGGTACGACAGGGAACGGGATGTGCCACTGTGGACCGTTCGCCGGCTTTCCCGCGAGCAGGCGAGCGTACAGTGCCCGAAGTTCCAAGCTCGGGTCGATGCCCAGCTCGTCGGCGATCCGCTCGCGCACTATCTCGTAGCGGCGCAGGGCCTCCGCCGGGCGGCCGCGGCCGTCCAGCAGCGTCATCAGCCGCACCCACAACGACTCTCGCAACGGGTACCGCCCGGTGAGCGTCTCCAGCTCGGCGATGAGGGATTCCGCCGCTACGCCGTCGCGGATGTCGAGGTCGATGCGCCGCTCCCGAGCGGCCAGGTACCGCTCCAGCAGTCGGGGCCGCTCCGCCTCCCGCAGCCAGCTCGATTCCTCACCGTCGAACGGTTCGCCCCGCCACAGCGACAGCGCCTGGACGAGCAGGTCTCGCTCGGCCACCGGATCGGGTGCGCGCGTGGCGGCGTCGAGCAGCCGCTCGAACCGCAGCGCGTCCACGTCGTCCGGGTCCGCGTGCAGGAGCCAGCCGGCGCGGACGGTCTCGATGCACCGGCCGCCCACCGCTCGGCGCAGCCGCGCCGCGTACGTCTGTAGGCTGCGCCGCGGATCGGCGGGCAGGTCGTCGGCCCACACGATCCGCGTCAGCTGGTCGACCGACACTGCCCGGCCCGCCGACATGGCGAGCCCGACCAGCAGGGTGCGCAACCGTCCGGTGGTCAGTCGCACGGGACGGCCGTCGACCCCCACGCGCAACGGGCCCAGAACACTCAACGTCAATGTCGACACGCAAGGATCGAAACACGCAGCGCTTCCGAAGTCTCCGATCTTCAAGATCACGACCGGATTCCCCTGCGGTTTCCCGCAACGGCGCTACCAGCAGTGGCCGCAGGCCGGACGCTCCGAGGAGTCCCACGGGACGACGCGGACCGTGCGATCCACCATCGGGTCGACCGTCTTCACCACGTCTACGTAGAGCTTCGATTCCCAGTCGTGGCGCACGACCCGGACGCATGCGACACGCACGTCGTAGTCGGTCACCACGCAGATGGCGAAGTCGACCGGGCCTCGCTCGACGTAGTTTCCGATCGAAAACGACGTCGGCGCGGTGTACGCGTACGGCCGCATGTACGGCTCGTACACGAGGCCCTGGTAGTTCCGGCTGTCGTATCGCGCGAACCCGAACCTCGCCTTGCCAGACGCCGCACAGTCGAGACTGCCGCTCAGCGTGACGGATGCGAGCCCGTAGGTCTCCTGTAGCACCTGGGCCTCATCGAGAGTACCGGTGAGACACTCGATGCGCTCCCACGCCGGCTCCTCCGCGACCGCCGGCCTTGGGGCGACCACCATCGCCAGCGTGACCACCATCGCGATCAGAGCCACGACGGCGCGAACCGTTTGTTTCACTGCAATCCTCCCCCGATTACCAGCAGTGGCCGCAGGCGGGACTGGTCTCGCCCGACTTGGGCTGGATGATTCCCGCCTTCTTCTTCCGGACCATCGGATCGTCCGTCGACAGCGGCGTCACGACGACCGGCGACGCGGTGGCGGTGGCCCGGGTGACCAGGACACATGCGACGCGCACCTCGTAGTCGGTGACGACGCACAACGCGAAGTGAATAGGCCCCGGGCGAACGATGTTTCCTATCGAGAACGCCGATGGAGCCTTTGGCCCATACGCTGCCACGGTGCCCGGGTAGATCCCACCGTACTCGAAGCCTGAGAAATATTGAGCGACGCCGAGTCGGGCCTCAGCGTTGGAGCTGGCGCAGCCGAGATGGCCGTGCAGCGTCAAGACATCCTCTGCCATGGACGTCGACTCGATGGCCCCGGAGAAGCACTCGATTCGCTCCCACCCGACCTCCTCGGCCACGGCGGGAGTCGCGGGCATCGCCATCGCGACCGCCGCGACGAGGGCCACCAGGACCTTCGCACCCCGGCGGCTCACGTAGACCTCCGCTCACCCTCATCCACAGTGGACAGGCCGGGCGGGATCGCCGCGTGCAGGGCACCGAGGGCGAGCCCGAGCTGGAAGCGGTTCTCCACGCCGAGCCGGTCCATCAAGCCCCGCAACGCGTAGGTCACCGAGCGGGTCGACATGCCGAGGCGTTCGGCGGCGCTGGCGTCGGTGTGCCCCTCGGCTAGCAATGTGACCAGCGCCTTCTCCCGTGGTGTAAGCACGAGCCGGGGTACTCCGTTCTTGCGTGGGTCTGTCGCGCCACTCCAGTGGCGGAGGAAGAGTGCGACGAGCGAGGCGACCGCGGCCGGGTCGACGACCTCCCAGGTGCCGCGGCTCAGGTCGAGCGGGTCGACCGCCAGCAACGCCACTCGCCGGTCGAAGATCATCAGTTTGTGTGGCAGCTCGGCCGTCTCCCGGTACTCGCCGCCGATGCGCACGAACTCGGCCGTGTGCTGCGTGGACCGGTCACCGTCCGCCGGCGGGCGGCCCAGCGCCAGCAACCGCACGCCACGCCTCAGGGCGGCGATGTCGAGCGGTGACGCGACCGCGACGGTCTCGGCGCTGATGATCCGCTCCGGGTTCATCGCCATCTGCTCGGCGCGTTCGGTCGGCGCGAGCTCGGCGACCCGGCGCCTGGTGCTGTCGCGGTCGGGGAGGCACCGCGCCGCGAATGGCGGGTAGGACAGCCTGACCGCACGGCCGGCGGGCACCGCCGAAGCGCGCCGAAGCGCACGCCGACGCAGCGACGTCACCGCGTCGTCCACCGCCACCGCCCGCCATGTCGCAGCCTCCAGACCGTATGCCGGCTCGCGGGCGACCTGGACGAGCCTGGCCTCCATCAGCTCGTCCAGCGCCGCACGCACTCTTCGCACCACCAGGCCGAGGTCCGCCGCGACCTCGCCGGCCCGCTGGGGACCGAATGTCGCCAGGCACCGGTACACCAGATCGGCGTCAGCACTGACGCCCCAGCGCACCAGCGACGGCACGGACTTACCGACGGCGAGCACCCCCGTACTGCTGCCTGCCACGTACGACCTCCCCCATCGCGCGGCCGGACCTGGAATGCAGCGATCCAAGCACAGCAACGGGCGGAAGTCTCCCCTTCACAAGATCATCTACAACATCTTTTGCGAGATCACGCAACGCCGCCGCTCACGACGCCATTACTGGAGCATTTCAGCATGCGGCATTTTCAGAACGGCTTCACGTGCCCGCGGCGGCGGGTGTGGCGGCTGACCGGCAGGAGCGGCAGAAACCGCCCAGCCGTATCACGGCCGCCCAGCGGCGCTCTCTCCTAGACGAGCGCCGACTTTGGGCGGTCGGTGACAACGGAGGTGTGTGCGATGCCGGCTGATGAGGACAAGCGGCTCAGCCGCGAGGCGGCAGCGGCGGCGCCGCTGCTGAGCGACTTCCGGGCGCAGCTCGACCAGCGGTCGCTGTCGGACACGGAGCGCGACGTGGTGGTCCGGCAGGCCGCCCGGCTGGTCAACGACGTGTATGTGCACCAGTGGCAGAAGCGGGCCATGTACGGGATCGACCCGAGCCAGCGGCTGCGGCTGCTGCGCCGGCGGCTCGGGCAGCTGTCCGAGGCGGACTTCCACACGGAGCTCCAGCGGATCTTCACGGACCTGCGCGACCTGCACACCCTCTACGTGCTGCCGCGCCCGTACGTGGGCAGGCTCGCCACCGTCGGCATGCTGATCGAGCAGTGCTGGGATGGCGGTGAGCCGCGCTGGCTGGTCTCGCACGTGCGGCCGGACCTGGTCGGCGACCCGAAGCTGGTGCGCGGCGCCGAGATCACCCACTGGAACGGGGCGCCGATCGCGGTGGCGGTCGCCCGCAACGCCGAGAAGGAGGGCGGCAGCAACCCGCCCGCCCGGCTGGCCCGCGGCCGGGAGCGGATGACGCAGCGATCCCTCGCCGTCTCGCAGGTGCCGGACGAGGACTGGGTCGAGGTGCGGTACACGGTCGGCGGCGAGATCCACGAAACCCGCATCCCGTGGCGGATCGTGAGCGTCAACGACGAGATCACCCCGACCGACGGCGAAGCCGTCGCGGCGGTGGACGCCGGTGCCGAGGCCGCGCCCACGACCAGCGTCGCCGCCAACGTGCTCGCCATGGACCTGCGCACCGAGGTCGTGCGGCAGGTGAAGAGGGCGCTGTTCGCGCCGCCCGACATCGAGGCCGCCGAGCCCACCGTGATCCCCAACCACCGGCCCGACGGCGAGCTGAAGGCACGCGTCATCACCACCGCGCACGGCACGTTCGGGCACCTGCGGCTGTACACGTTCCACATGGAGGATCAGGACTACAACGGCTTCCTCGCCGAGATCCGCCGGCTGCTCGCGCTCATGCCGCGCGACGGGCTCATCCTCGACGTGCGCGGCAACGGCGGCGGCTACGTGTACGCGGCCGAGGCGCTGATGCAGTACTTCACGCCGCGAATCGTGCGGCCGGAGCCATTCCAGTTCGTCAACACCGAGGCCACCGCCGAGCTCTCCACCGTGGTGGAGTGGCTGTCGCCCTGGAACGAGTCGATCGGCGAGTCCATCGAGACCGGAGCGCAGTACTCCACCGCGATCCCGTTCTTCACCGAAGACGAGGTCAACGACGTCGGGCAGCTCTACCACGGCCCGGTGGTGCTGGTGACCGACGCGCTCTGCTACAGCGCCACCGACATCTTCGCCGCCGGCTTCCAGGACAACGAGATCGGCCCGGTACTCGGCGTCGACGGCAACACCGGTGCCGGCGGCGCGACCGTGTGGGAGCACTCCGACCTGGTGGGCCGCTGGCCGGGCGGCCCGTTCACGGCGCTGCCGAGGGGCGCGCGGCTGCGGGTGTCGCTGCTGCGCACGCTGCGGGTCGGCCCGCACGCCGGACAGCCGCTGGAAGACCTGGGCGTACTGCCCAACGAGCTGCACCAGCTCACCCGGCGCGACCTGCTGGAGGGCAACGCCGACCTGTTCGACGCGGCCGGCGCGCTGCTGGCCAAGCGCACCCCGCGCCAGCTCGACGTCGAGGCACGGCCGATGGGTTCGCTGATCGAGCTGTCGGTCACCACCGCCAACCTGTCCAGTCTGGACTGTTATGTGGACGGCCGGCCGGTCAAGTCGGTCGCGGTGCCCGACGGGCGGCGCACGGTCACGGTGCCCGCCGGCGAGCACGTGCGCCTGGAAGGCTTCGACGGCACCACGCTCGCGGCGGCGCGCACGCTACGGTTCGCTATCGCCTGACCGCCGGCGCAGGAAGTCGCGCTCGGCCTCGTTTTCGGTACGGTCGATCGCCGTCCGGTACGCCCGCGCCGCCTCGGCCTCCCGACCGAGGCGGCGCAGCAGGTCCGCGCGCACCGCGTGGTAGAGGTGGTAACCGTCCAGGTCGAGCGCGTCGACCAGCGCGAGAGCGGCGCCGGGCCCGTCGACCTCGGCCACGGCGGCCGCGCGATGCAGCGCCGCGACCGGGCTCGGCGCCACGGCAAGCAGGAGGTCGTACAGGGAGACGATCTGCCGCCAGTCGGTGTCCGCCGCTGTGGGCGCGTCACTGTGTACGGCGTTGATCGCGGCCTGGATCTGGTACGGGCCCGGCTGGCCCCGGCGCAGGCATCGACGGACGAGGTCCTGGCCCTCGGCGATGAGCGCCCTGTCCCACGCCCCGCGGTCCTGGTCGGCGAGGCGCACCAGGGCGCCCTCCGGCGTGGTGCGGGCGGCCCGGCGCGCGTCGATGAGCAGCATCAGCGCGAGCAGCCCGAGCACCTCCGGCTCGTCCGGCATCAGCTCGGCGAGCAGGCGCCCGAGACGGATCGCCTCCACGCACAGCTCGGCGCGCACCAGCTGTTCGCCGGAGCTTGCCGCGTACCCCTCGTTGAAGATCAGATACACCACGGCGAGGACGGTGTGCATGCGGTCCGGCAGGTCGGCGTCGCGCGGCACGCGGTACGGGATGCCCGCATCGCGGATCTTGCCCTTCGCGCGGACCAGGCGCTGCGCCATGGTCTTCTCCGGCACCAGGAAGGCGCGCGCGATCTCGGCGGTGGTGAGCCCGCCGAGCAGCCGCAGCGACAGCGCGACCCGGGCCGGCCGGGGGGGGGGCCGGGGGGGGGGGGGGGGGGAGGGGGGGGGGGGGGGGCTCGGGGGGGCGCCCCCCCCCCC
>NZ_JAIBNX010000058.1:19221-39491 GCF_026130045.1 Micromonospora sp. CPCC 205371
CGTGTCCCCCCCCGGCCCGGGGAGGGGGCGCCGGAGCCCGGGGGGCGGCACCCCGCCGCGCCGCCGCAGCGACAGCGCGACCCGGGCCGCCGGCGCGAGCGCCGGGTGGCAGCAGGTGAAGATGAGGCGGAGCCGGTCGTCGGGCACGGCACCCACCTCCATGGGTTCGTCGGGCGCGTACAGGAGCGCGGCCTGCGCCTGCCGGTCGTCGCGGCTGGCTTCGCGGCGGAGCCGGTCGATGGCGCGGTTCCGCGCGGTGGTGACGATCCAGCCGGCCGGGCTGGGCGGCGGCCCGGTCTCGGGCCACCCCCGCACCGCCCCCGCGGACGCGGCCTGGGCCGCCTCCCCCGCGCTGTCGCGGTCGCCCAAGGCCCGGGCCCGCTCGGCGATGTCGATGTCGCCGAAGACGCGGACCAGCACGGCGACCGCCCGGGCGTACTCCGCCCGGAACACCCGCTCGACGTCCGCGCTGATCAGCAGTGCCCCTCGGCCACCGGCCGCACCTCGATCCACAAGGGAGACAGGATGCGGGCGAGCCGCCGACCCCACTCCAGCGCGGCGTCGAGGTCCGGCGCCTGGATCATCGTGAACCCGCCGATGTGCTCCTTGCCCTCCACGAACGGGCCGTCGGTCACCAGGACATCGTCACCCTTCGACTGCAGGACCGTCGCCGTGGACGGCGGGTGCAGGCCGGCGGCGAAGACCCACACACCGGCGGCCTTCATCTCCTCGTTGAATTCGGCGAGGTTTCGCATGATCGGGTCCAGGACCTCGGGCGGCGGCGGGTCACCGTCGGGCTGGTAGATGCTGAGCAGGTACTGCTTCATGGGTTTCCCTCCTTGACCTCTCACCATCTACACGAACGGGCTGTCGCCGAATCGACACCCCCATTCTTGGCAGGTCGCGGCATCCGTCGCTGGACCTCGCCCGAACCCGTCACCGAGCGAACTTTCAGACACTGAGCGGGGCAAGACGCTTCGACGCATTGACATATGCTCGGTAGGTCCGCCCGGCCGCCGTGCCGCTGGAGGGTCGAGATGACCGACGATCCACACCCCGAAGACCTGCTCGGGGCATACGCGGTGGACGCCTGCGCCGCCACCGAGGTGGCCACCGTCGCCGAACACGCCGCCGACTGCCCGCGGTGCGCCGCGGAAGGCACCCGCCTCGCCGAGGCCGCGCAATGGCTGGGCGTGCTGACCGCTCGGCGGCCGCCCGCCACGCTGCGCACCCGGGTGCTCGAAGCCGCGCGCGCGGCACGCCCGGCCCGCGAGCCCGAGGTCGGGCAGCTGCTCGACCCGTACGCCCGGCAGGTGGCCGCCTTCGATCGGCTGCTCGCAGGGCTGGAGCCCGATCAGTGGCGGCTCGCCACCGCCAAGTACGACAACGTCGGCGAGCTGGTCACCCACCTGACGGCCAGCGACGCCCTGGTGGCCGACGACCTCGGCGTCCAGGCCCGGTCCGCATCGGAGCCGCAGATCCGGCGGCGCTGGCGTGCCCAGGCCGACGCCCTGCTGCGCGAGGTCGCCAGCGGCGGCCCGCGCCTTCTGGAGCGGCAGGTCCGGCTCGCCGGCAAGGCGCCCGTCCGGCGGCCGCTGCGCGAGGCACTCGTGCAGCGCACCTTCGAGACCTGGATCCACGCCGACGACCTGCGCACCTCCCTGCGCCTGCCCACCGAGCCGCCCCGCCCCGACCAGCTGGCAGGCATCGCCAGTTTCGCGCTCGCGCTCCTGCCGGGTGCGATCGACGCCGCCGGGCGCGGCCGGCCGGGCCAGGTCCGGCTCGTGCTGACCGGCCCGGGCGGCACCGAGCACCTGGTGGCGCTCTCGGCTGTCCCGGTCCCGGCCACTACCGGCGGCGGCGCCGATCCCCCCGAGGGCGCCGTGGCGGAGGTCGTCGTGCCGCTCGTGAGGTTCTGCCGGCTGCTGGCCGGCCGGCTCAGCGTGCTGGAGTCGGGCGCCGAGATTCGTGGCGATGCGGGCGCCGCCACCGACTTCCTCGAGGTCGCCGCGACGTTGGGGTGTGACTGAGGTGCTCGGGGGCGTCGACGACAACGACGTACGACTGCGTGACGCGCTCACCGGAGGCTGCGAAGAGGCCCTGGCCGAGGTCTACGACACCCACTCAGCGACGGTCTACGGGCTCGCGCTGCGCCTGACCGGTGACCGCGGCGCGGCCGAAGACATCGCCCAGGAGGTGTTCGTCGAGCTGTGGATGCGCCCGGAGCGATACGATCCGCGGCGCACCCGGCTCCGCAGCTGGCTCTGCATGATCACCCGACGCCGGGCCATCGACTGGCTGCGGCGCCGCCGCACGCAGGAGCACTACGCTCCGGTACTGGCCGAGCCGGCCGCCGCGGCGGGAGTCGAAGACGACGTGCTGACCGCCAGCCTGGCCGCGCAGGTGCGCCTGGCCGTCGACGAGCTGCCGTCCCAGCACCGCCAGGCGATCCTGCTGGCGTACTACCAGGGGCTGACCTACCAGCAGGTGGCGCGGGCCCTCAACATCCCCGAGGGCACCGCCAAGTCCCGCCTTCGCAGCGGCTTACGCCGCCTCGCGGACGCGTTGGCAGCGGCGGGTTTCGACGACCTGGCCGTGTCCAAACGCACCGACTGACCACTCCTCGCCTGGCTACGCCTCGCGGCTGGCGTGCTCGGGTTCGCCGGCGCGCAGCGAGCCGGCGTGCGCGCGGGCGGTCGGGTCGCGGCGCACCTTGATGAGGCTGGCCACGGTGGTCACCGCGAGCACGGCGCCGATGACGATCAGGGAGACGTTGGTGCTGACCTCGGGCACCGAGTCGCTGATGTCCTTGTGTGCCCAGTGCAGCACCAGCTTGACGCCGATGAACGCGAGGATCAGCGCCAGTCCCGTCGACAGGTACACCAGGCGGTCCAGCAGGCCGCTGACCAGGAAGTACAGGGCGCGCAGGCCGAGCAGGGCGAAGGCGTTGGCGGTGAAGACCAGGTACGGCTCCTCGGTCACCCCGAAGACCGCCGGGATCGAGTCGAGCGCGAAGAGCAGGTCGGTGCTGCCGATCGCGATCAGCACGACGAACAGCGGCGTGACCGCGCGCCGCCCGTCGAGCCGGGTCACCAGCCGGCCGCCCTCGTAGTCCTCGGTGATCGGCAGGAACCGGCGGGTGGCCCGGATCATCACGTTGTCGCCGATGTCGGGGTCTTCGTCGCGGTGCCGGAAGAGCTGGATCGCCGTGATGATCAGCAGCGCGCCGAAGACCAGGAACATGAACGTGAACAGGCTCAGCAGCGCGGCGCCCACGACGATGAAGATCGCCCGCATGATCAGCGCCAGGATGATGCCGAACGTGAGCACCTTGTGCTGGTGCTCGGCCGGCACCGCGAACGTCGTCATGATGATCACGAAGACGAACAGGTTGTCGACGGACAGGCTCTTCTCGACCAGGTAGCCGGCGAAGTACTGGGTGCCGAACTCGCCGCCGTGCTGGGCGTACACGACGAGGCCGAATGCGATCGCCACCGCGATGTAGAACACCGACCAGGCGACGGCCTCCTTGAAGCCGACCGCGTGCGGGCGGACGGCCGCGAGGACCAGGTCGACGGCGAGCAATGCCAGGATGAGCCCAATGGTGATCAGCCACGCTGCCAGCCCGACGGTCACGCAACGATCATACGCAAGATCAGCGGGACGTGAGCCCTGACCAGGCCACGGACAGCCCGGTGGCCTGCCGGTCGGTGCGGATCTCCAGCATGCTGCCGAGGATCGTGGCGCGGGCGGCGACCACCGCGCCGCCGTCCAGCGCGTACGTGATCCGGTCGCTGTCGGACACCGGGGTGCCGGCCGGCTCGCCCAGGTGACGGGCGCCCGCCTCGTCCAGGGCCTCCGGCCGGACCGTCTCGGCCGCCCGGGCCACCGCCACGCCCGCGTCGGCGAGCGCCCCGTACAGCGACACCGTCCCGAAGTCGCGCTCGCGGATCGCGCCGGCGTGCGGCTCCGGTACCCAGGAAACCTGATGCACGGCGGGCCGGCCGGCGAACGCGCGGAGCCTTTCCAGCCGCAGCGCCGTATCCGAAGGCCGGACCCGCAGCTGGGCCGCGACCCGCGCCGGCAGCTTGCGCACCGACCGGCCGAGCACCGTGGTGCGCACCTCGTGCCCTTGTTCGCGCAGGTCGTCGGCCAGGCTGCGCAGCGAGCCGAGCCGGTACGCCAGGTGCGGCGGCGACACGAACGTGCCCTTGCCGGGCTGCTGGACGATGAGCCGGTCGTCGCTGAGCTGCCGAAGGGCCTGCCGCAGCGTCATGAGCGTGACCCCGTACGCGGCGCTCAGCTCGCGCTGCGCGGGCAGCGCCTCACCGGGGGCGTACTCCCCCGACCGGATCTTCGCGGCGAGGTCGGCGGCGATGGCGCGGTATCTCGCCTCGGCGGGCCCTTCGCGGGTCACTCACGCTCCCTGGTCGATGGCTCGCCGCATTGTAGCCAGGTAGCCGCCCACCTCCTCCGGTCCCGCGCCGTCGAGGACGCGCCGCACGAGGGCCGCCCCGACGATCACACCGTCGGCCGCCCGGCTGGCCCGCGCGGCGTGCTCGGGCGTAGTGATGCCGAACCCGTGCAGTACCGGTCGGGCGGTGCCCGATTTCGCCAGCTCGGCTTTCAGCCGCTCGACCAGGGCCGCCGACGCGGCGTCCACCTCGTGCCGCTCACCAGTCGTGCCCATCAGCGAAACCGCGTACACGAAACCGCGGCTGCGCTCGGCGATCAGGGCGAGCCGCGGTGCTGGGGTGACCACCGACGCGAGCAGCGCCAGCTCGATGCCGGCCGCGCCGGCCGCGGTGATCAGCTCGCCGGCCTCGTCCAGCGGCAGGTCGGGCACGATCAGGCCGGCGAACCCGGCGTCCCGCAGCGCGGCGCAGAACCGCTCGGGCCCGTCGTGCGCGACGAGGTTGTAGTAGGTGCTGGCGACGAGCGGCACGCCGAGGTCGAGCCCGTTGAGGTCGGCCAGCACGCTGCGCACAGTCGTGCCGCGGGCGAGCGCGGCGTCGCTCGCCTCCTGGATCGTCGGCCCGTCGAGCGTCGGGTCGGAGAACGGCAGTCCCACCTCGATCGCGTCCGCGCCGGCTTCGACGAACGCCCGCAGGTACTCGACCCAGCCGTCCGTGAGACCGCCCGTGAGGTACGGCATCAAGAGCTTGCGCCCCGCGGCGCGGAATCGCGCCTCGATCACAGCAGCTCCATCAGGGTCGAGATGTCCTTGTCGCCGCGCCCCGAGAGGGTGAGCAGCACGCTCGCGCCGGGCGGCAGCTCGCCGCTGGCGGCCGCGCGGATCACCCACGCGACCGCGTGCGCCGACTCCAGGGCCGGGACGATTCCCTCGGTACGCGCCAGCCGCACCGCCGCCTCGACGACCTCGCTGTCCTCGACCGTGACGTACCGGGCGCGGCCCAGATCGCGCAGGTGTGCGTGCTCGGGCCCGACGCCCGGGTAGTCTAGGCCGGCCGCGATCGAGTGCGCCTCGGTGATCTGCCCGTCGCCGTCCTGCAAGAACGACGACCGGAACCCGTGCAGCACTCCCGCGCGCCCGGACGCGGCACCCGCGCCGCCGGCGGCTTCCACACCGATCAGGCGCGCCGGTGTGCCGACGAACCCGGCGAACGTGCCCGCCGCGTTGGAACCGCCGCCGACGCAGGCGACCACGTAGTCGGGCACCCCGGTGGGCAGCTCGGCGGCGCACTGGCCGCGCGCCTCGTCGCCGATGACCCGCTGGAACTCGCGGACCATGTACGGGTACGGATGCGGGCCGATCACCGACCCGACGCAGTAGTACGCCTCGTCGACCACGCCGACCCAGTGCCGCATGGCCTGGCTGGTGGCGTCCTTGAGCGTGCGGCTGCCGCTGCGCACGGGCACCACCTCGGCGCCGAGCACCCGCATCCGGAACACGTTCGGCGCCTGCCGCTCCATGTCCCGCTCTCCCATGAACACGGTCGCTTCCAGTCCCAACAGGGCGGCGGCGGTGGCGGTGGCGACGCCGTGCATCCCGGCGCCGGTCTCGGCGATCAGCCGGGTGCGTCCCATGCGGGTGGCCAGCAGCGCCTGCCCGAGCACATTGTTGATCTTGTGGGAGCCGGTGTGCGCCAGGTCTTCCCGCTTGAGCAGCAGGTCGATGCCCAGCTCCGCCGAGAGCCGCCAGGCCGGGGTCAGCGGCGTCGGCCGGCCCACGTGCAGCGCCAGCAGGTTCGCGAGGCTCCGCCGGAACCCCGCGTCGGCCCACGCTTCTGCGAACGCCGCCGCCACCTCGTCGCACGCCGCGACCAGCGGCTCCGGCACGTACCGGCCACCGTGGTCACCGAACCGGCCGCGCGGACCGGGATCGACCATCACGCCGGCCCGTGTCCGCGGCAGCACCTCTGTTATAGAACTCATGGAAGAGTTCTATAACAATTGACGCCTGATCGCAACACGGTTTGTCGCCGCGGCGGCGAGCTCGGTGCGGTTGGCCGTGTGGAGCTTGGCGAAGATGTGCGACAGGTGGGTCTTGACCGTGCCCCGGCTGATGAACAGCCGGGCGGCTATCTCCGGGTTGGTGAGCCCCTCGGCGACGAGGCGGACGACCTCGAGCTCAGCGGGCGTGAGGCTGGACCAACCGGTCGCCGGCCGACCCCGGCGGCCGCGGGCGCGGCGGACATACGCGACCGCCTGGTCGAGCGTGAGGCCGGCGCCCGCCGCTGCCGCCTCGTCGAACCGGGGACCTCCCAACGCCTGTCGCAGGTGGGCCGTGGCGCTGTCGAACGCCTGCTGCTGGCGCGTCGTGCGAGGCAGCCCCATCGCTACGCGCGCCGCCTGGGACGCGTGCAGGACGCGGACGTCGTCCAGGGATGGTTGGATGGCCGCCCCATGCCGGGCGAGCGCCTCGACGCTGTCCGGTTGAAAGGCCCGCAGCTGATGATCGACACGGATGCTCAATGCCGCATGGTGCAGGTCGACGGCGCGCACGAGTCCGTCGGAATCGGCCGCCGCCAGCTCCGCCTGCGCCCCGTACGCCTCCGCCAGAGGGCCCGGAAGCGGTAGGCGGTGCGCCACGGCGACGGCCTTCTCCAGGGTCGCCGTCGCCTCCTCGCGCTGGCCGGTGGTGGCCAGCGCCGCGCCGAGTCCCGGCAGGGCCCGGCCGGCTATCCAGGTCGCGACGCCGCGGTCGGTCGAGGCCGCGGCTCGCCGCAGCCAGGTGATCGCGGCCCGCTGATCGTCGCGGCGCATCTCCAGTACGCCCATGGCGTGGTCGAGGAAGGGTATGAACACCTCGTCCTCGACGCCTTCGACGAGGCGCAGCACCGGATCGACCGCCTCCGCCGCGCCGGCCAGGTCACCGGTCAGCGCCCTGATCTGGGCGAGCACCGCCCGCGCCATACCGACGCGCAGGTGGTCGCCGAGGGGCTCGGCGACCCGCACGGCCTCCGCGGCAAGATCGAGCGCGCGGGCCACGTCACCGGCGGCGAACGCACCATCCGCCTCGTACACCAGCAGCGTGGAGAGCACGCCCCGATGGTGCTGGAGGTGCCGCCGGACGGTCTGATCCACGATCGCTTCCGCTTCGGCGTGGCGGTCACGCAGGTGCAGGATGATCGACTGCAGCGCCCGCGCTCCACCGAGCCCGAAGGTGTTTCCGCCGGCCTTCGCCGCGAGGTGGGCCTGCTCGCAGAGCCGCCAAGCCGTGTCGAAGTCCGTGTAGAAGGAGCCGACCGCCGACAGGTTCAAGCACAGCGCGCGCAGCCCCTCGTCGCCGACCTCGGTCGCGAGTTCGAGCGCCCGCCCGGCCGCGTCCTGCTCGACGTCGAGGGGGCTCGCGGTGTCGGCGACGAGCGCGAGCCCGGTCAGCAGGCGTGCCTGAAGGCGGGAGCGTTCCTTCGGCGCGCGGCCGATCGCCTTGCCCAGATAGCCGAGCCCTTCCCTGCCGCGCCGGCCGAAGTGCCACAGCCACGCCAGCGACGCGGCCAGCCGCCGGCCGGCGTCGGGGTCGTCGGCGGCCAGGCCCCATTCCAAAGCGGCGCGCAGATTGTCGTACTCCAGCAGCAGCGCCCGCCGCCACCGGTCGGAGTCGCGCTCCCGATCCGCTTCGGTGGTCTCGACGAACCGGAGGTACCAGGCGAGGTGCCGGTCGCGCAGTGTCTGGTGCTCGCCCGCCTCGACCAGGCGAGCCGTGGCGTACGCCCTAATCGTCTCCAGCAGCCGGTAGCGCAGCTCACCGGCGTGCTCGTCGGCGACCACCAGCGACTTGTCGACCAGCCGCCCGAGCGCGGGCAGGACCTCAGCGGCCGGAACGACCCCTCCGGCACAGAGCGCCTGCGTCGCCGGTAACCCGAACGCCCCCTCGAACACGGCGAGCCGGCGGAAGACCGCACGCTCCACATCGTCGAGCAGCGCGTGACTCCAGTCGATCGATCCGGCGAGCGTGCGCTGCCGCCGCTGTGCGCCGCGAGGCCCGCGCACGAGCAGCGTGAACCGGTCGTCCAGGCCCGCTTCGATCTGTTGCGGGGTGAGGGTCCGCACCCAGGCCGCGGCCAACTCCAGTGCCAGCGGAATCCCGTCCAGGTGCGCCGCGATCGAGCGGATGGCAGCCTCGTTGGACACGTCGAGCACGAACGAGGGCTTTGCGAGGCGCGCGCGATCGACGAACAGCGCCAGGGCGTCATCGTCGGACAGCGGCGGCACGCCCATAACCGCCTCGCCCGGCACGCCGAGCGGCTCCCGGCTGGTGACCAGGATCGTGACCGCCGGGCAGCCCCGCAGGACAGCCTCCACCGTGCCGGCGACCCCGTCGAGCAGATGCTCGGCGTTGTCCAGGCACAGCAGTACCCGCCGGGAGGCGAGGTGCGCCGTGAGCGCGCGCAGCGGCCCGCCGAGGTCCGGTACGCCCACCGCCGCGGCCACCGCCTCCGCCACCGCCGCGCCGTCGCCGACGGTCGCCAGGTCGGCCCACCAGATGCCGTCGGGGCAGGAATCACCCTGGCCTGCGGCGACCTCCGCGGCCAACCTGGTCTTGCCGGCGCCACCCGGTCCGGTCAACGTCACCAGCCGGTGACGTGCCAGCAACCCGCTCGCCAGGTCGATCTCCGCGCCGCGCCCGACGAACGATGTCAGCTGGCCCTGGAGGTTGCCGCTCATGGACCCCACAATGCCAGGACCGCCGGCCAGCCGGTGGCAGGCATCGGCCACCGCCGGCCCGCGGATCGGCCACCTGGGAGATGTTCTCCGCGTCCGCGCGGCCCAGGCTGGACCACATGACTTCCACATCACGACCGGCCGACGGGCCGCTGGTCGTCTCGACCAGCAATCCACGCTACTTCACCCCGGCTTCGGGACCCGGCGCTGGGCGCGCGGTCTACCTGACGGGGTCACACATCTGGAACAACCTCCACGACGGCATGGGTCCGGGCCCCGACGGCCCGGCCGAACCCGAGCGGATGGACTATGCGGCGTACCTACGGTTCCTCACCGAGCGCGGGCACAACTTCATCCGGCTCTGGCGCTGGGAACAGTTCCGGTCCCAGGCGGCCGGCGGAAACTACCACCTCAACATGACCCCACAGCCGTGGGCGCGTACCGGACCCGGCACGGCGAAGGACGGGAAGCCACGGTTCGACCTCGAACGCTTCGACGACGCCTTCTTCGACCGGCTCCGCGACCGGGTGGCAATCGCCGGCGAGGCGGGCATCTACGTGGGCGTCATGCTGTTCGACGGCTGGGCGCTGCACCTCAGCCCACCACCGGACCACATCGAGGGTCACCCCTTCCACGCCGGCAACAACATCAACGGCGTCGCCGCGGCTTCGATCAACGACCTGCAGGTCCTCCCGCTTGATTCGCGCGTAGAGGCGCTCCAGCGGGCGTACATCCGGAAGGTCGTCGACACCCTCCACGACCTGCCGAACGTGTTGTGGGAGGTGGCCAACGAGTCCTCCGGTGACGGTTCGGTGACCAAGGAGTTCGCCGCCTTCCTCGGCATGGACGAGGCACCCACATGGGGCGACTCCACCGAATGGCAGTACTGGGTCATCGACGTCGTCAAGCGGCACGAGTCGGGGCGTGGCTACGACACGCACCCGATCGGGATGACCATGCAGTTCCCCGTCGCCGACCAGACCAAGGTCAACGAGCCGCTGCTGCACAGCCGCGCCGAGTGGATCTCGCCAGGTTACGACGACGAGATCTTCACTCAGGGACGCCACCCCATGGCGCCAGGGTCTGCGCCGTCACGGTGGTTCGCCGACCCGCCGATCGCGGACGGCGCCAAGGTGGTCATCAGCGATACTGACCACTACGCACCCGGTCACGGCGACGCGCTGTGGGCGTGGAAGTCGTTTCTGCGCGGCCACCACCCGATCCTGATGGATTTCGGGCTGATCGCCGGCCTCCAGCCGGCCAGCGAGGCACCCGCCGACACCGGCGTGCCACCGTTCGAGTTCTACGAGCCCGCGCGGTGGGCCATGGGCGACACCCGCCGGTTCGCCGAACGCATCGACCTGGTGCACACGCAGCCACGGCGCGACATCGCCTCCACCGGCTACGCGCTGGCGAACCCAGGCACCGAGTACCTCGTCCTGGAACCGCACGGCGACGGCCGGACGGTCACGGTCGACATCAACGCCGGCTCCTACCGGGTCGAATGGTTCGACGTGACATCCCGCGAAACGGCGATGGCCGACACGCTGACCGCCGAATCGGCGGGCACCGTCGAGCTCTCGTCGCCGTTCACATCGGGCCCCGCCGTCCTGTATCTCAGCCGGGTGCGCTGATGACAGACGAGTTCTGGGCCACCGTGCCGCGCCTGCTCGCCGAGCACCGCTACCTCGTCCTTGGCACCGCGGACGACGATGGCCGCCCGTGGGTCACCCCGGTGTTCTACGCGGCCGACGGCGAGCACCGGGTCGTGTGGGTATCCGCGCCGGACAGCCGGCATTCACGCAACATCGCGGCGCGTCCGGACGTGGCGATCACCGTCTTCGACACGCACGCGCCCATCGGCGGGGCGGAGGCGCTCTACCTGGAGGCCATCGCCGATCCGGTCGTCGACGACGCGCGCGCCACGGCCCTCGCCCTGCTCAACACCCGCCTGCCGGCCAGCCGACAACTAAGGCCGGACGACCTCGAACCAGCCGGGCCGATGCGGCTCTACCAGGCCACGATCATCAAGCACTACATGCTCATCCGTGGCGGTGACCCCCGTTTCGACAACGTCACCGACACCCGGCTGGCGGTCGCCCCTCCCAGCGATCCGCCCGGCCGTTGACTCCTCATGGTCGACAATCCGTTGACGGTGACTGCCATGATGAGCCGAGGCGAAGGGGAGGCCACTGTGGACGACGGTGACGGACTTGGCTGCCTCGGCATCATCGCGAGCCTGTCGGCGCTCGTCTTCATCGCGGTGTCGTTTCCCACATGGCGCCGCGGGTTGGTCAGCCTGGGCCTGAGCGAAACCGCTTCCTGGTGGCTGGGAATCATCGGCGCTCTCATCTTCGCCGCGTCGACCATCGGCTTCCTGTGGCTGGTGAGCCTCCAACTGGCTGGCGAGTTCGGCGGTCCGCCGATGCTGGCGGTGTGGGTGATCTATGGCTTGATGGCTCTCGGATACGGGCTCGTATTCAGGGCCGGCCATCCCCCAGCGTGGCTCCTCGATCCGCCCTCACTCCTGGAGCTAATCTTCGACAACCCGCCGCGCTGGACGCTGATCACCGAACGGGTGATCGAAGGCATCATCGCGTCGGTCCTCTGCCTGGCCGCCGCTGGGCGCCGGCTGCGATAGCAAAGCGAGCACCAGCGCTCACCGGCCCAACCTTTCGTACCCAACCGGCGTTTAACCCGGCGAGGAGGTGCGATGGAGCGGTATGAAGGGCTGCGCGAGTTCGTGCTCGCCCGCGGTCCGGCGCTGTCCCGCACGGCATACCTGCTGACCGGGGACCACCAGCTCGCCGAAGACCTGCTGCAACAGGCGCTGGCCAAGACGGCCGCGCACTGGCGGCGGGTCCTGACCGGCGGTAACCCCGAAGGCTACGTACGCCGCGCCATGATCAACGAACGCACCTCCTGGTGGCGGCGCCGCCGCTACACCGAGGTCGGGGGCCCGGCCGCCGACGAGGTGCTCGCCGCCGGCCCGCCGCCAGGCACGCACGACGAGGCCGAGGCAGCGGTACGCCGAGTCAGCCTCCGCCGAGCCCTGGCGGCCCTGCCAGCACGCCAGCGAGCCGTGATCGTACTGCGCTTCTTCGAAGACCTCACCGAGGCACAGACCGCCGACGTCATGGGTTGCTCGGTCGGCACCGTGAAGTCGCAGACCCACGCCGCGATCCAGCGCCTCCGGGCGCTCGCCCCCGACCTGCTCGCCGACTTCCGCGCGGAGGTGACGCCGTGACCACCAATCGACTGTCGCAAGCGCTGGACGACCTGGCCGCCGAGGCCGGCTCGTACGCCACCGTCGACGCCGTGCTCGCCGAGACGGGGCGGCGCCGCCGCCGGCGTACCGTCGTCGCAGCCGCCACCGCGGTCCTCGCCGTCGCGCTCGGCAGCGGCGTGGCCGCGGCCCTGCCAGACTCCTCGCCCGTGCCCACGCCGCTGATAGCGGCGGCCTGGCCCGCCCCCGACGCCGCCGCCCAGACCCTGCCCACGACGGGCCCGGTGGGCCGCGCGGCCTACGCCTACACCACGGACGGCGGCAGCTACCTGGTCACCGACGACGGACGTCGCTACACGCTGCCCAACCCGGGCCTACTCTCCCCCGACGGGCGCTGGCTGGCGTACGGCCTCGCGCCGGACCGCTACCTCGTGCGTGACCTGACAAGCGAGACCGTGTGGCCGGTCACCGGCGGCATGGGCGGCCTCGAATGGTCCGCCGACAGCCGCTGGCTCCTGCTCACCGACGGCACCGAACCACGCCAGAAGTGGTACCTGCGCCTGGACACCCGCGACGGCGCCCAGCGCACCTCGGACATGCCCTTCGGGTTCGCCGACGGCGTGCTGCCCAGCGGCGAGATCCTCTACGCGGCCGACCCGTTCATGCACTCGGCCGGGGCCGACCCGACCCTGACCCGCTACGACCCGGCGACGAGCGCCAAGACCGAGATCCCGCTCGCCGCGCCCGAGCCGGGGACGCTCGTGGAGCCCAACGAGCAGCGGCTGACGGTGCTGCCGGGCCCCGGAAACACCGTCCTGCTCGGCGCCTACGGTCCCGACGGCGTGACCGCCCTGCTGGAGTACGACCTCGGCGACCGCCACCTCATCGCCCGCCACGAAATCCCGCGCGAACCCGGCGAATGGCTCGCCACCGCCTACCACCCCACCGACGGCATCGTGCTGACCCGCTGCGACGAAACCAGCACCGACGTCGTACTCCTCGACCCTATTACCGGCCAGATCCGCACCGCGCTCACCCTGCCCGGCAAGGCATCGGTCAGCCTCGCCACATCCGACCGGTAACCGCCGTGCGGACGCCGGGGTCAGGCACGGCGGCCGGTGATGATCCAGGTTCGAGCGCCGATGTACACGCCGCTTCCGGTGTCGTGCTCGGCGAGGGCGGCACGGAGCCGCCGGTGAGCGCGTTCGGCGGTCTGCGCGTCCATGGTGGCGAGGAGTTTCTGGGTGTAGCTCATGCTGGTGACGAATTCGTAGGCGGCTGCGGTGTCCGGCCCGTAGTAGACCGGCTCGCGTACCTCCGTGACGCCGACATCGGCGAAGCCGGCCGCCGCCAGGATGGCTGTCGTGGTGGCCGGGTCGGCGAGCGCGTACGGGTCTTCGCCGACCGCAGCGGAAGGTTCGGGTACGCCGGCGCCGATCGCGTCGCGAACCGTGGTGTACCACTCGTTGCGGTCGCGGCTCTGCCAGGCCATCAGCACCAGACGGGCTCCGGGCCGCAGCGCACGCCCGATGTTGGTGAACGCCGCTACCGGGTCGGCGAAGAACATCGCGCCGAACCGGCTGATGCACACGTCGAAGTGCTCCGGCGGAAACCGATGGAGCTGCGCGTCGGCTTGCAGGTAGGAGACGTTGCGAAGTCCGGCCTGCTCGGTGAGGCGCCGGGCCCGTTCGAGCACCGGTGCCGAGACATCGATGCCCAGGACGCTTCCGGCCACGGCGGCGCGGCCGGCGTCTCGCGTGGAATCGCCGGTGCCGCAACCGATGTCGAGCACGCGGTCGTGCCGGCCAACCTGCGTGGCGGCGCGGAAGCGAGCCCCCAGCAGGCGCAGCTCATCGGCCATCCGGTCGGCGTGCCGGACCTCGCGCTCAGCGGCGCTCTGCGCGGGCCGCGTCCATGCGTCGACACCCGCCGGGGAACCGTTCACTGCTCGGCCCTCGTGGCGGACGCGGCGGCCGCGTAGCCCGCCAACATGTCCGCCAACTCTTTGGGGCGGCTGAGCATGACGCAGTGGCTGCCCGGGATCTCGTCGGGCACGATGCCCAGGCGGTCGGGGACGAGCCGGCGGAAGAAGTCGGGCGGAAAGAAGCGGTCCTCGCTGCAGAGCACGAACTTCGTCGGCACGTCCGGCCACGCATCCAACGGCCACGGAGCGGCCGACGCGGCCGTGGACGGATGGGCGCGCTCCTTCGCCAGCGCCTCCGCGGCCAGCTGCCGTGGTACGTCGTGGTAGAAGCTCACGTACGGATCCGGGTTGCCGGTCAGACCGCCATCGCGCTTGGCCTGTTCCTCCACCGCGCTCTGGCAGCCGGTGTTGGCCCACCACTCGTCCGGCGACTCGCCTGGCGATGGGATCATGCCGGCCAGCAGGACCAGCGCATCGACGGGCAGCCGATCGGCGACCAGCGAGGCGGTGAACGCACCGAACGAGTGGCCCACGACGACCAGGTTCTGCCGCTCGCCGACGGCCTCGACCACGGCGTCGGCGTAGTCATCCAGGGTCTTGGACTCGTCGTCCCCCGGAAGGTCGGGTGCCAGCACGTCGTGCCCGCGCGCCTGTAGCTCGGCCTCCACCAGGTGCCAGGACCAACCGACGTCACCACCGCCGTGGATCAGCACGAATGTACTCATTGGACACTCCCTTTCCGTTGGAACTCGGATTATTTCTGGAACTCGGAGCGCACGACGACGGCGACCGCGAGCACCACGATCAGGCCGCCGACGAGGGTCTGCACCGTTACCGGTTCGGCGAGAATCAGCCATCCCAGGCACACGGCCACGAGCGGATTGACGTACGCGTACGTGGCCACCAGGGAGGTCGCCGCCGACTGAAGTAGCCAGATGTAGGCGGAGAAGGCAAGGACCGAGCCGAACAGGACCAGGTACGCCCACGCCGCCCAGGATTGGGCCGAGTAGGCGAGCGGGTCGAAGCGCTCGCCACGCGCTATCCCGATGATCGCCAGCGCCCCGCCACCGATGAGCATCTCGTAGACCGCGACCACGAACGGGTCGCGTGGCAGCTGGATCCGCGGCTGGTACCACGAGCCGAACGCCCACGACAGGCCGGCGACGAGGACGGCGACCATGGTCCAGATCGGGAAGGCGCCACCGAGACCGTTCACGACGACCAGCACGACCAATCCGGCAAAGCCGATCGCCACGCCCACCACCGTCCGGCCGGCCGGGCGTTCGCCGGACAGGAAGCGGTAGCAGATCACCCACAGCGGCACGGCAGCGATCAGCAACGCGGTGATCCCCGACGGAGCACCGCCGTCCTCGGCGATGGTCACCAGGCCCTGGCCTATCACGACCAGCAGGAGCCCGATCTGCGCGCAGCCCAGCAGCTGCCGGCGCGTCACGGCCAGCCGGCGCAGACCCCCTCGCACCGCCAGCGCCCCACCCACCAGCAGGCCGGCCGTCAGGAAGCGGGCACCCGCGCTCACGAAGGGCGGCATCTCCTCGACCATGATCCGGATCGCGAGGTAGGTCGAGCCCCAGACGACGTAGACGATCGCGAGTGCGACACCGACGAGCAGCAGAGGGCGTCGAGTCGGTGCCGGCGCGACGGGTGCGGTGGTCACTGTCATGCCGCTCACGCTAGGACTCCAACCGCCATCATGAAAAGCGATGGATTCTGATCGAATCGATCGGCTATGCCGATGGCTGGTGGCAGGGGCCGGCGACGGTTACCGGCGTCGATAATGCCTTCGCGCCGGTCAGCACACTCCTACGCTGGGCTGAGGTTGCCACGGGGGCCCCGAGACGAGGTGAGGGCCATGACCTTCGTTCAGATCATCGATTGCAAGACCGACAAAGTAGACGACATGAATCGACTCCTGGACAAATGGGTCGAGCAGACCCATGGCAAGCGGACGGCCACCCACGCGACGGTGGCCACGGATCGCGCCGACAAGCACCACGTGGTCGAGATCGTCGAGTTTCCGTCGTACGAGGAGGCGATGCGCCAGTCGAACCTGCCGGAGACCAACCGCATCTTCGAGGAGATGGTGGCGCTCTGCGACATGCCACCGACGTTCACCGACCTCGATGTGGTCCGCGACGAGCAGCTCAACAAGATGGTGTGCCGCCGCTTCTTCGACATCCTCGCAGGTGGCGACCTCAACACGCTCGACCAGGTGTTGACCAGCGACTACCACGACCACGACCCCGCCAACGAGCGGGATGTCATCGGCATCGAGGACACTCGCGACCAGGTGATCATGTATCGGAACGGGTTCCCCGACTTCCGGTTCTCGCTGGACGACCAGATCGGCGAGGGCGACAGGGTCTGTACCCGGTGGTCGTGGACGGGCACGCACACGGGTGAGTTCCAGGGCATCGCGCCCACGAACCGCCGGGTCGAGATGACCGGGATGATCGTACAGCGCCTTGCTGACGGCAAGATCCAGGAAGGCTGGTGGAACTACGACTCCCTCGGCCTGATGGCCCAGCTCGGCGTGGTCGACCTACCGCGCGGCTGAAGCCGCTACGCAGTGGGATCGGGGACGGTGAAGGCGAACGTGCGCTGGACCGGCTCGACGCGGTTGCGGCCGTGGCGCTTGGCGCGGTAGAGCCGTGCGTCTGCCGCGTTGAGCACCTGGTTGGCCGTACTGCCCGGTGCCAGCCGGGCCACGCCCAGGCTGATCGTCACGGTCAGCCCCGGCCGCAACGCGCCCCAGTCGTATGCCTGGACGGCGGCGCGCAGCCGCTCGCAGATGTCGCGCGCCGCCGGCAGGTCGGTGTCGGGGAACGCCAGGCAGAACTCCTCGCCGCCCATCCGCGTGACCAGGTCACCGGGGCGGCAGCCGGCGCGCAGGATGCCGGCCAGCCGCTTGAGCACCTCATCACCGACCGGGTGTCCAAAGTGGTCGTTGATGCCCTTGAACCGATCGACGTCGCCGACCGCCACGCACAGTGGACGGTTGCCGGCAGTCGCCGCGCCGACGAGCCGGGTCAGCTCCTCGTCTTGATGGCGGCGGTTCCACAAGCCGGTGAGCTGGTCTTCGCGGGCCTCCGCCTGCCAGGCCAGCTTCTCCTGTTCCAGCTCCTCCCGGCGTACCCGGTGCAGCTCGGCCTCCAGCCTGGCGCGCTCGGCCTCCAGGCGGGCGTTGTCGAGCTCGAACCGGTTGGTCAGCAGCCTGGCCCGGGTCTCCGCCATCGCCGAGTACACGGTGCGCTCGGCCTCATGGTAGGTGCGGTAGTGGTGCAGCGCGGTGGCCGTGTCGCCGCGCTGCTCGTACGCCGCCGCCAGCTGCTGGTGCACCGCCATGATGGTGGTCTTTTCGTTGGGTTCCGAGGCCATCTCCAGCACCGTGCCGAGGATGGTGATCGCCTCGGCGGTGCGCCCCTGCTCCAGGTGGACGGTCGCGATGCCCTGCAACGCGGCCAGCTCCAGTGACTTGTATCCGTGCTCGGCGCCCAGCTCGCCGGAGACCTTCAGCATCTCGGTCGCCTCGGCGTACTCGCCCGCCAGGGTAAGCAGGGTGCCGAAGTTGCCCAGGCACATCGACTCGCGGTACGGGTGCTGGGCGGAGCGGGCCAGCACGAGCGCGTCCTTGGCGTACGACAGGCCGTCACCGAGCGCGTTTTCCGCGGCAGCCGGCTCGCCGGCCGTGCGCAGCTCCTTGACCAGGCCGACCGCGTTGTCACTGAGGTTGTTGAGGATGCAGAAGACCGACTCGTCGTCGAGGTCGCTGCGGGCCAGGTCGAGCGCCCTGATCAGGAAGGCCTTGCCTTGGCGGTAGTCGCCGAGAAAGCCGTGCACCCCGCCGATCCGGTTGAACACCCAGAACAGCAGCTCGGGCTCGTCGACCCGCTCGGCGATGTCGAGGCCGGTCGACAGCGCCCGCAACGCCTCGTCGTACAGGCCGAGCTTGGTGTACGCGAGCGCCTGCACGGTCTGCACCTTGCACAGTGCCCGGTCGTCGCCACCGCCGCTGAGCAACTGGGCGGCCAGCTCGGTGGAGCGAACAGCCTGCTCGTGGTCGCCGAGGCGCACCGAGTGCACCGCGTGCACCCGCAGCGCCGCCGCGTGCAACCGGTCGTCACGCACCGCCGCGGCAAGGTCGGCCGCCTGCCGGGCCAGCGCCGCGCCGGCACGGTAATCACCCTGGTTACGGGCGATCTCGGCCCTGTCGACGAGCTCCTCGGCCCGCTGCCGGAGATCAGCGTCGACGGTCACCGCCGCGCCCTCCCCGGCGCGCGGCTGGCCCGCGGCGGTGAGGGGTGCCAGCGGGGGTCGCACTCACTGTTGATAGCACACGCAGGCTTTCTACGGCGTCGGACGGGGGACGATCTTGTCGTTGGCGCGGTCCGGAGGGGTGGCCCGGTATTGCCATGATGCCAGCATGACGCGAGTCGGTACCGCTGCCGCTGTCGTGTTGGCGGCCTTGCTCGCCGCTGGGTGCGGCACCTCGGCAGGCCTGCCGGCCAATTCCGGTGCGGCGGCCGCGCAGCCGCAGCCAGTCGGCGTCCGCGACCCCGCGCCGCTCGTCAGCGCGGCGCCACCGGCCGACGAAGGCTGCGACCGCCGCGCGAGCCTGCGGCCGCGCGGCGCCCTGCCGGCGCCGGGCCGCATGCCGGCGGGCTCCACGATGGATGCCATCCAGAAGAAGGGCCGGCTGGTCGTCGGGATCGATCAGGACGCGTACCTGTTCAGCTACCGCGATCCGGACGGGCGGATGGTCGGGTTCGAGATCGACATCGCGCGGCGGATCGCGGCGGCCATCTTCGGCAGCCCGGACGCGGTGACGTTCCGGGCCATCTCGACCGCGCAGCGGATACCGGTGTTGCAGAGCGGCGAGGTTGACATGGTCATCCGCACGATGACGATGAACTGCGAGCGCTGGAAGCAGGTGGCGTTCTCCACCGAGTACCTGTCGTCCGGCCAGCGGCTGCTGGTGCGCGACGGCTCCGGCATCGAAGGCCTCGCCGACCTGGGCGGCCGCAAGGTGTGCGCCACCAACGGCAGCAGCAGCATCCCCAACCTGCAGAAGGCGGCGTCCCGGCCGGTCGCGGTGGCCGCCGACCTGCTGGTCGACTGCCTGGTGCTGCTGCAACAGAATCAGGTCGACGCGGTGTCCAGCATCGACACACTGCTCGCCACACTGGCCGTACAGGACCCGAACACCCGCATCGTCGGCGAGCGCGTCACCGACGACCCGGCCGGCATCGCGATGCCACAGGGCCGCGACGACATGGTGCGCTTCGTCAACGGCGTCCTCGAACAGATGCGCGCCGACGGCTCCTGGACGGCCAGCTACCGCCGCTGGTTCGGCTCCGTCGGCCCAGTACCGCCTCCCCCCACCCCCCGCTACCGCCCCTGACCCCCGCCCCGCGCACGGCGCCGCGCGCCCCGCGCGCGCTCCGCTCCCGCACGCGACCCCTCTCTCCCGCCGATCAAGGGCGAATGCACGTGGTTCGATCTCCTTTTCGCGTGCGTTTGCCCTTGATCGATGGGATGTTCCTTGATCGGCGCCTCCACATCGGAGCGCGGGTTTCGCGGACGGTGACGTCGGGCAATCTCCGGGTATGCCTTTGATCTTCCGCAAGCGCAAGAAGTTCGGGCCGCTGATCCTGAACTTCACCGAGAACGGCTTCTCGTCGTGGAGCATCAAGGTCGGCCGCTGGTCGTGGAACTCCCGCGCCCGCGCCCACCGCGTCGACCTGCCCGGCCCGCTGTCCTGGCGCCAGCGCAAGTCCCGCGACTAGCCGCGCGGCATCGCCGCGCTGGCTGTTCGCATCGGCCTGCCCTCGCGGGTGCGGCTAGCCTCCGGCACGGTGCTTTGCAGCGCGGCGCCCGCCGCCCCCTCCTACGGACGCCGATCAAGGAGAACCGCATCGATCAAGGGCAAACGCACGCGGAAAAGAGATCGAACCACGTGCGTTTGCCCTTGAT
>NZ_JAIBNX010000059.1 GCF_026130045.1 Micromonospora sp. CPCC 205371
CGGGCGGCGGGCGGCGCGGGGCGCGCGGCGCGCGGCGCGGGCGTGCGGCGGGCGGCGGGGAGTGCGGGGTGGGGCGGGGATTAGAGGGATTTCACGCTGGTTGTGGAGAGGATTGTGGCCGCTACCAGGTCGGGGTTGTCGCGCATGGGGACGTGGCCGCAACCAGGCAGGTCCACGTGTCGGGCGTCGGGGAGGACGCGGCGGGCAACCGCGGCTTGGCGGTACGGCAGGATGCGGTCGCCGGTGCTCCAGGCCACCGTGACCGGCACGGTCGGGGTGGCCTGGAAGGCGTATCCGCGCCCGGCCCGGGCCACCGCGGCGAACGCCCGCCCGTTGCGCAGCGCGAGCGCATCGAACAGGGCTTCCTCCGGCGTCAAAAGAGAAGGGTGGGCGCAGATCATCCCGTACGACATCGCGCGCACCGCCGACGAGCGCAGCACCGTGCGAAGTACCGGCTCTGGCAGCCGAGACGCTAGCCGGTGAGCCGTGAGCACGCTGATGGCCCAGCGCAGTTCGCGGCGTGTGCAGAAGCCGGCTGGGCAGAGCGCGGTCGCCGAGGCGGCTGCCCCAGCGGCGGCCAGCTCCAACGCTATTGCCCCGCCGAGGCTGTTGCCGGCCACGTGTGGCCGCTCGAGGCCTAGATCGTCGATGAACGCGGCGATTCCGGCCACCGCATCGGCCATCGACGCGGGCGCGCCGGCGGCCGGGAGCGGTGACGCGCCGAAGCCGGGCAGGTCGACTGCGATCACGTCGTGTGCCTCGGCCAGCCGGTCCAATACTGGCAACCAGGCGCGCCAGTGGTGCCCGATGCCGTGCAGGAGGATGAGCGGCTCGCCGGCGCCGCGGCGTTCATAGGCAACAGTCAACGCGGACCTCCGAGCGCTCGGACCTCGTCTTCCATATGGGGCACCGCGGTCCGCGCGCCGCGGCCGATGATGAATTCGGAGAACGGGCTCAGCATCACCGTCCGGAGTGCCTGCACGCCGGCCATTCCACGGGGCACGTACACCTTGCGCTTGCGGCGCTCGATCCCGTCGACGAAGGCCCGTGCGCACGCCTCCACCGGTGTGAAGCCTCCGATCGGCTTGGGCAGCTTGGGCAGCATCTCGCCGAACGACGGCAGGTCGGCCTGGGCGCTGCGGGTCATGTCTGTGTCGACGAACGACATGTGTGCGGTGCCCACCGCGACGCCCCGGTGTGCCAGCTCCAGCCGCATCACGTTGCCGTACTGCTCGACGCCCGCCTTGGACGCGCAGTACGCGGACATGCCCGGCAGCGCGGTGAAGGCCGCTGCCGACGACACCAGCAGGTAGTAGCCGCGGCGGGCGAGGACGTGCGGGATCGTGGCGTCGACCGTGCGCATGACGCCGATCAGGTTCACCTCGATGGTGCGGACGTTGCTCTCGATGTCGCCGACCACGACCGTGCCGCGGGGGGCGATGCCGGCGTTGGCGACCACCGCGTCGATGCCGCCGAACCGCTCGACCGTGCCCGCGACGGCCTGTGACAGCGCGGCCTGGTCGGTGACGTCGCACTCGAACCACGCCCCGCCGAGCGAGTCGGCCAGCGGAGCGAGGAGCGAAGGTTCCAGCCCGGCGAGCGCCACTTTCGCGCCGCGTGCCGCGGCCACCCGTGCCGTGTGCGCGCCGATGCCGCGGGCGGCGCCCGTGACAAAGACGACCTTGCCCGCAAGAGACTGCCTCATGAGGTCACCGCCTGGTAGTGGGCCGGGTCGAAGCGCCGGGTCCGCAGGTGAAACGTCCAGCTGTATCCGGGCCAGATCGTCGAGTTGCGACCGGTGGTGTCGAGGTACCAGCTTCGGCAGCCGCCCCGAAGCCACACGGTGCCGGTCATCTTGCGGTCCACAGTCGACACGAACGCCTGCTGTGCCTGGGGTGTCGGCTCGATCGCCGGGATGCCCTGTCGGTCGAGGTGCCGTAGCGCCTTGAGGATGTGGTTCAGCTGCGCCTCGATCATGAAGACGACCGAGTTGTGCCCCAGGCCGGTGTTCGGGCCGAGCAGGATGAACAGGTTGGGGAAGCCGGTGACGGTGGTGCCGAGGTACGCCCGCATCGAGCCGCCCCATGTCTCGGCGAGCGTGCGCCCGTCACGTCCTCGAACGAGCTGGGCCACCGGTGCGTCGGTCACGTGGAACCCAGTACCAAAGATGATCGTGTCGACGGGCCGCGCGGTGCCGTCGGCGGTGACCACCGCGTCGGGGCGCACCTCGGTGATCGGGTCGGTGACCAGCTCGACGTTGTCGCGGGTGAGGGTCGGGTAGTACGTGTTGGACAGCAGCACCCGCTTGCACCCCATCGTGTACGCGGGCGTGAGCTTGGCGCGCAGCGCCGGATCGGCGATCGACTTGCGCAGGTGCCGGCGCGCCATGCCCTGGCCGAAGCGCATCACGACCGGATACAGGAAGCCGGTGCCCTGCAGCTCGCGGGCCCAGTAGATGGCGGCGCGGGCGAGCCGCTGGGCGGGCGGGACTGTGCGGAAGACCCGCTGTTCCAGCCGGCTGATCGGCCGGTCGACGCGCGACAGGACCCACGGTGGCGTGCGCTGGAAGATGTGCATCCGCTCGACCTCGGGCGCGATCTCCGGCACGAACTGGATCGCCGACGCGCCGGTGCCCACCACCGCGACGCGCCGGCCACGCAGGTCGTACTCGTGGTTCCAGCGTGCGGAGTGGAAGACCTCGCCCGTGAACGTCTCGAGGCCGGGCAGCTTCGGCAGCGCCGGCTCGGTGAGCGGCCCGGTGGCGAGGATCAGCACGTCGCACCGGTAGGTCCCGCCCGACGTTTCGAGGACCCAGTGGCCGTCCCAGGAAGCGGAGCGCATCTCGTGGCGCAGCCGCAGGTGCCGCTCCAGCCCGTGCTCGGCCACGCAACGCCGCAGGTACTCCCAGATCTCGGGCTGGGGGGAGAAGCTGCGGCTCCACTTCGGGTTGGGCAGGAACGAGAACGAGTACATGTGCGAGGGCACGTCGCAGGCGCAGCCGGGGTAGGTGTTGTCGCGCCAGGTGCCGCCGACGTCGTCGCCGCGGTCGAGGATCACGAAGTCGTCGTGGCCCTGCTGCCGCAGCCGGATGGCGGCGCCGATTCCACCGAAACCGGCGCCGAGGATTGCGATACGGACGTGGGTGGCCGTGGCCATCCGGTCAAGTTACCACCGAGTACGCTTGCCGTCAGGAGGCGTTCTGCCATAGGCCGACGACATTGCCCTCGGTATCGGTGAAATATCCGGTGTACCCCATCTCACCCACCGCTTGGCGGCCCAGGACCACCTTGCCGCCCGCCTTCTCGACCTGGGCGAGCGCCTCGTCGACGTCGGCGACGTCGATCGTGATCACCGGCGAGGTCAGCGGGCCCTCGCGCTTGAACAGGCCACCATTGATCGCGCCGGGCTCGGTGGGTATGCCGTCGTCGCTGGTGGCCACCGTGTTGACGATCGTGTAGTCCATCTCAGGCATCGGCGTGACCTGCCAGCCGAACGCCTCGCGGTAGAAGGATCGCGCCCGCTCGACGTCGTCTGCGGGGATCTCGAAGTGGACAACCTTTCCGCTCATCATGGCCTCCTTCCAGGCGCCATCCTATGCCTGGTCAAGGGCTCCGGCGCCGGTTTAGAAGACCCCTGCGGCCGCGCGGGCTGCCACGCCAACACCCACGACCATGACGAGGGCGGCGGTGCCGGCGGGCGCGGCCCGAGAGAGGCGGCGGGTGAGGCGCGGCAGTCTCGGCGTGCGGCCCAGGCGGCAGCGCAGCGCCACCAGCGCGATACCGACCGCCGTCAGCGTGCCGGCCATGCCGATCCCGTACGCGAGCACCAGCAGCACGCCGAACCACGTGCGGCCGAGCCCGATCGCGGCCAGCAGCACCACGATGGCCGACGGGCTGGGCACGAGCCCACCGGCGATCCCGATGCCCGCCAGGTTCAACCGTCCATGGTGGTGATGATGGTGGTGGTCGTGACCGTGGTGGTGATGGTGGTGGTGGCGGTGCCGGCGGGCCCCCACGACCATGCCGGCACCGACCGCCACCACGACGGCTCCACTTACGATCCCCAGGTACCCGAGGAGCCGATCACCCGCGAGCGCGCTCGACGTGCTGAGGAGCAGGCCCACGATCAGGACGCCGCCGGTGTGTGTCAGCGTCACGGTCGCCCCGACGGCGAGGGCGTCCCGGATGCGGCGGCGCTCCGCGGCGGCGTACGCGGCCAGCACCGTCTTGCCATGCCCCGGCAGCGCGGCGTGGCCGGCGCCGAGCACGAGCGCCAGCAGCACCGCCAGCAGGCCGACCGTAGGGGTCAGTCGCGGTCCGCCGGCCAGTTCCTGGAAACGGCGCTCCAGCGCCGCGGCCCAGCGGGTCAGCAGACCGTCGTCGGGCCGCTCGGCCGCCGCGCCGGATTCAGCTGTACCGTCACCCGGCGCCACCCGGAGCGTTGCCGACCGGACGTCCGGCGCCGACGCCAACGGGTCGGCCGGGTAGGTACGCAGTTCGTCGCTGACGCTGGTGGTGGGCAGCGGGGAGTCGACGATCCGCACGCCCTCGCCGACGGCGGTCATCTCCCGCCAGCCCACTCGTTCGGGCGCGTAGCCGTTCGTCACCGCCACCTCGGCGGATCGGTCCAGTGTGGCCGGTGCGTGGAGGCCACACGTGAGCCGGCTCGTCCGCAGCCCGGCAGCGCCGTCCACGTAACGGAAGTCCGACTCGTCCACCGTCCACGCCAGACGGACGCTGTCGACGGTCAGCGTGATGGCCGACACGAGCGGCGCACAGGTCGGCGTCTGCTTCTGCTGCAAGGTGGGGATCTCGGCGAAGTCGACGACCGCGGTCGCCTCGACCCGGTCCGGTCGCAGCGTCAGCCCCACGTACTGGTTGACGGAGAGGCTCCCGGCTGGGTGAGCGCTCGCCGGCGCGCTCGGCAGGGCGAGCAGCGCCACGACGGCGGCGGGGACGACGAGCAGCCAGCGGGTCATCGGATCACTCCCAGAGCGAAGTGCGGGTTGATGCGCCGCGCCTCGGCGACGTGTGCCTGGCCGGCGGCGGCCTGTCCGAGCGCCATCTCGATGACGCCGAGGTGGTGCAGGTAGCTGGCCGAGCGGGCGCCGGTGCCGGTGGCCCGTTGGGCGTACGGCAGCGCTTCGGCGTCCTTCCCGGCGTGGTGCAGGGCCCACGCGAGCGCGTCGGCGACGTCGGCGTGCTGCCTCCGCTTCCATTCGGCGCGCGCCTCGGCGACGGCGGTCGCCGGGTCTCCCTTGGCGAGCGCGAGCGCGGAACCGGCCAGCCCGTCCGTCCCGCCGCTGCTGGTGTACAGCGCGTGCGCCGCGGTCGCCAGGTCGAGCTGCGCCCGAGCCTCGGTCGCCTTGCCCGCCGTGTGCAGCAGCCCCGCGTACTCGATGAGGTATTCGGTCGTGGGGGCGCGGCGGGTGAGGTCGGCGTAGTCGGCGAGCGCGGCGTCGAGCCGGCCCTCGGCGGCGGCGACCCGCGCCCGGCCGCGCTGGAGGACGACGCTGGTCGGGTCGGCGGCGAGGCCGGCCGTGTACTCCCGGGAGGCGCCCGCCAGGTCGCCGGCGTGCCAGGCGAGGTCGCCGAGCTGCACCCGGCAGAAGCCGATGTCCGAAGGACTGTTCGCGGTTTCGAGTGCCTGCCGCATCAGGCCGGTCGCCTCCGCCACCTGCCCGCGCAGTTCCAGGTCGTAGGAGCCCCGGGCGTACGCGGAAAGCCCCGGCCGCACGTCCAGGAGGCGCTGCACGGCGGCGGTCGCGGCCGGCGCGTTGCCCAGCTGCGTCTCGGCGTCCGCCAGGACCGCGTACGCGTCCGCGTCGAAGTCGTTGATGCGCACCGCGTCGAGCGCGAACCGGCGCGCGGCGGCGAAGTCGTGGCGGGCGTTGGCGAGTGCGCCCTGGGCGACAAGGGCGTCACCGTTGCCGGTCGGCCGCAGCTCCAGCGAGCGGCGGGCGGGCGCCTCGGCGCGCGGGTAGTTGGTGGGGTCCGCCGTGACCCGGCCGCGCTCGACGTATGCGACGGCGAGCGCCGCCCACGTGCTCCAGTCGCCGGGCACCAGCTTCAGCCGCTCCTGGGCGCGGGCGATCGGGTCGATCGGGACCGGGGCGGCGACGGTGTCCACAGTGGGCACCGGGGTTTCGGTGCGTCCCAGCACGCCGGCGGTGACGGTGACGGCGAGGGCGGCGGCAGCGGCGAGCGCGACCACGGTCAGGCGTCGCATGGCGGAACCTCCTGGGGAAGGGGCGCGCCGCACGCGGGGACATGCGGCGCGCCCTGTGGGGTTAGGCGCTGGCTGCCTTGGCGTTACGCCGTCGCCAGAACCAGGCGGCGAGGAGCAGACCTAGGCCGGCGGCCGCGGCGACTCCCACCGCCGGCGCAGCGACGGGGTGGGCGAGCCCCCGGGCCTGGCTCTGGAAGCCGGCCGGCGTCAGCGACGGGTTGGGCGAGCCTCCGGGCGCCTGGTCCGAGCCCGACGGCGCCGGTGCCGCGGCCGCGCCACCCTTGTCGGTGTTCGGCAGTGCCAGGTACGGGAACGTGTCGCCGAATGCCTGGTCGTTCTGGTCGACCTTGTCGCCAGCGGCCAGCGCGTCGCCGATCTGGCCGGTGGCGGCCGCGCCTTCGACGGCCTGGATCTCGATGTCGACCACGTCGTCGGTCAGCCGGCGGCCGTTCGGGAAGCCCTGGTTGTCCCCTGCCAGCACGCCCAGCCGGTTGGGCTGGTCGGTGACCGGCACGCTCAGGTTGAGCCGGAGCTGCTCGGACGGCACGAACCGCTTCGGGTTCACGTCGGCGTTGTTGAGCTGCGAGTTGAGGTCGACCTTGATGGGCCCGCCCGCCTTCGTGGTGATACCGGTCAGGAAGATCTCCACGAGGTCGTTGCGTGGCGTTGGCGGCGCCGGGATGTTGTAGATGGCCTGGATTAGCTTCGGCAGTTCGGGATCGGTTACGCGCTTGACGACGACCGGGTTCTTGCCGTCCTGGTCGGGGCGGGAGGCGTTGAACGCGTCCTTGAGCCCGGCAGGTACGACCACCTCGTTGACCAGCGGGTTGCCGAGCCGCGAGACCTGCACCCGGCCGCCCGAGGAGCCGCCACCCGTGATCCGCACGCGGGGCCGTTCGGTGGTGGTCCAGATGCCGATGTTCGGGTTGCGGGTGGCGTCGCCCTTGAGCGCGATGTCCTTGAACGGCACCTGCAACACGATCGTGTTGACGTTGTAGCCAGACACGGTGTCGGTGCCGGTCTCGCTCAGGTCTCCGCCGTAGAGCAGGTCGAAGACCCGCAGGTCGAGGAAGAACGGGTCGTCGGCCTGGCCAGCGAAGATCTGCCAGCCGCCCGGCAGCTGGGTGATCGCCTGGTCGCGCAGCGTCTGGTAGTCCGGCATGGACGCGTTGCCGACCCGCGACGGCGCGACCGGCGCTCCGGTCACCCGGGTCTTGAACGAGTTGCCCCCGTTGAACGAGGACTCCAATGTGTACATCTGGCGGACGAGCAGGTTCTCGTCGTCCAGCGACGTCACCGGCCCGTTGTTGTACAGGAACGTGTTGTTGCCACGCTTGTCGACGGTCTTGAAGCGGAACCGGAAGATCGAGTCCGGCTTGGCGTCACCATCGTTGTCGACGTTGATGTTGTACGTGGCGTCGGTGGCGAACGGGTAGAAGTTGGGGCCGCCGTTGGGCTCCTCGAACGGGATGAAGTTCGCCACGAACGTGACGTAGTCCTGCCGGTCGGGGCTGACGAAGGCGTACAGGTCGGTGTTGTCGACGGCCGGGTCGGCGGCGATGAGCGGCGCCTCGCGGTGGCTGGACGCGCCGGCCGTGCTGGGGCCGAGCCCGTACAGGCCGGCACCGACCAAGAGGGCGGCCACCGCTAGCCCGGCGGGGCCGCGCCGCTGTGAGACTCGGGTACGTAGGGACATCGCGGGGTTTCCTTCCACCTGGTGCCAATCTGGTGGCACGTGATGCCAGGTATTCGGAAGCCGCGCGACAGCGGACGGTTCGTTGTCAGATAGCCGGCACGCGCCCATCCAGGGCGGTGCCGGCTACGAAACCCTCTATTCGGCAGGTCGTGGGTCTATAGGCCCAACAGCCGATCCAGGAAGTCGCGGTACTGGCGCACCGCGACCCGGTACTGCTCGGTGTCGTTGCCGTCGGTGCTGGTCCATCCGCCGAGCTCGTCGCGCTGGTTGGTGAGCGCGGTGGTCAGCGACTGGACGGCGTCGTCCACGAGGCTCTGCGCGTCGCGGGCGGCGCCCTGCGGGTCGTCGACGAAGCGGAGTTGAACGTCGCGCCAGCGGTCGCGGAACGACTGGGCGGTGTCGTCGCCCCACAGCGCGGTGACCGGCTCCGCCGGCACGTCACCGGGCAGCATCTCCGCCCGCGGCTCGTCGGCGGTCCGCTCCTCGTCGATGGTCCGCTCCTCGTCGATGGTCCGCTCCTCGTCGGCGGTCAGCCCCTCGGCAACCGGCTCGTCCTCGGCAGCCGGCTCCTCTTCGTGGACAGGCAGTGCCTCGTCGCGCTCGTCGCGCTCGTCGGTCACGTCGCGGGACGGGCCGGCCATCGCGGCGGTCGCCGCCGCGCCCCCCGCGGACCCCGCGGCCGCAGAGGCCGGGGTCGGCCCCCGGCCCGGGGGGACCCCGTCGTCGCGGTCGGTGTCGGCGGTCGCGGCGCTCTCGTCGGTACCGTCCCGCAGCGCGCCCTCGTCGGCGAGGTCTTCGTCCTGGCTCGGCGTGACGGCGGTCAGGTCGTCGGGGTCGGTGCGCTCCTCGGTCAGCACCGGATCTTCGAACGTGCCCTGGTCGTCGAGCGCCTCTTCCGGTACCCGATCCGTCACGTCCTCGGCGGGAGTCTCCGCAGCGGCTGTGGTGTCCGTTTCATCATGGTCTTTCGCCCCAGGCGGTGGGACGGGTACCGGCTCGGAGGTGACCCGTTCAGGCTGGTCAGGGTCGGTGGGTGGGTACGAGTAGGTTTGCGGGTGGCTCATGTGGTGCCTCCTCAGCGGCTGGGGACCTCGGGAGTGGTGCCGAGCAGGTCGGCGAAGAGCGCCCGGTAGTGGACGAGGGCCTGGCGGAGGCGTTCGGTGCTCGCCTCACCGCGCTCGTTCTCCAGGTAGATCTCGTGGGCGTCGCGGTAGTGCCCGAGGGTCCGGGCGTGCTCGACGGAGAGGTGCGTGACCTGCTCCTCGTAGCTTTCGGTGGGGTAGCCGCGTTCGGCGATCAGCCTGCTGACCAGCTCATCCGCGGCGCGTACCGCCTCGTCGGGAGCCTCGACGAAGCGTGCCTGGATCTCCTCCCAGTCCGCGTTGTACTGCTGGCGGCTCTCCGGCGAGAGGTCCTTCAGCTGGAGCTCCGAGTGGCGACGTTCGCGCTCACGCAGTTCGCGCTCGGCCGCCCCGCGGCTCTCCTTCTCCTCGACGGCCCGGTCGTACTCGGGGCCGAATCTCTCGCGCAACGCTCGCCGGCGCGCCCAGTACCAGGCGATTCCGGCCACGGCCAGCACCGCGAGCACGACGATGACGGTGACGATGATCTGAGTTGACGACATGCCTGTGGTATTCCCGCTAGTACGTGATCACCAATCCAGGTACCGGCGGGAAATCGGGACGCATTGAATCGCCTAGACGGCCATGTATCCTGCCGGAGGCTGCCGAACCGTCCCCCCACGGGCGAGGTCTCTTGATGAATACAGGCAACTGGTCGATCCGTGCGAAGATCATCGCTCTGGTGGCCGTGCCTCTCGCCGCGCTCGTAGCACTGTGGATCTTCACGACCACGCTGACGGTCGGCCCGGCATTGCACCTGCTCGATACGCGCACCCTGCGCAACGAGATGAGCCGCCCAGGCGACGCAGTCGTCGCCGAGTTGCAACGCGAACGCCGGCTCTCCGTCGTCTACCTAGCCGGCCGGGCGCAGGAGTTGCCGGCCCTCGACGAGCAGCGCAGCCGCACCGACGCGGCCGTCGCCGACTTCCGCGAGCGGGCGCGCGGCGAGGATGTCCGCGACGCGGCGGATGAGGCGGTGCGAGCCCGCGTCGACCAGGTGACCACCGCGCTGGAGCTGCTGCCGGCCGGGCGAGGCTTCGTCGACCGGCGGGAGATGGACAAGGCCGGCGCCCTGGGCCTGTACACCGGCATGATCGACGAGGCGCTGCGGCTCTTCGACGCGCTGGCCAACCTCGACGACGACGCGCTCGACCGGGAGGCTCGCGCCACCGTGGCGCTCACGCGCGCCCGCGAGGTGCTGGGTCAGGCCGACGCGTTGCTGGCCGGGGCGTTCGCCGCGAAGCGGTTCGAGAGCGGCGAGCACTCCCAACTCGTACAGATCATCGGCACCGAGCGGTACCTGCACGTGGGGGCCGTGTCGGCACTGTCCGAAGAGGACCGGACGGCGTACCAGCGGATGGTCGAGGGGGAGGCGTTCGAGCGACTGCGGGAGCTCGGAGACCGCACCATGGCGCAAGGCCGCGACAACGCCGCCGTACCGATCAGCGCCAACGCCTGGCAGAGCGCGTACGAGCCGGTGGTGCGGCAGCTGCGCGACTTCGAGCTGGGTATCTCCGACGACCTCACCGACCGGGCCGCTCCGGTGGCCGCCGGCGTGCTGCTCCGGCTCGCGCTGGCCGGGCTCTTCGGGCTGGCGGCGATCGTGCTGTCGCTGCTGCTCTGCCTGCGCGTCGGCCGGTCGCTGATCCGCCGGCTCAGCGGGTTGCGGGAGAGCGCGTTCGACCTCGCCGACAGGCGGCTGCCCGAGGTCGTCGCCCGGCTGCGGCGGGGCGAAGACGTCGACGTGGCCGCCGAAGCGCCACCGCTGGAGTACGGCACCGACGAGATCGGCCAGCTCGGGCGCGCGTTCACCGAGGCGCAGCGCACGGCGGTGCAGGCGGCGGTCGACGAGTCCACCATGCGGCGCGGCCTCAACGAGGTGTTCCTCAACATCGCGCGGCGCAGCCAGACCCTGCTGCACCGCCAGCTGACCCTGCTCGACGGCATGGAGCGTCGCACCACCGAGCCCGACGAGTTGGAGGAGCTCTTCCGCATCGACCACCTCGCCACCCGGATGCGCCGGCACGCCGAAGACCTCGCGATCCTCGCCGGCGCCGTGCCGGGCCGGGGCTGGCGCAACCCGGTGTCCATGCTCGACGTCATCCGCGGCGCGGTGTCCGAAGTGGAGGACTACGCCCGGGTGACGGTCAACGGCGTCGAATCCGTCGCCATCGCCGGCCGGGCGGTCGGTGACATGATCCACCTGCTCGCCGAGCTGATCGAGAACGCCACGTCGTTCTCGCCGCCGCAGACCCGCGTACACGTCAGCGGGGCGCCGGTGCCCAACGGGTACGCCATCGAGATCGAAGACCGCGGCCTGGGCATGAAGCCCGAGGAGCTCGAAGAGGCCAACCGGCGGCTGGCCCGGCCACCCGAGTTCGACCCGGCCAACAGCGCCCGGCTCGGGCTCTTCGTGGTGGCCCAACTCGGCGCCCGCCACGGCGTGAAGATCCGGCTGCGGTCTTCGCCCTTCGGCGGGGTGACCGCCGTCGTCCTGGTCCCGCCCGATCTGGTACTCCCGGACGCGGAACCCGCCGCGCTGCTCGCCTCACCGGCCGACGACGTGCCCCGGCGGCGCGTCCGGGTGGTGACGCGCGTGGAGAGCGCGCCCGCCATCGAGTCCGCGCCCACGCCGCTGAAGGCGGTCCCCTCGGACCGGGCGGACCTCGGCGCGAGGGCAGCCGAGGAGACGCGGCTCGGACCCGACGGGCTGCCCGCGTCGGCTGTGGCGCCGTCGCTCGGTCCCGACGGCCTGCCACGCCGCGTCCGCCAGGCGAGCCTCGCGCCGCAACTGCGCGAACAGCCCACCGGTGACCTGCCCGAAGACCCCGCCCCCGCGCCACGCACCGCCGACCAGGCCCGGGCCGCGATGGCGGCGCTCCAGGCCGGCACCGCGCGCGGCCGGCGGGAAGCCGACGCTGCGCCTCCGGGGCCGACCAGCGCCGCTCCGGCGCGCGGCACCGCGGCGGTGCCCAGCGTGACACCAGAAGGGGACGATAGGTAGTGCAGATGAGGCAGGCCGCCAACCTGAGCTGGCTGCTCAACGACCTGGTCGACCGGGTGCCCTCGGCCCGCCAGGCCGTGGTGCTGTCGGCCGACGGGCTGATGCTGGGCCAGTCGCGCGGGCTGACCCGCGAAGACGCCGAGCACCTGTCTGCCATCGCGGCCGGCTTCCAGAGCCTGGCGAAAGGCGCCAGCCGGCACTTTCATACGGGCCCTGTGCGGCAGACCGTCGTGGAGATGGAGTCCGGGTACCTCTTCGTCACCGCCGCCGGCATGGGCGCCTGCCTCGCCCTGATCAGTGCCGCCGACGCCGACATCGGCTTGATCGCGTACGAGATGGCCATGCTGGTCGCCCGGGTGGGCCAGAACATGACGTCATCGACGAGGACGACTACGGTGCACACCGATGCCCACTAACGGATCCGGCCTCCCGCACCACGACTGGCTCGATGACGACGCCGGTCCCGTGGTGCGGCCGTACACGGTCACCGGTGGCCGCGTACGGCCGGTGACCGGTGGATTCGACCTGCTCGCGTTCGTGCTTGCGGCGCCCGGCGCTATCCGCGCCCCCGAGGCCGCACAGCTCCAGCCCGAGCACCGCGCGATCCTCGCCTTGGCACGCGAGCCGATCTCCGTCGCTGAAATCGCCGCCGGCCTCGACCTGGTGGTCGGCGTGGTCCGAGTACTGCTCGGTGACCTGCTCGCGTCCGGCCTCATCGCCCTGCACGAGCCTTCGGCAATGGCCCATCTACCCGACGACGACATCCTCCAGGCGGTGGTCAATGGACTCCGGGCACTCTGAACACTCCATCCCGCTGGCTTTGAAGATCCTCGTGGCCGGCGGGTTCGGGGTGGGCAAGACGACCCTTGTCGGGTCGGTCAGCGAGGTCCGGCCGCTGCACACCGAAGAAGTCCTCACCTCCGCCGGCATCGGCACCGACGACATCCTCGGCGTCGAGTCCAAGCGCACCACGACCGTCGCGATGGACTTCGGGCGCATCACGATCAACGACGACCTTCAGGTGTACCTGTTCGGCACGCCCGGCCAGGAACGTTTCTGGTTCGTGTGGGACGAGTTGGCCTTCGGTGCGCTGGGGGCGGTGGTGCTCGCCGACACCCGGCGGCTGGCTGACTGCTTCCCGTCGGTCGACTACTTCGAGCGGCGGCGCATCCCGTTCGTGGTGGGCGTCAACCGGTTCGACGGCGCGCGCCGGTTCACGCCCGACGCCGTCCGGCAGGCACTCGACCTCCACCCCAACGTCCCCGTCGTATCCTGCGACGTCCGCGACCGCCAGTCCGGCAAGCACGTCCTGGTAGCCCTGGTGGAGCACGTGGCGGCCAAGCGCGGCCACCCCGTCCCCACCGCCTAACCGCGCCGGGCGGCGCGGGCGCGGTAGGCGAGCTCGCCGACGCAGGTGGCGCCGACGATCAGGGCGGTCGCGGCGATGGGCGCATGCGGCGGGAGGTCGCCGTGAACCACCGCCAGCAGCAGCCCCGTCAGCCCCAGCCCTCCACTGTGCACCCGCGCCGTGAGGTCGCCTGCCCGTCGCATCAGCGCCGACACCAGCAGCGCGAAGCCGACGCACAGCGCGTACGCCGCGAATTGCGCCAACAGGCTCGCCGCCGGATGGTGTGCCGCCAGCAACGTGCGGGTCACGCTGGCGGCGCCGATGAAGAAGATGACGGAGTGCCAGCTGGGGCGGCGGGTGCCGAGTATGCGGAACGCGGCCTCGCCGGCGCCGGTCGCGGCGAGGATCACGGCGGTCGCCACGAGGAGTGGCAGGGCGGGGGTCTGGCCGTACGACACCGCGAGCAGCATCGCCGACAGGCCCAGCAGCGCGCTGCACACGCGCGAGGTGAGCCGGCTGCGGGCGCGTTCGATGAGTTGCCCGATCACGAGCGCGAACCCGGCACAGAACGCGTACGCGCCGTAATGAGTGTGCGGGTGCGGGTCGGTTTCCGGGTGGATCCGCAAAAGCACAGTGCGCAGCAGGTTCGCCGCGCCAACGTAGAAGATGACCGAGTGCCAGCTCGGCCGGGTGAGCGTGAACCATGTGCACAGCATGTCGGTCTCCAGATTCACCGAGATCGGCGTGCTCGCAGCGGACGTTGGTAACTCTTCTTCTACCTGTCATGCGGCGTCCGGCATGGCGTTTTGGAAACGGCAACCAATATGACTTCAACCAAGATCAGAAGAATTAATTGTTGGTATCTTGCCGCTGTGGGACAGGTCAGGGATCGCGCGCCGGACGAGTGGGACTGTGTCGTCTTCATGGCGGTAGCGGAAACGGGCACGCGGCAGAAAGCGGTACGGCTGCTCGCGGACCGGTACGACGAACACATCACGGTGGAAGGCGTCCGCGTCATCCTCAATAAGATCAACAAATGGCTGCACCGGCCGGCGCTCGAAGAGGGCGTCGGACCGCGCGGAAAGGTCCGACTCACCCCGCGCGGGCTGCGGTTTCTCCGGTTCTGCGAACGCGTGCGCGGCATCTACCTCGACGAGCGCAGATACTTCGCCGAGTCGCACGTGCCGACGCTGGTGTGCCTTCCGCACCACGCCATGATCGTGAAAAGGCTCTACGTCGACACCCTCGAACAGGAACCGGTCGGCGAGGAGAAAATCCACATCCTTGAGCTACAGCAGAGCGACCGGGGCAACGAGTCGTTTTTCGACCAAGCACTGTGGCCGCTGACCACGGGGGCGTACCATCTCGCGATCGGACCGGCGCCGCCGGAGGAGTTCCGCGACGAACTCCAGTCCGACGTCCTCTACGACGCGCGGCTCGAAGTTTTCGTGCCGGCTGACTTTCCGGGCGATGCGATGTCGCTCGACGAGTTCGTTCGCTGGCCGCGCATGTCGCATCTGCCGCCGAAGGATTCCGGCGCGCGAATGCTTCTCGAAAACGCCATCGCCACATACGGCATCGACGATCCGGGCGAGCACCGCCGGGTGGCGAGTGAGACGTACGAAATCGGCAGCGTCATCGAATGCGTCTCGCTGCTGCACGAGCGCGGACTGCCGACGCCGCTCGTGCTCGCCCCGTCGGACGTCGCGCTGGTCTACAAGCCCGGCATGCGCTTCGGCGGCGCGGGCGTCGAGCACTCCCGCTGGGTGCCGCTGCACCACGAAGGCGCGCCGTTCCGGCTCGACGTGCACGTCACCACCGCGAACCCGCGCCCCCGCTACCTGCGCCCCCTCGTCGCCCTGCTGCAGAAGATCTGCGGGGACGAGCCGGGGCTCAGCGGTCCACTATGACCACGTCGAGGCGGCGCGGTCCGTGTACGCCCTCGACGCGGTTCAGCTCGATGTCGCTGGTGGCGGACGGCCCCGACACCAGCGTGAGGGGCCGTGTCGGGTCGGCCAGTCGCCGCAGCGCCTGCGGCACACCGCCCACGATCTGTCCGCTGTGGACGACGCATATGTGGTGGTCGGGCACCAGGGTCAGCGCCCGCCGGCCCTGGTCGGGGCCGGCGTCGAGAATGAGCGTGCCGGTCTCGGCGACCGCCACCGCGCATCCGGTCACGACCGCCACCCCCGGCGCGTCCAGGTCGGCCACCGCGAGGGGCCGCGGCTCGTCGCGCAGCACTTCGCCCTGGTACGCGGACAGCCACCCCTCCGGCACCCCAGAGGGAGCGACGATCCGCTCGGTGCCGGCCAGCACCTCGGCGAGCACGCCGCCCAGGCCCTCGACCGAGCAGCGCCGCACCGTCGCCTTGTAGTCCACGAGCCGGTCGACCAGCATCTCCACCAGGTCGTCCGGGGCCCGCGCCACCTCGTACTCCCGCGGCACCACGACCTGCTCCGCGGGCCGAGCAGCCCGCACCCGTCGCAGAATCTCCTCACGAGCGCTCACGGGCCCACCATTCGCGGAAGGTCTGCTTTGGGGGGAGCGGCGCGTCGCGGGCGGCTGTCCACGCCGACATGGGCCACGGGAGGCGGCGGACCGTCCCACCGGTCACCCAGCGCAGGGGAGCCGCGCCTCGGCGGGCCGCGCGCAGGGCGGCGGCGTACCGGCGGCGGCTCCGCATGGTCCACGACAGCGCGCGCATCGCGGCGCGCTCGGCGGCCGGGTGCGGCCCGGTCTGCCGCAGGTGCACCAGCACCTCGGGAATGTTGATCCGCACGGGGCAGGCGTCGTAGCAGGCACCGCACAGCGTCGACGCGTACGGCAGGGTGTGGTTGGCGCCCTCGCCGCTCATCTGAGGGGACAGGATCGCGCCGATCGGTCCCGGGTACACCGAGCCGTAGGCGTGCCCGCCGACCCGCTCGTAGACGGGGCACACGTTGAGGCAGGCGGAGCACCGGATGCAGCGCAGCGCCTGCCGGCCGACGTCGTCGGCGAGCGTGTCGGTGCGCCCGTTGTCGACGAGCACCACGTGTACCGTCTGCGGCCCATCGCCGGGCGTCACGCCCGTCCACAGTGACGTGTACGGGTTCATCCGCTCGCCCGTCGACGAGCGCGGCAGTAGCTGGAGGAAGACCTCCAGGTCGCGGAACGTCGGCACCAGCTTCTCGATGCCGACCACGGAGATGAGCGTCTCCGGCAACGTGAGGCACATCCGGCCGTTGCCCTCGGACTCGACCACGGCCAGTGTGCCCGACTCGGCGACCGCGAAGTTGGCGCCGGAGATCGCGACCTTGGCGGAGAGGAACTTGGCGCGTAGGTGCCGCCGGGCCGCCTCGGCGAGGGCGGGCGGGTCGTCGGTGAGCGCGGTCAACCCGTTGCGGGCGAAGATGTCGCGGATCTGGGAGCGGTTGTAGTGGATGGCCGGCACCAGGATGTGCGAGGGCGTGTCGCCGGCCAGTTGGACGATCAGCTCGGCGAGGTCAGTCTCGACGGCGGCGATGCCAGCCGCTTCGAGCTCCTCGTTGAGCCCGATCTCCTGGGTGGCCATCGACTTGACCTTGACGACCTCGGTGGCGCCGGTGGCGCGTACCAGATCGGTCACCAACGCGGCGGCCCCAGCGGCGTCGCGGGCCCAATGCACGACGGCGCCCGCCGCGGTGGCCGCCGCTTCGAACTGCTCCAGCAGTTCCGGCAGCCGCGACAGCACATCGTCTTTGATGGCCGCGCCGGCGACCCGCAGTGCCTCCCAGTCGGGCACCTCGGCGACCACCCGCAGCCGCTTGTCACGGATGGTGTGGGTGGCCCGGCGCAGGTTGGCCCGCAGTTGGGCGTCGGCCAGCTTCTCCTTGGCGGCGGCCGGGAAGGGCCGCCGCGCCACGATGTTCCCGCCGCCCGTCACGATGCCGCCAGGATCCCGGCGTAGTGGATGGGTTTGGCGCCCGCGTCATGGCGGGAGAGGCCGCCGCCGATGTGCGCCAGGCAGGAGTTGTCGACCGCGGCGACGTACTCCGCTCCGGTGTCGACGATGGCGTCGCACTTGTCGGCGAGCATCGCGCCCGAGACGCCGGCGTTCTTCATCGCGAACGTGCCACCGAACCCGCAGCACTCCTCGGCGCCGGGCAGATCGATCAGCTCCAGCCCGCGCACCGCCCGCAGCAGGGCGCGCGGCCGGTCGCCGAGGCGAAGCATGCGCAGGCCGTGGCAGGTCGGGTGGTAGGTGACCCGGTGCGGGAACGCCGCGCCGACGTCGGTCACTCCGAGCACGTCGACCAGCAACTCGGACAGCTCGTAGGTGCGGCCGGCCACCGAGGCCGAGCCGGGCACCAGGCGCGGATACGAGTCACGGACCATCGCCACGCACGAGCCCGACGGTGCGACCACCGCGTCGTACGGATCGAACGTCTCCACGAAGTTGCGCGCGAGCGGCAGCGCCTCGGCGCGGTATCCGCTGTTGGCGTGCATCTGGCCGCAACAGCTCTGCCCGGCGGGGAACTCGACGGTGTGTCCCAGCCGCTCCAGGACGCGCACGACCGCCTTGCCGGTGTCGGGGAACACCAGGTCGTTTACGCAGGTCACGAACAGCGCGATCTTCATATCGGCCGTGCCGCGAAGTAGGGGAGGTGGCGCTCGCGGGCGGCCGAGATGTGCTGGCGCATGGCGGTGCCGGCGGCGTCCGGGTCGCGGTCGGCGATCGCGTCGACCACCAGGTGGTGCTCGCGGGCGCTGATGCCGTAGTGGGCGGGCGGGAAGTGCAGCCGGAAGAGGTGCAGGTGCGACCGGAGCCGCACGATCGCCTCGTGCAGCATCCGGTTGCCGGCCAGCTCGGCGAGCAGGTGGTGGAAGCGGGCGTCCTGCGCGGTGAACGCGGCGATGCCGGCGTCGCGGTCCGGCAGGTCGGCCTCGGTGCGCAGCGCGCCGGCGCCGACATCGCCGGCCGCGGCGCGCCGGGCGGCGGCCGGCTCCAGGATCAGGCGCATCTCGACGAGCTCCTCGAACTCGGCGCGGGTGAGCAGGGGAGCGGCGGTGTATCCGGCCAGCGGGCGCTTGCGGACCAAACCGTCGGCCTCCAGCCGGGCGAGCGCTTCGCGCACCGGCGTCGGTGAAACCTCGAGCTGCCGGGCGAGGGCATCGATGTTGATGCGTTCTCCCGGTGCCACCACATGGTCCATGATCAGCGCTTGCACCGAGGTGTACACATCCTCGGTGAGCGTGAGGCGCCGGGCGGGCCGGATGGGTGACATGATCAAAGATCCTATAGGATTGCCGAGACTCTAGGAAGGGTGCTCGCGCTCTGGTTTGATCTCTTTGTGACTGCCGAGGGTGAGATTCTCTTCATCGGGTGTTACACGCGAGAGACCGGGGGCGAAGGAGCCGGCATCACCGCTGCGCGGCGAGATCCCGGCACCGGTGCCCTCACGCCGCTCGGCGTCGTGGCGCGTACGCCGTCTCCCTCGTTCCTGACCTGGCACCCGACCCTCCCCGTCCTCTACGCCGTCAACGAGTTCGTCGAGGGCGCCGTCAGCGCGTGGGCGGTCGAGGGTGCCAGCCTCAGCCCGCTCGGCACGGGAGAGACCGGTGGCGCCCACCCGTGCCACCTCGCGGTGACACCCGACGGCCGGCATCTGGTCACCGCCAACTACACCAGCGGCAGCGTCGCGGTACACCGGCTGGATGGCACGGGGGCGCTGGGCGAGCGCACCGACCTGCTGGTGCACGACGGCGCCGGTCCTGACCCGAAACGGCAGGAGCGGGCGCACGCGCACATGGTCTCGCCGAACCCCGGCGGTGGCGCGATCCTGGTCGTCGATCTGGGCACCGACGCCGTGTACCGGTACGAGGTGGAGCACGCGACAGGGCGGCTGGTGCCGCTCGCGCCGCGGGTGCGAACGCACGCGGGCGCCGGGCCGCGTCACCTCGCCAGGCACCCCGACGGCAAGCGCGCGTACCTGGTCGGCGAGCTGGACGCCTCGGTGACCGCGTACGAGATGGACGGGGCGAGCGGGGTCCTGCACGAGCGGTCCAGGGTGACCGCGAGCGAGCATCCGGACGCGCAGCCGTCCGAGATCGCGGTGCGCCCCGACGGGCGGTACCTCTACGTCGCCATCCGAGGCGCGGACACCATCTCGGTGATCGCTCTCGATGGACCGGCGCCCGCCTACGTGACCGAGGTACCCACCGGCGGGCACTGGCCGAGGCACTTCGCGATCATCGGCGAGCACCTGTACGTAGCGAACGAACGGTCACACACCGTAGTCGCCTTCCGCCTCGACGGGGAATCCGGTGTCCCCCAGGAACCGGGTGTAGTGACGCAGTTGCCCAGCCCAACGTGCGTTTTGCCCGCTAAGTCCTTGTAGCTCTATAACGACAATTAACAGTGTCAGTTGAACTCTGCCCCGAAAAAGCATGGTTTGTTGAAGATTGCGGGAGCAAGGATAGACTGAGTGGAAACGTTCGGCTACGGACCGCTACCGCGGATGTTTCTCATCCGTAACTTTCGGCCGAACGTACCTGGCAGGTCGGCCGGTGTCTGCGCAGTATGGGGACCGTGCCGGGTCGCCATCGCATGCGTAGAGACTTCCGCGGAGCAGGCGCCATCGCAGCAGCGGTGGCGCTTGTCGTCGTGGTGGGTGGGTCGTGGTTTGGATATCAGGAGCTGGCTGGCAACCGCTGCAGCGGCGAGGTGAAGCTTGCCGTGGCAGCTCCGGTTGAGATCGCACCGGCTGTCCGTTCCACCGCCGACAAGTGGGCCGACGAGGGCGGTGACGTCGACGGCACGTGCGTGATCGTCTCGGTCGCCGAGGTCAACCCCGTCGACATGGCGGCGGCGGTGGCGGCCGACCACGGCATCGGCCTCGCCGGCGTCGGCGGTGCCAGCGGCACCACGGTCATCCCGGATGTCTGGTTGCCCGACTCCTCCACCTGGCTGGTCCGGCTCAAGGCGGCCGCCCCTGGCTTCACGCCGACCGACGAGGCCTCGATCGCGCGCAGCCCTGTCGTGGCGGCCATGCCGGAGCCGGTGGCCGAGGGCTTCGGCTGGCCGGAGAAGAAGGTGGGCTGGACCGACCTGCTTCAGAAGGTCAACTCCGACGCCACCGTGCGCACCGGCATCGTCGAGCCCACCCGCGACGCGGCCGGCCTCTCCGGGCTGCTGTCGCTGGCGTCCGCCGCCGGCAACGCCCAGGAGACCCGGGTCGCGGCCCTGCGGTCGCTGGCCACCGGCCGCTCCGCGCTGCGCGACGACCTGCTGGCCAAGTTCCCGCAGGCCGCCGACGCGTCCTCGCTGGCCTCCGGCCTGAGCGTCGCCGCGCTGTCGGAGAAGGACGTCATCGCGTACAACGCGAGGAAGCCGCCGGTGCGGCTGGCCGCGCTGTACGTCGAGCCCACCCCGGCGCCGCTCGACTACCCATTCGCGATCATGCCGGGCATCGATCCAGGCAAGGTCGCCGCGGCCAACGCGCTCCACAAGGTGCTCAACACCAAGGGCTTCCGCGACCAGCTCGGCGCCCAAGGCCTGCGCGCGCCGGACGGCACATGGGGCTCCGGGTTCTCGCCGCCGACCGGCGCACCCAGCCCCGCCGGCGTCCCGCCATCGCAGAACGCGAACCCGGGCGGCTCGGCCGCGGCCGGCCTCGACGCCGGTGCGGTCGAAGGCACGCTGGCCACCTGGACGGCGGTCACCGCGCCCGGCCGGATGCTTGCGATCATGGACGTGTCCGGCTCGATGCTGGAGACGGTGCCGGAGGCCAACAATGCCACCCGGATGCAGGTGACGCTGGCGGCCGCCGAGCGCGGCCTATCCCTCTTCGACGACTCGTGGGCGCTCGGCCTGTGGATCTTCTCCACCGAGCTTCAGGGCAGCCGGGACTACCGCGAACTGGTGCCGATCGGGCCGCTGAGCAGTGGGCGCGACCGGGCGCTCAACCAGCTGCGGCAGATCACTGCCAAGAGGGGCGGCGCCACCGGCCTGTACGACACGCTGCTCGCCGGGTACAAGGCGGTGCAGGATGGCTGGCAGGCCGGCCGCATCAACTCCATCGTCATGTTCACCGACGGCAAGAACGAGGACGACAACGGGGTCAGCGAAGCCAGCCTGCTGAACCAGCTCAAGGACCTCAACGATCCCAAGCGGCCGGTGCAGGTGATCATCCTCGGTATCGGTGACGGCGTCGACCAGGGACAGCTGGAGCGCATTACGAAGACGACCGGTGGCGGCGTCTTCATCGCCAAGGACCCGACGAAGATCGGTGACATCTTCCTGAAGGCTCTGGCGCTGCGCCCGGCGGCTCCTCGGTAAACGCCCAATCGGGGCTCTCACCTGGCCATTCGGCTCGTTTGCCGGCGTGAACTGACAGGTTTCCGTCGGAAGTCCCACGGGCGGTCGCGGGTGCGCGAAGATAACTTGGTCTTCCGGCCCGGGCACTCCTCGGCGACCGGATATCGCGTCGACAAGAGCAAGCTGGGGGAGGGCTGGTGACGTCGGCGACTCTCCTGACGCCCGCCAGGGTCGGTCTTGAGTCCACATTAGTGACTCCGGCAGCGCGTGTGCGCGCCCGGATGCGGGCTTACGCCCGCGCGTTGATGCTTATCGATGGCGCCATCGTCGCCCTGGCGGTGGTCGCTGGATACTTCGGACGGTTCAACTTCACCTTGGAACCGCTCGGCGGCGCACTGCCGTACGGATCTGAGATCCCGTACGCGGTGCTGTGCCCAGTTCTCGTGCTCGCCTGGCTCGCCAGCCTGAAGGTGCTTCGCGGCTACGACCTCAACGTGCTCGGGTACGGGGCCGACGAGTACCGGCGGGTGACCTCGGGCAGCCTGCGCCTGGCCGGTGCGGTGGCGATCCTCGCCTACATCGCGGGCGTCGGCGTGGCCCGTGGCTTCCTGGCGCTGTCGTTCGCGGGCGGCACGATCGGCTTGGTCACCGGGCGGTACGTGGCCCGCAAGTGGCTGCACCGGGCCCGCACCCGGGGCGCCGGATGGTCGCGCCGCGTGCTGGTCGTCGGCGACGCGCCGCACGTACTGGAACTGGTGCGCACCCTGCGGCGCGAGCCGTACGCCGGATACCGGGTCGTCGGCGCGTGCATCCCCGACGCGCTGCTCGCACCCGTGCCGCAGCGGCTGGGTGACGTGCCGGTGGTCGGTTCGTTCCGCAGCATCCTGGAGTCAGCCGCCGCCACCGGCGTCGACACCGTCGCGGTGACCGCCTCTGGTGAGCTGACCGCCGCCCGCCTGCGCCGGCTCGGCTGGCAGCTGGAGGGCACCAACATCGACCTGGTGCTCGCGCCCGCGCTGACCGACGTCGCCGGCCCGCGCATCCACACCCGACCGGTCGCCGGGCTGCCGCTGATCCACGTGGAGGCGCCCGAGTTCCGCGGCACCCGCAAGCTCGTCAAGGGCTTGGTCGACCGGGCCAGCTCGGCCATCGCTCTGCTGCTGGCGCTGCCGCTGCTGCTCGTGATCGCGATCGCCATCAAGCTCGACAGCAAGGGGCCGGTGATCTTCCGGCAGATCCGCGTCGGGCAGGGCGGCCGCGAATTCGGGGTCTACAAGTTCCGGACCATGGTCGTCAACGCCGACGAGATGCTGGCCAAGCTGGCCGCACGCAACGAGCACGACGGGCTGCTGTTCAAGATGCGCAAAGACCCGCGGGTCACCCGGGTCGGGCGCATCCTGCGCAAGTACTCCCTCGACGAACTGCCCCAGCTCATCAACGTGCTGATCGGCGACATGAGCCTGGTCGGCCCGCGCCCGCCGCTGCCGTCCGAAGTGGCCCGATACGACGGCGACATCGCGCGGCGGCTGCTGGTCAAGCCCGGCATCACCGGGCTGTGGCAGGTCAGCGGCCGGTCCGACCTCTCGTGGGAAGACGGCATCCGGCTCGACCTGTACTACGTGGAGAACTGGTCGCTGGCCTCCGACGTGGTCATCCTCTGGAAGACCATCGGCGCGGTCGTCGGGAGCCGAGGGGCGTACTAGCCGCCCTTCTCTCCGTGATCAAGGACGCCTTGATCATGCAGGGAACCAGTCGAGGCAGACGGCGACCGCGTCGTCGACCAACTCGCCGCCGACGAACGCGCGCAGGTTCGCAAGCAGCGAGCGCACCGCTTGCAGCGGTGCCAGCAGCCGGGTGTCGCGCACGAACTGCGCCAGCTGCTGGTCGCCGTACCGGCCGGTGTCGGAGATCGCGTCGAGCACGCCGTCGCTGACCACGAAGAGCCGGTCACCCACCGCGAGATGGAAGCGCTGCTCGTGGTACAGGGTGCCCTCGAACATGCCGAGCGGGAACTGCGCCACCAACTCCTGCTCGATGACCTCGCCGTCGCGCAGGATCATCAGCCGGGGCGAGCCGGCGTCGACCGCGGTCACCAGCCCGGTCGGCAGGTCGAGCCGCAACAGCAGCGCCGCCACGTGCTGGGTGCCGCCGTGGTACGCCCACACCGCCTGGTCGGCGAGCGCCGCCTGGTCGCTGAGCTCCAGCCCGGCCCGGCGGGCGTTGCGCAGCGCGTTGGTGGCGAGGCTGCTCAGGGTGGCCGCCGCCACGCCCTCGCCCATCCCGTTGAGCGTGGTGAGGTAGACCTGGCCGGGGTCGTCGGCCCAGTCGAAGCTGTCGCCGCGCACCGCGTACGCCGGTTCGAGCTGGCCCGCGAGGCTGAACGCGGGCCGCACGCGGCTGCGGCCGGGCAGCAGCTCCCACTGCATCTCCGCCGCCAGGCTGAGCCGCTGGCTGCGGGCCGCCACCGTGTACCGGTCGGTGCTGCCTCGCACCGCCGCCAGCTCGTGGGCCAGCATGGAGGCGGTCTCGGCCAGCTCGCCCGGCTGGCCGGTCGCCGGCGCCAGCCTAAGGACCCCGAACCGCTCGCCGCGCATGGTCACCGGCAGGTAGCGCACGGCCCCGTCGATCACCTCGGCCTGCTCGTCGAACGAACGCCACGCCGGGGCGTCCACACCGGTCAGCGCCTGCCCGCCGGCGAGCGGAAGAAGAGCGGCCAACCGGTAGTCGACCTGGTAGAGCTCGGCGTCATCGATCCCGTACGCCTTGGCGAGGTGGTCGGCGAGGTGCTCGACCACGAGGTGTGCGGGCGCCTCGGCGAGTGCCCGCCGGGCCGCCGCGAGTCGTTCGTGCATCTGCCTCACCGCCAGCCATCCGAACCGTCACAGGAGTAGTCTCGGCTCCACCATGTCCGGAAACCATGGGTCGGACGGGCCGGACCAGAGTATCGCCGCCGCCGTCGACGAGGCGGCGGAGGCGTTGCTGGGCGTGTGGGAAGCGACCCGCGAGCAGGCGTCCAGCCGGTTGTCCGGTTCGCAGCTGCGTGCGTTGCTCTTCGTCGAGCGCGAAGAGGGCGTCAACCTGCGCGGACTGGCCACCGGGCTCGGCATGATCCTCTCGTCCGCGAGCCGCCTCTGCGACCGGCTGGTCGCGGCCGGTGTCCTGGAGCGCGAGCCGGGGCGCGCCGACCGCCGCGAGATCGCACTGCACCTCACCGCCGCCGGGCACGCGCTGCTGGGCGAGCTGCGCGCCGAGCGCCGGGCCCGGCTCGCCAAGGTGCTGGACGGCATGACCGAAGCCGGCCGCGACGCACTCCTTCGTGGCCTCCGCGAGTTCAACGCCGCCTCGGACCACCATCGTGATCAGGGCGTCCCTCAAGTCTTAAGAGCGACTTGAGGGACGCCCTGATCACGGGAGAAGGGCGCGGGACAGCCACCTTGCCGGGTGGTCGCGGATCTCCCGCACCACCGCGCCTGCCGCCCCGACCGAAGCCGCGTCGGCACCGAGCAACGACCGGCGCACCCCGACCGGCGACCACGCCGCGGTCAGCACCCGGCGCTCGACCTCGGCCTCGACGGGCGGGCAGAGCCAGCTAGACAGCGGGGCGTAGACGCCGCCGAGTACGACGGTGTCGAGGTCCAGCACGTTGACCACGCCGGCGACCGCCACACCGAGGGCGGTGCCGGCGTTCGTAAGTGCCTCGTGTGTCGCGGGATCGCCGTCTTCGGCTCGCCGCATCAGCTCCTCGGTGTCCGCGGTGCCAGCCGCGCGCAGTATGGCCTCCTGGCCGGCGTACTGCTCGAGGCAGCCCTGGGCGCCGCAACGGCAGGTCGGCCCGTCCGGGCGGACGGCCACGTGACCGAGCTCGCCGCTCCAGCCGCGGGCACCCCGGTAGAGGGCGCCGTTCAGCACGATGCCGGCGCCGATGCCGATCTCGCCGGAGACGTACAGGAAGCTGGTCGGGCCCGGTGGGCCGGTGTGCAGCTCGCCCAGCGCCGCCAGGTTGGCCTCGTTGTCGACGGTCACGGTGAGTCCGTCGAGTCCGAGCCGAGCGGGCACGTCGACGTCGCGCCAGCCGAGGTTGGGCGCGAGCCGGACGAGGCCGCCGGCTGCCACCAGACCCGGCACGGCGACCGCCGCCCCGGCCACCTCGACGCCCTCGCGCTCCGCGCGGTCGCGGGCCGTCGCGGCCAGCTCGGCCAGCTCACCCAGAACCTCGTCCGGCCGGCGTGGGCGCTGGTCCGCGCGGCGTACACGATGATGCCGGACCGCACCCGCGAGATCGACGACGCAGGCGGCGAGGTAGTCGATGTTGATCTCCAGGCCCAGCCCCGCCGGACCGTTCGCGGCCAGCACGAGGCCAGCCGCCGGGCGGCCCGCGCCGGCCCGCGGCGCCGGGTCGACCTCGGCCAGCAGCCGGCCGGTGATCAGGTCGTCGACCAGCGCGGACACGGTGGCGCGGGTGAGACTGGTAGCGGCCGCGATGTCGGCCCGCGACGGCGGCCGGGGCGCGCTCGCGACCTGCCGCAGGACCAGCCCGAGGTTGTGCTCGCGCAGCGAGCCCTGCCGCACGGGAAGGTCACTCATGGCCTTGACAGTGCCATAGCCACGGCAAATAATTCAACCGTTGAACAAATCAGAGACATGTCCTGGAGGTCACGATGAGCGTCCAGCCCACCCGCGCCGACAAGTTCTCGTTTGGCCTCTGGACCGTCGGCTGGCAGGCCCGCGACCCGTTCGGCGACGCGACCCGCGCGCCCCTCGACCCGGTCGAGGCGGTGCACAAGCTCTCCGAGCTCGGCGCCTACGGGCTGACCTTCCACGACGACGACCTGGTCCCGTTCGGGTCCGACAGCGCGACGCGCGACGACCACATCGGGCGGTTCCGCAAGGCGCTCGACGAGACCGGCATGGTGGTGCCGATGGTGACCACCAACCTGTTCACCCACCCGGTGTTCAAGGACGGTGGCTTCACCAGCAACGACCGCTCGGTCCGGCGATACGCGCTGCGTAAGGTGCTGCGCAACCTCGACCTGGCCGCCGACCTGGGTGCACAGACCTTCGTCATGTGGGGCGGCCGAGAAGGCGCCGAGTACGACCACGCCAAGGACGTGCGCGCCGCGCTCGACCGGTACAAGGAGGCCGTCGACCTGCTGGCGCAGTACGTGATCGACCAGGGCTACGGGCTGCGCTTCGCGATCGAGCCTAAGCCCAACGAGCCGCGCGGCGACATCCTGCTGCCGACCGTCGGGCACGCGCTGGCGTTCATCTCCAACCTGGCGCACCCCGAGCTGGTCGGGCTCAACCCGGAGGTCGGCCACGAGCAGATGGCCGGACTCAACTTCGCACACGGCATCGCGCAGGCGCTGTGGCACGGCAAGCTCTTCCACATCGACCTGAACGGCCAGCGAGGCATCAAGTTCGACCAAGACCTGGTCTTCGGGCACGGTGATCTGCTCAACGCGTTCGCGCTGGTCGACCTGCTGGAAAACGGCGGACCGGCGGGCGGGCCCGCCTACGAGGGGCCGCGGCACTTCGACTACAAGCCGTCCCGCACCGAGGACTACACCGGCGTGTGGGAGTCGGCCAAGGCCAACATGAAGATGTACCTGCTGCTCAAGGAGCGGGCCGCGGCCTTCCGGGCCGACCCGGAGGTCCAGGAGGCGCTCGCCGCCGCTCGGGTGGCCGAGCTCTCGAAGCCCACGCTGAACGATGGCGAGACCTACCAGGACCTGCTCGCCGACCGCTCGGCGTTCGAAGACTTCGACCCCGACGCGGTGGGCGAACGGGGCTACGGCTTCGTCCGCCTCAACCAGCTCGCGGCCGAGCACGCGCTCGGCGCGCGCTGACACTGGGAGGGCCCAAGATGCTGGTCGCCGGCGTCGACTCGTCCACACAGTCCTGCAAGGTCGTCATCCGTGACGCGGAGTCCGGAGAGCTGGTCCGCGAGGGGCGGGCCAGCCATCCGGACGGCACCGAGGTGCACCCCGACGCGTGGTGGTCGGCGCTCCAGGAGGCCGTGGCACAGGCCGGCGGGCTCGACGACGTCGCCGCCGCGGCGGTGGCCGGGCAGCAGCACGGCATGGTGTGCCTCGACGAGCACGGCGAGGTCGTCCGGCCGGCCCTGCTGTGGAACGACACCCGCTCGGCCGGCGCCGCCAGCGACCTGATCGAGGAGTTCGGCGGCGGCCAGGCCTGGGCCGACGCGGTGGGTCTCGTACCGGTGGCCAGCTTCACCATCACCAAGCTGCGGTGGCTGGCCCGCCACGAGCCAGAGGCCGCCGACCGCACCGCCGCCGTCTGCCTGCCGCACGACTGGCTGACCTGGAAGCTCGCCGGCGCGCAGGGGCTCGACGCCCTGCGCACCGACCGCAGCGACGCCAGCGGCACCGGGTACTGGTCCGCCGCCACCGGCGCGTACCGGCTCGACCTGCTGCGGCACGCGTTCGAGCGGGAGCCGCTCGTGCCGGTGGTGCTGGGCCCGACCGAGCCGGCGGGCGGGCTGCCCTCCGGTGCGCCGCTCGGCCCTGGTGCCGGCGACAACGCCGCCGCTGGGCTGGGCGCCGGCGCCCTTCCGGGCGACGTCGTGGTCTCCATCGGCACCTCCGGCACGGTTTTCAGCGTCGCCGACACCCCGGCCGCCGACCCGACCGGCATCGTGGCCGGGTTCGCCGACTGCACCGGGCGGTACCTGCCGCTGGTGTGCACGCTCAACGCGGCCCGGGTGCTCGACGCGGCCGCCGCGCTGCTCGGGGTCGACCACGAAGAGCTGTCCCGCCTCGCGCTGAGTGCGCCTGCCGGCGCCGACGGGCTGGTGCTCGTGCCGTACCTGGAAGGCGAGCGCACCCCCAACCGGCCACTGGCGACCGGTTCGGTGCACGGGCTCACGCTCGGCACCTCGACACCGGCGCACCTGGCCCGAGCGGCCGTCGAAGGCATGCTGTGCGCCCTCGCCGACGGCCTCGACGCCCTGGTGGCGCAGGGCTCGACGGTCAACCGCGTGGTACTGGTCGGCGGCGGAGCCCGGTCCGAGGCGGTGCGCCGCATCGCACCCGAGGTCTTCGGGTGCCCGGTCGTCGTGCCGCCGCCAGGCGAGTACGTCGCCGATGGGGCGGCCCGGCAGGCGGCGTGGATCGCCGTCGGCGGTGCGGAGGCGCCGGCATGGACAGGGCGCGAGGCTCCGGAGTACGCCGCTCCGCAGTATGAGGGGAAGCCCGTGCCGCACATCCGGGAGCGGTACGCCTCAGCGCGCGACCACATCCTTCCCAGGGTCGCCTGACAGGGCCGTATAGGGTGGTGCCGTGGTCGACCGGTGGGAGGCGGAGCTCATCGCGGCGCCATGGGTCAACCAGGACCTTTCGGTTGGCGCGGCGCGCGATTACGAGGTGCACGAGTTCGACCTGGGGTACGCCTTTTCGCGAGTCTTGCCGATGGGCACGGCCGAAGACGTGGGCTCCGGGCGGATCGTCATTGACAAGAAAAACGGCGAGCTGACGTACTGGCCGTCTTCCCCGATCCCGGAGATCGTCGACCAGTACCGGGCGTTCCGCGCCGATACGCCGGCGGCGCCGCTCAGCTGGGACCCGGTCGTGCGCGCCCGGCACGACCGCGTGCGGGCGGCCTACCCGGTCGACGTCACCCACCTCGGGCTGCCTCGCGGCCGGATGCGGATGGCGCAGACCATGAAGGGCGAAGGCACGCCCAACCTGCACCCCCTGGTGCGTGAGTTCCTCGACGACCTTCCCGTGCGATACCGCGAACGCGGCAGCGACCGGTGCGCCGAGGTGGCCGCGCTCTCCGACGCCCTGCACGCCGAAGACGCCCGCCGCGCGCTGTCCGGCGAGCCGCCGATCACCCTCGACGACGCCCGCACCGGCCTGCTGGCCGGCGCCGACCTGGTCACGTACCGCGTCCGCGAGCCCGGCGACCCCACCGGTGGGCAGCCCACGTCGCCGTGCGTGTCGTGCCAGGCGCTGCTGCTTCACTTCGGCTTCGCCCTCCAGCCCCCTTCGGAGGACGCGGTATGAGCGAGCGCTTCGCACCCGACGTCGAGGCCGCGCTGCGCGACGCCGGCTGGCATCCGGGCCGCACGCTCGACGCCGAGGCACTCGCCGAGATGCATCGCGCGGTCTCCGCGCAGAGCGGCGTCTTCGGCGGCAAGCTGACCGTCTCGTTCGCCGCCGATCCGGTACTGGCCGAGTTCGGGGGCCTGGTCATCGGTGGTGACCGGGAAGGGCTCCAGGTCAGTCCCCGCCCGTTCGCCATCGACCCCAGGATGGCCGCGCACAGCGTCGAGACGCTCATCGACGCCGGCCGCGCACTCGGCACCCGGCTCTACCCCATCGGCGTTGAAGGGGACGACGAGGCGGTGCTCGCCATCGCCTCCACCGGTGCGGTGCTCGCCATCGACTCCGTCGGCGAGTGGCTCCTCGGCGACACGTTCGACGAGGCCCTGGAGACGCTTGTCACCGGTCGAGCGCCACGACTGCTGCCCACCGGCGGCATCCACGAGCCCGACTGGCTCCCGCCGCCCCCCGACGAGCTGGCACAGGGTGACCTGCTGCCGCAGTGGGGCCTGAAACGCCCGATCGGTGCGGCGTTCTACCTGCCCCGCACCCCGGCCAACCTGCATTACGTGTTGCTTCCCAGCCTGCTCAGCAGGATCGGCACCGTGCCCTGGGTCAACGAATCCGACCCCGTCACGTTCTGGGTGGAGTGGGGCGGTCACAGCTGCGAGGTGCGGCTGCTCGACCTGGTGGAAAACTACACGGTACTCGTGCTCGCCTTCGAACAGCGCGCATTCCGCGAGCGGGGTGGCCAGGCGGTCCAGGAGGCATTCCGCAACGCTTGCGCGGGGCTCGCGCCCGACCTGGACGCGGCCTTCCTGCATGTGCGACGCGTGCCCAACCTGCTCCAGGTCGTGGTCGATCGGGCGTACGACGTGGTCACCGCCGACGGTGACGTGCTCGTCGACCAGGGCTTCGAGCTGCTGTACCTGACCGACAAGATGGACTACGGGGTGGCGCCCCGCGACGAGTTGCCGGTCACCGGCGGCCACCTCTTCGCCGGGTCGCTATGAAAGGCACACTGGCGGACGCCTGGGGCAAGCACCGCCGCAAGCTCGTCAAGGCGCTGCACCGCTCCGACCGGGACCGCTTCGACGCGCTGGTGCTCGACCTGCTCGACCTGGCGCTGCACGGCCAGCCGCCGACAGCGCCATGGCACCCGACGATCATGCGGATCGGCGTCGACACCGCGCTCACCCTCGCCAAGGAGGCGCCGCCGGACCCCGAGCTGCTGGCTGCCGCGGTCGCCCTGCCCTGGTTCGACAACGGCCTGCTGGGGCCGCGGTCGCCGCTGTCCGCGCGGGGCCGCCCGCTCGACTGGACCGCCGCGATGGTGCTGGCCATGGCGCCCGCCGGCCTGCGCGGAGAGGTCGAAAACGACGGGTACCTCCGGCAGCTCGCCGCGTTGCCGCCGCTGCTGCGCGCCACCGCGATCCTCGAACGCGCCTTCGCCGGGGCGGCGCAGCAAGGCCCCGGGATGCCGCTCGGGCCGGCGCTGGCGTTCAACGACGCCGAGGTGGCCACCCTGTCCACGGGCATCCCACCCAAGCTCCTCCCGCCCGGTGGGCTGCCGCCCGGCCCGCCGCCCGAGCCGCTCCCACCACCCGTCGGCAGCCCGGCCGAGGCGATCGAGCTCGTACGCAAGCACGCGAAGGAGCCGTTCGGCTCGTACCGGTTGTTCGTCGAGGGCGATCCGGGGTTCGTGGTCACCGGCACCGAGCTGGTGTACCAGGTGCGCTGGGACGTCCCGCTCGACCAGATCGTCACCATCGGCGGCCCGGTCACATATCCGGGCGACACCGAGGCCATCCGGCCCGACGAGCCGGGCTGGATCGTCGACCGAGTCACCCGCGAGGTGCACCCCGTCGATCTGGCCGGCTCGACGCTGGAGCGGTACGTGTCGGCCCGCCGCATCTTCCCGCTGCCGCCCGGCTGGCGCATCGACGGCCGCCCTCCCATCCCCGAGGGCCTGGCCGCCATGCTGCCGGTGTCCGCGGTGGCGACCGTGCAGCCAATGCTGGGCGAGGCGATCGCCCGGTACACGTCGGTGCTCGCCACCGAGTCGTGGCCGGACTACCTGGTCGCGTGGCGGATCGCCTGCGAGACCGTAGACGCGCTGCTGACCGCGGGATACGGCGATCCGGACACTCTGACGGCGGGGCTGCTCGCCGCGCAGGGCCCCGCTCCGACCGACACTGTGGTCGGTGAGGCGTCACCGCTGTGGCACACGCTGGCTGGCCAGTACGCGCTGGCCGCCCGCCCGACGCCCGACGAGACCGACGGCCCGGGCGCCGCCCGCCGCGCCGCCCGCCTGGCGTCGGCTTCGCCCGAGGTGAGGGCGGTGGCCGTAGCAAACGCCGAAGCCCGCCTGACCGTCGAGACGGCCCTCTTTGGCGTGGCTCCCGCCTCCCGCGAGGCCGAACTGTCCGCCCTCTCCTAACCCCCGCCCCGCGTGCGCCGCGCCGCCCCGCGTGCGCCGCGCCGCCCCGCGTGCGCCGCGCCGCCTCCCGCCGATCAAGGGCAAACGCACGCGGTTCGATCTGTTTTTCGCGTGCATTCGCCCTTGATCCATGCGGATCTCCTTGATCGACGCTGTTGTGTTCGGCGATCCGGCGCCGCATCAAGGCCGCGTCAGCGCGCCCGGCCGGCGCGCCACTAGGCGCCCCCACGCCCGGCCGGATAGTCCCGTTCCGCGCTGCCGAGCATGCGTTTCTACAGCACCGTCGGCAACGTGATGGAGGGGACCGGCGAGCCCGGCCCCCAGCAATTCCTTCCCGCCCTCTTCGCGGCGTTGTACGGCACCGAGCCCTCGGACTGGGAGACGGAAGACGGCACTCGCCGGGACGGGCTTCCAGAGGGCGGCCGGTGGAAAGCGACGGGCCGCCGCGGCGGGCCAGACGCGGGATTCCGCTTCGAGGCGCGCGGCGTCGTCGGCGAATCCACGTCCTACTCGGAGAGCCTTACCAGCTACAACCTGCCCGGGATGCGGCTGTCGTGGGACATGGAGAGGAAGCCGAGGCGCTATTCCGCGCCGTGTGGGAGCAGGTGTTCGGACAGTCACCGATGTTCGGCGGAGACTAAGCGCGAGCGCCTTCCCGCTGGACACGAGGATGCGCCGGGGCCGGTAGAGTCGCCCACGTGGACGCACTCGTCGAGTTCTCCCAGACAGGCAACCTGGGGCCGCTCCAGAAGGACATGACGGCGGTCGAGGTGGTGCGGCTACTCGGTCCGCCGGACAGCAGCAGGTGGATCCAGGGCGACGACAACGTCCAACACTACCGGTACGGCAGCCTGTCGTTGCGGTTTAGGCGCCGCCTCGGAGACCCTGCGGGTGACGAAAATCTGCTCCTGCGGTCCCTCCGCCTGTCCTTCGACCGGCTCCCGTTTGAGCTGCCCGAGCCGGTTGCGAGTCGGCTGGAGCACCGCTGGTTGTCGACGCGCCTTGACGACGTACTGGCTGTGTTTTATCAAGCCAACGCAGAGGCCGTGCTGGACTACGAGTCGGTCAAGGACGGTGAGATCTACCAGCGCTACCGCGTCGGTGAACGGCGAGTGTCACTCAATGTATTCGACGGGGAAGTCGTCGACATCGAAGGATAAGTGTGGGTCAGTATGGTGGTTCGCGGCGTAGAACGACCATTGAATCCTTGATGTCGGGGTTATCAGGGAAGAGTTGACTGAGCTTCCGGACGATGCGCTTCCCCAGATCGTTCAGCTCGGGTGCCACATCAGGATTCTCCGGGTCTGGGAAGATTTTGCCGCGGCTGATCTGCTCCGGTGCGTTCTCCATGACAGAGTCGTAGAGCCGGTCGAACTCCGCCTGATGGATCACGTACAGGTCCACGTCGAACGCGCGTAGGTCGGCGTGCGCCATGGCCTTGTGCGGTCCGCGCATGCCGTCCTGCATGCTGCCGATGTAACCGAGCGGCTCGCCCATGTAGTCGAATCGCGCGACGACCTCGTTGATCGCCGTCCGGTACTCCTCGTATCGCGCACGCCACGCCTGCTCGCCGAGCTCGACCGCCCGGTCGAATCCGGAGTCGCGCAGGTCTTCGATGCCGTTCCGGTCGACCCAGTCGCGGATCTCACCCAGCATGGCCTCGGTGCGGTCGACGAGCGGCTGCACCTCGGCACGGGCCGCCGCGTCAACGTCCGGTGGGAGGGCGCGCTCCGCAGACGTCGATGGGAAGAACTCCTTGTACAGTGCCTTGAATTGCGTTAGAGCGTCCTTCTGGAACTCGCGAATCTGGGGCAGCATCTCACTTTCGAAGGCCTGCCGGAGTTCCGGCGGAAGATGCGTTTCAGCGTAGTAGCTGAAGTTGTCGATGGCTTCGTACGGCGCCCGGAACTCGTCCGACATCGGCAGGAACGAGCGCGCCTTCGAGCTGGCACCCACCACACTGTCGGGATCGGCCATCGTGGAAACGATGGCTCGGGCGCCGTCGGACATCTCGGCCCACACCTCGTCGCGGCGTGCCTGTGTGCCCGGGTCCGGGTCGGTGCGGTGCTCCGGATCGAGGATGCCGAGCCGCTCGGCCTGGGCCCGGAACTCGCGGGTCAGTCGCGCGTCCTCCTGCGCCCACGCTTCACGTTGTGCCGCGGGCGCGTCCGTGGCGTGCTTGAGCTGATGCTGTACGCGCGCCTGTTCCGTGGCGAGCACGTCCAACTGCCGGAGTCCGCCCGCGTCGGGGCGACCGCCCGTCTCGACGGCGACCACAGTGGTCACCTGATCGACGAGTGCCCGGACGACGTCCTCACGGCCAATCGTCTCGGAGATCCGGATGATGTGCTCGCCAGCCTGGGAGTCGAAGCGACTCGTGGTCCAGCCGTCGGCGACCGGCCCGACCTCGACGCGCATGGCGATGGCGCCGCCGTCCGGCGAGGAGATGCGCAGGGTTTCGCCACTCACCTGCACCCAGTCGTGAGGGAAGTACGGCCGTACCTCCGCCAACGCGCGAGGTAGCTCCGACCGGACCGCAGCCGCCGGTGTCTCCGGGTGGCCGCCGGGCGGCTCCGCGTGTGGCGGGCCGGTGGGCGGATCGGCGTGCGGTGCGCCTTCCGGCGCCTCCGGGCGCGGAGGCGGCGTCGGGCCGCCGTCGGGCGGCCGCGGTCCGTCCGGGGGTGGCGGGGCGTCGACCGGGCGCGTGCCGTCGATGACGTGTACGCGGTGCGGGAGCTCTGCGCCCGTCACCGGATCCTTGATCCGGATTCCCTCCAGGATCGCCGCCACGTCCGGATCCACGCCGCGTGTGAAGTGCCACTCCAGGCGTGGCGGGTGGCCGTCGACGTGGTGCGCGGTGTCGAACACGAGCGCACGCAGCTGCGTCTCGATCTGGCGGGTGAACTTGCCTATGTTCTTACTGCCCGGGCCGAACGGGTTGTAGTTCTTGGCATCTCGCCAAACCCGGCCGCCCTCGGCCACCACGTCGACATCGGTCTCGTGCAGCTTGCCATCGGGACCGACCGCCGAGATGTCCTTGCTGACCTCCACCACGCCGTGGGACCGTTCCGCGAGGATCAACTCGCCCTCGATACCCCGGATGTTGTTGCCGTGGTCACGGGCGAGTTGCACGGATGGGTCGCCCTTGCCCTGCTGCTCCGCCCGCAACGGCGCGACCTCGTTACGGACGTCCCCGAGCCAGCTTTCGGTGCCGCGGACCTCGGGGTGGGTGCGCGCGTACTCCTCGATCCGGCTGCGCACCTCGTCCGCGGCGCGCAATTGGTTGTCGATCTCGCGCAGGACCTCGGGCGGCGGTGGCTGGATCGCGTCCTTGGCGGCCTGCTTCGCCACCTCCGCCTCGTGCTTGTCGATCAGTGAGTCTTCGAGCGTGCGCCCGTTCTGGACGGCCTTCCGCTCCATGTTGTCCAGTGCCGTCTCGAACCGCTCGCCGACCTTGTCGTACAGCCGCTCGAACTGCTCGCGGGCACGCTGGTCCTGCAGCGCGTCGTACCGGTCACGCAGGTTCTCTGGCAGGTTGTCGCGGTTGAACGGCTCCCGTGCGGCTCCCGGCGCCCCCGGGTCGGTCAGCCGCTCATTGCGCAGTTGGCTGTGCCACGCCTCGGCGGCGTCCTGGAACTGGTCGCGAGTGGCCCGGTCCTTGGCCGCCTCGGCTCGTTCGGCGGCGGCGGTCTGCTCGGCCGTCTGCGCATCCTGACGGTGCTGCGCGGCGCGCGCTGCCGCGTCGTCGCGGACCTGTGCGTGCTGGTCGGCCTCCACCCGGTGCTGGTGGGCGACCTGGGGGTCGACCGGGTCCCACTGGCGGGCCCGCTCGGCGGCGGCCGCCCGGCGCTGCTCGGCGGCGTGTGCCGCCTGGGTGTCGCGTGCCGCATGCTGGCGGCTCGACTCGGCGGCCTGTGCGTGCTGGTTGGCCCGCTGGTCGTGCGCCTCGGCGGAGCGCTGGTAGTGCTCCGCGCCCCGGTACTGGCTGGCCGCCTTCTCCGCCGCTTCGGCCATCCGGTCCTGGTGCTGGGCGCGCCCCTCCTCCAGTTGCCGGACCGGGTCGTTCGGCGGGTGCTGGGCGGCCTGCTGCCGGTGCTGCGCGGCCTCCGCCCTCGCCTGGGCGGCCTGCTGGTCGTGGGCGTTCGCGGCCTGGTCGACGTGCTGCCTGTACCGGGCCTCGGACTGCTGCGCGCGTTGCTCGTGCGCCTGGGCGGCCTGCTCGTGCTGACGAGCCGCCTGCTCCGCATAGCCGCGCCGGTTTTCGAAGTTGCTGGCCGCCTCGGTGGCCCGCTGCTGCTGGAGCTCCGCCTGCTGGCGCAGGCCCTCGTGCTCGTGCGCGCGGACGCGGTGCGCGTTGGCTTCCTGCCGCGCATGCTGCGCCTGCTCGCGGTGGTGCCGCTCCATCTGTTCGGCGTGGCGTGCCTGCTCGGGCGTACCCCGGCTTTGGCTCTCCGCCCACTGGCGGGCCGCGGCTTCGTGCTGCTGCGCGACCTGGTCGCGGCGCGCGCCCTCATTCCACGCCGCGTCGCGGTCGGCCCGGTGGGTGGCCGCGCGGTTCGCGGCGTCCTGTGATTGGGTACGCGCAGCCTGCGCGTCGTTGGCGTGCTGCTGCGCGTCCGTTCTGGCCTTGTTCGCGAGGTCGGTCTGTTGCCGTGCCTGGTCGGCCTCGGCGCGGGCGGTGCCGTGCTCGGCGTGCGCGCCCTGCGTGGCGCGCACGTCCGGCGGCTGGTGCGCCAGGTACTCCGGGGTGAGCGCCCTGTCGTTCCAGGTGCCGGCGGGCCGGTCGGCGAAGGGCATTGGCCGCGCGTTGCCGTCCACGACCAGCGCGTCCATGGCCGTGATCTGGGTTCGGCTGTGGATCGGGTTCTGGACGACCTGCCCGGTGTCGGCGTCGACGAACTGCGTGCCGTGGGGCGTGTCGACCGCCGTCACGACCTTGCCGGCCTGCGGGTCGATGAAGTGCACGGTGCCCTGGAAGTTGACCGCCGCCCAGGCGTGCGAGCCGCCGCCCCGCCACCCCGTGATGATCGACGCGAACGAGCCGTGACCGCCGGCGAGCAGCTGCTGGCGGATGGCGTCGAAGCCGGCGTCGACCCGGGGCAGCGCCTGCGACGGGTGTTGCCCCGACACGTTGTTGACCACCGACTGGTACCGGCCGCCGGTCAGGTCTTCCATCCGGCCGGGTCCACCGCGCTCACCCGCGAACGGCAGGTGCGGGTTGCCGCTGGAGTACCCGTCGAAGGTGCGCGGCGCCGCCACCGTGGGCCGGCCGTGCACGAACGTGTCGAACAGTGCCGCCACGGTGTCGAGGCAGTTCTGGGTGCGCGTCGGGTCGACGTGGAACCCGAACGCGTTGACCAGCTTCAGCCATGGACCCTTCGGGTCGGGCGTGCGCTGGTACCCGCCGCTCGGGTCGCGAAGGGCGTTCTCCAGCCGGGCCTGGTCGACGGCGAGCGGGTGCCGCAGGCCGCCGTTCTCCCCGTACGGGCGGTTGGCCCAGACGGGCGGCGGGTCACCGCGACCGGTGAGTGCGGAGACCTCCGGACCGCGGTGGTCCCGGCCCACGAGGGGGTACCCCTGTTCGAGCCGCTGGTTCGCCCACTTCCACGCCTGCTTGTTCTCGCCGTACAGATCGCGAGTGATCTTGTCGGCGGCGGTGTCGGCTTCGGTGGCCTTGGTGCGCGCGTCCTCGGCTCGCTGGTGCGCCTGCTGCGCCTCGGCGTCCGCCCGCTGCGCGTCGATGGCCCGCTGGTTGGCGTGCGCCGTCGCCTGGTCGGCCTGGTGGATCAGCCCGTTGCGGTGCGGGTTCGCGGGGTCGAGCTGGTTGGCCCAGTCGCGCAGCTGCTGCGCCCGCTGCCGCGAGTGCGCCTCGTCGGCGCGGGCGACCTGTGCCTCGGCCTGCTTGGCGTTGACCTCCGCACGGGCGTGCTGCTCCGCCCAGCGCTGCTGCTGCGCGTCATGCCGCGCCTGGCGTACCCGAGGATCACCCTCGATCGCCTGCGCGATGCGCTCGCGGGCCTGGCGCATCTCCTCGTGGTACCGGTCGCGCACGGCCTGGTCACGCAGCGCCTGCTCGTGGGCCGCCTGCTCCTGCCGGCCGAAGATGTCGTTGAGGCGGGCCTTGACGCGGTCGATGAGCCGGTTGCGCGGCGTCTCTCCCGGATCTGTACGCCCGGGCCCCGCGTCGCGCACCGGCGCCACCGCACCCGGCTCGTCCGCCCGCCCGCCGCGATCCGGCACCAGCGCGTCATCCCGCGCCGGCGGCTCTGGCCGCGTTGAGCCGTCGTCCCGCCCGGCACCGTCATCCCGCGCCGCGCCATCGTCTCGCGCGGCCCCATGATCGCGTGCCGCGCCATCGTCCCGCGCAGGCGCATCATCACGAGCCGTCCCGTCTTCGCGTGGGGGCGCGTCCTCGCGCGCGCGTCCGTCCTGAGCGGGGGCGTCGTCGCGTGCGGCGGTGTCACGTGCCGTGCCGCCGTCTGATGTTGTCTCGCCGCGAGTAGGACCGTCTAGGACGCCCAGGTCCCGCGGTCCGGCCACGCCCTGTCGCGGTGATGCCGCTTCAGGATTCCCATCAGTGCGTGGCTGTACTGACCGTTGGTCTCCCCGTCCAGCGGCCGACCCGTCTGGCTGTCCTTCTGGACGACCAGGCGCCGGTCCATCTCCGGGTACCCGAACAGGTACTCCACCGTCTGGTTGTCTTCCCGCACCTTCCTGAAGTCGACCAGAATCCCCACGGTCTCCACCGTCCTCGGTTCGCTGTGGCACGTCGTCGCGGGCGGTGTCCGGCGGCGGGGAGCCGTCGCGCGCGTCTTCCGGAGAGGAGTCGCGTGGGGTGGCGGCCGGGGTGTCGCCGCGCAGCTCGCGCAGGCGCGCGTCGATGGCGTCGCTGTCCATCGGGCGGCGGGTGCCGGTGGCCTCGTCGACGTGGGTGAAGTGCTGCTCGACGAAGTCGCGCAGCCGGTTGCCGTACGCGTTGAGCCTCTCCGGCGGCGTGTCGAGCGCGCGCTGCACCATCTCGGGGGTGAGCCGCCCGGGACCGGCCTCGCCGCCCCGGCCGGCGGGTCGCCCGCCGAAGTTGTCGCCGACCGCCCGGCCGAACTGCTGCTCGGCCCGCGCCTCGGCGCGCTGGCGCCACTCCGACCAGCGGCTCTCGCTACGGCCAGCGTCGGCCCGGCCCGCGTCAGCACGCTGGCCCGCGTCGGCCCGGCCGGCGTCCGCGCGCCCGGTGTCGGCGCGGCCGGTGTCTGGGGGAGCGGTGGCCACCGGGTCG